>NZ_JBVAXQ010000010.1:0-195793 GCF_055419425.1 Mycobacterium sp. IDUB_21 | reverse complement strand
CTGGGCAGTTCTTATTGGCCACCAACGGGCAGTTCTCCTGTCCGCCCACGGGCAGTTTCAGCTGTCCATTGACATTCTTCGGCCATCGACTGTGGGCGGAGACCCGGGTCGAGCTGTTCGCCCAATCCACCGACACCCGCCCCGACGAGCTGAAGAACCAGGGGGTGCGGCCCCGGGTGTGGTTCGGCGAGCGGTGGATAACCTCCATCTTCGACCTGTTCGAGGAGAACGTGCGCTACTTCCCGCCGTTGCTGCCGGAGGTCTCCGACGAGGATCCGGCCGCCGAGCTGGCGCAGGGTCGTACACCGCAGCTATCCGAGCTGCGCCTGCACAACGGGACGGTGTACCGGTGGAATCGGCCGGTCTACGACGTCGTCGAGGGACGGCCGCACCTGCGCGTGGAGAACCGGGTGCTGCCGTCCGGGCCGACGGTGGCCGACATGCTGGCGAACGCGGTCTTTTACTACGGCCTGCTGCGCAGTCTGGCCCGCGAGCGACGGCCGCTGTGGTCCCAGATGAGCTTTGCCGCCGCCCACGACAACTTTCTGGCGGCCGCCCGCCACGGCATGGCTGCCCGGCTGTACTGGCCGGGCCTGGGCGAGGTGAGCGTAGCGGAGCTGACCCGGCGTGAACTGCTTCCGATGGCCCGTCGGGGCCTCGACGAGTGGGGGGTGGCGGCCGAGGTGTCCGACCGGTTCCTAGGCATCATCGAGGGACGGATCGCCTCGGGACGTAACGGCGCCACCTGGCAGGTGTCGACGGTCCAGGCGTTGCAGGCGCAGGGGATGAGTCGGCCCGACGCCCTGGCGGAGATGTTGCGTCGCTACTGCGTGCACATGCACACCAACCAGCCGGTGCACACCTGGGAACCAGCCTGACTGTCCGGCTCGCCCCCTCGCCGCTGCGCGGCTGGGGGTACCCCCAGAACCGGCTCGTTCCTCGCCGGTGCTGGGGGTACCCCCAGAACCGGCTCGTTCCTCGCCGGCATCGTCACCGAACTAACCTGATTGTCCGGCTCCTCCGCCGGCTCGTTCCTCGCCGGCATCGTCACCGAACTAACCTGATTGTCCGGTTCCTCAACCGGCTCGTTCCTCGCCGGCATCGTCACCGAACTAACCTGATTGTCCGGCTCCTCAACCGGCTCGTTCCTCGCCGGCATCGTCACCGAACTAGGCTGACCCCTGTGTTGATCGGTTCCCATGTGCGCCCGGCTGATCCGTTGGCCGCCGCGGAGGCGGACGGCGCCGACACGGTGCAGATATTCCTCGGCAACCCGCAGAGCTGGAAGGCCCCCAAACCGCGCGAGGACGCAGCGCAGTTGCGGGCGGCCGCGCTGCCGATCTACGTGCACGCGCCGTACCTGATCAACGTCGCATCGGCGAACAACCGGGTGCGCATCCCCTCGCGCACGATCCTGCAGCAGACCTGCGACGCCGCCGCCGACATCGGCGCTGCCGCGGTGATCGTGCACGGCGGGCACGTCACTGCCGACGAATCCGACCCGCTGGCCGGATTCGCCCGCTGGCGCAAGGCACTGGACCGGCTGGAGACGACCGTCCCGGTGTATCTGGAGAACACTGCCGGTGGTGAGCACGCGATGGCCCGGCGCTTCGACACCATCGCCAAGCTCTGGGACCACATCGGTGACACCGGGGTCGGGTTCTGCCTGGACACCTGCCACACCTGGGCGGCCGGTGAATCCCTTCCCGACGCGGTGGAGCGGATCAAGGCCATCACCGGGCGCATCGACCTGGTGCACTGCAACGACTCCAAGGATGCCGCCGGCTCCGGCCGGGACCGGCACGCCAATTTCGGCACCGGCCAGATCGATCCGGACCTGCTGGTAGCCGTCGTCAAGGCCGCCGGCGCCCCGGTCATCTGTGAGACCGCCGAAGAGGGCCGCAAGGCCGACATCGCGTTCCTCAAGGAACGCGTCGGCTGATCGACCCGGCCAGATCCCGCCACACCCCGGTGGTCTGCCTTCCGGGATTCCGGCGAATTCGTTCCGTATCGACGACTAACGCCTTCGCTGTCGCGCTGTGGCACCCGTAGTCGGAGACCCGCCGTCGGAAACTGACCGCCTAAACAGCCATATGGACTGATATTCCATGAAAATAATGACAGCTGGTTGGGGATGTGCTATTAATTAGCTAGGCTTCGCCAGAAAGGGCAGCTCGCACGTTCATTCCAGCGGAGGGATTCCCGATGACTGAGTGGTGCAGCTGCGGCGCGGTGGGGATGAGCAGCCCCTAGCGCGACACCCCATAGACGCGGCGGTCACGGCCCGGAACCTCCCGACCTCGGGCCGTGGCCGCCGTTTTGTTTGCCGGACATAACTTAGGTTACGTATATTGTGCAAACGTCGAAAAACAGTAATACTCGACTATGGCCGACACGCATCTCGTCACCAACCAGGTCCCTCCACTGGAGGGCTACAACCCGGCGTCGTCGCCGGTCCTCATCGAGGCGCTGATCCGCGAGGGTGGGCAGTGGGGCGTCGACGAAGTCACCGACCTCGGGGCCATCTCCGGATCTAATCAGACTCAGCGCTGGGGTGAGCTGGCCGACCGCAACCGACCGGTCCTGCACACCCACGACGTCGTCGGCAACCGCATCGACGAAGTGGAATACGACCCGGCCTATCACGAGCTGATGCGCACCGCGATCGCCCACGGACTGCACGCCGCGCCGTGGGCTGACCCGCGACCGGGCGCCCACGTGGTGCGTGCCGCCCAAACCGGGGTGTGGACTGCCGAGCCCGGCCACATGTGTCCGATCTCGATGACATACGCGATCATCCCCGCGCTGCGCTACAACCAGGAACTGTCGAAAACCTACGAGCCGCTGCTGACCAGTCGGGTCTACGACCCGGTGCTCAAGGTCCCCACCGCCAAGGCCGGTCTCACCGCGGGGATGTCGATGACCGAGAAGCAGGGCGGCTCCGATGTGCGCGCCGGCACCACCCAGGCGGTGCCGAACGCCGATGGCAGCTACACCCTGACCGGGCACAAGTGGTTCACTTCCGCGCCGATGTGCGACGTGTTCCTGGTGCTGGCCCAGGCGCCCGGCGGCCTGAGTTGTTTCTTCCTGCCGCGGGTGCTGCCCGACGGGACCCGCAACCGGATGCGGCTGCAACGGCTCAAGGACAAGCTCGGCAATCATGCCAACGCCTCCAGTGAGGTCGAGTACGACGGCGCCACCGCGTGGCTTGTCGGCGAGGAGGGTCGCGGCGTCTCGGTCATCATCGAGATGGTCAACCTGACCCGGCTGGACTGCGCGCTGGGCAGCGCCACCAGTATGCGGATGGGGCTGGCCCGCGCCAGTTACCACACACAGCACCGAAAAGCGTTCGGCGACTACCTGATCGACCAACCGCTGATGCGCAACGTGCTGGCCGACCTCGCGGTGGAGGCCGAAGCGGCCACCGTGGTGACCATGCGGATGGCCGGCGCCACCGACAAGGCGATCCAGGGGGACGACCGGGAGGGGCTGCTGCGCCGGATCGGCCTGGCGGCCACCAAGTACTGGGTATGCAAGCGCGCCACGCCGCACGCCGTCGAGGCGATGGAGTGCTTGGGCGGCAACGGCTACATCGAGGACTCGTTGATGCCGCGGCTGTATCGGGAGGCGCCGCTGATGGGCATCTGGGAGGGTTCGGGCAATGTCAGCGCCCTGGACACGTTGCGGGCGTTGGCCACCCAACCCGACTCGGTGGCGGTGCTCTTCGACGAGCTGGCCGGAACCGCCGGGCAGGATCGCCGGCTGGACACCCACATCGACGCGCTCAAGGCGCAGTTGGGCGACCTCGGCGACGCTGACGGAGCTCAGTACCGGGCCCGCAAGATCGCCGAGGACATCTGCCTGGCGCTGCAGGGCGCGCTGCTGGTGCGACATGGCCACCCGGCCGTCGCCGAGGCGTTCTTGGCGTCCCGGCTCGGCGGACAGTGGGGTGGCGCGTTCGGCACGCTGCCGCCGGGCCTGGATCTGGGGCCGATCCTCGAACGAGCCATGGTAAAGGGTTAGGGGACAGGCGATTTCATGCGACACCATATCGCCCCGGTTGAGTTCGACAATCTGCGGACGATGACCTACGAGGTCACCGACCGCATCGCCCGGATCACCTTCAACCGCCCGGAGAAGGGCAACGCGATCACCGCCGACACCCCGCTGGAGCTGTCGGCCCTGGTGGAGCGGGCCGACCTGGATCCGAACGTGCACGTGATCCTGGTGTCCGGCCGCGGCGAGGGGTTCTGCGCGGGCTTCGACCTGGGCGCCTATGCCGAGGGTTCGGCGTCGGCGGGCGGTGAGAACTACCGCGGCAGTGTGCTCGACGGCAAGATTCAGGCGGTCAACCACCGCCCCGATCAGCCGTGGGATCCGATGATCGACTACCAGATGATGAGCCGGTTCGTCCGCGGGTTCGCCTCGCTGATGCACGCCGACAAGCCGACCGTGGTCAAGATCCACGGCTACTGCGTGGCCGGCGGCACCGACATCGCACTGCATGCCGACCAGGTGATCACGGCGTCCGACGCCAAGATCGGCTACCCGCCGACCCGGGTCTGGGGGGTGCCGGCAGCTGGCCTGTGGGCGCACCGGCTCGGTGACCAGCGCGCCAAACGCCTGCTGCTGACCGGGGATTGCATCACCGGCGCTCAAGCCGCCGAATGGGGCCTGGCTATCGAGGCCCCCGATCCGGCGGAGCTCGACGAGCGCACCGAGCGCCTGGTGGCCCGCATCGCCGCGATGCCGGTCAACCAGCTGATCATGGCCAAACTGGCGCTCAACACCGCGCTGCTGCAGCAAGGGGTGGCCACCAGTCAGATGGTCAGCACCGTCTTCGACGGAGTCGCGCGGCACACCCCCGAGGGGCACGCATTCGTCGCCGACGCGGTGGCGCACGGTTTTCGCGACGCGGTGCGGCACCGCGACGAGCCGTTCGGGGACCATGGCCGACAGACCTCCGGGGTCTAGCGACCATGGCCGAGTCACCAGTTCGCATGACGGCCCGCTCGGTGGTGTTGTCGGTGCTGCTGGGGGCGCACCCGGCCTCGGCCACGTCGGCTGAATTGCTCATCCTTACAGCGGGTTTCGGTATCAAGGAAACCGCTATGCGGGTGGCGCTCACCCGGCTGGTCGCCGCCGGGGACCTGGTCCGCTCCGCCGCGGGCTACGGGCTGTCCGACCGCCTGCTGGAACGCCAGCGCCGGCAGGACGAGGCGCTCAATCCCCGGGCCCGGCAATGGGGCGGTGACTGGCTTGCGGTGGTGATCACCAGCATCGGCTGCGACGCGCGAACCCGGGCCGCCTTGCGGTCCGGGCTCTGTGAGCGGCGATTCGCCGAACTGCGCGAAGGGATTTGGATGCGCCCGGACAACATTGATGTCGATCTGGGTGCGGACCTGGACGTCCACACCCGGCTGTTCACGGCGCGCGACGACCAACCGGCCGAACTTGCCGGCAAGCTGTGGGATCTGGCCGGGTGGGCGGCGACCGGTGACGGACTGCTCACCGAGATGGACGCTGCCCCCGATGTGCCCGGTCGCTTCATGGTCGCCGCGGCCATGGTCCGCCATCTGCGCCGCGATCCGGTGCTGCCGACCGAGCTGCTTCCGCCGGACTGGCCGGGGGAGCGAATCCGCACTCGCTACGCGGAATTCGTCGACGAAGTGGCGGCACGCCGAGATGCGGGCCGACCGGTGGAGGTGTCATGAGCGTACGGGTGGAGCGCAGCGGCGCGGTGACCACCGTGATCCTGGACCGGCCACAGGCGCGCAACGCCGTCGACGGGCCGACCGCCGCCGCGCTGTATCAGGCCTTCGCCGACTTCGACCGCGACCACACCGCGTCGGTGGCAGTGCTCTGGGGAGACCACGGAACCTTCTGTGCGGGAGCCGATCTCAAAGCGTTCGGCACTGCCAACGCCAATCAGACCCACCGCGCCGGGCCGGGTCCGATGGGGCCGACCCGGATGGTGCTGTCCAAGCCGGTGATCGCCGCGGTGAGCGGCTACGCGGTCGCCGGCGGCCTGGAGTTGGCGCTCTGGTGTGACCTGCGGGTCGCCGAGGCCGACGCGGTTTTCGGGGTGTTCTGCCGGCGCTGGGGGGTGCCGCTCATCGACGGCGGCACGGTGCGCTTGCCCCGGCTGATCGGCCACAGCCGCGCCATGGACATGATCCTCACCGGTCGGGCCGTGGATGCCGAGGAGGCGCATGCGATCGGACTGGCCAACCGGGTGGTGCCCAAAGGGCAGGCCCGTGCTGCAGCCGAGCAGCTGGCCGGCGAACTCGCCGAGCTGCCGCAGGGGTGCCTGCGTTCGGATCGGCTCTCGGCTCTGCATCAGTGGGGTATGACCGAAACCCATGCGATGGATCAGGAATTCGGCAGCATCGCGCGGGTCGCCGAGGAGGCGGTGCAGGGAGCGGGCCGGTTCGCCGGCGGCGCCGGTCGGCACGGCGCCAAAGCCTGAGCCGACGCCGGATCAGCGTTCGTCGGCGACAGTGTTGCCCGAACCGCGATCATCCACCCGCGGCTCGCCGCCGCGGTAGGTGACGGAGTTGTTGAGCCCGGTGATCGTCAGCGATTGGTCGACCCGCTCGACGGTGATCCGGTTGTCGGCGCCCGCGACGTTCACCGCTTCGCAGCGCCCCCGGACCGTCAATCTGTTATTCGATCCGGCCACGTTGAGCGACTTGCCGTCGGCACAGTCCACCGCCGAGGTCGTCCCGAACGAGCCGTAATCGATGGTGTTGACGTTCGGGCTCATCGACGGGCGCTTCGGGTGGGACGCGTCCGCCGAACCGTCGCAGCCGGCCAGGCCGAGAAACAGTGTCGTGATCGTGACGCAGATGCCCAGCGGCGATCTGCGAGTCACGCCGGTACGCGTTGGAGCCGGTTGGTCATCCCCAGCTCACGTCCGCGGTCGAACAGGAGAGGGTCGCCGTTGTGGTAGTAGACGGTCTGGTCGTAGCCGTAGACGGTGACGTCGTTGATGATGTTCTCCGCGATGACGGTGTTCTGCGAGCCCTGCATGGTCACCGCCCAGCAGTTGCCCATCGCGTGAACGGTGTTGTTGACGCCGTTGATGAACAGGGTGCCGCCGTTGCAGTCCAGCGTGCGGGTCTCGTGCACCCCGTAGACGTGGATGTCGCCGGGCACGGCCTGCGCGCTCGGGACGCCTCCCGTCATACCGGCCGCGAAACACAGCAGCGCAGCACCCAGCGCGGTCTGCTTCATCTCCCGTGCCCCTCTCGCCGGTCGCGATCTCGGCAAAGCTTACGTCGCGCCGGCTCGGCCGTACGCGGCTTCCCCCACTTATCCGTCGATTAGAGTTCTTAGCTGATCTCCAAGTCCTACGAAGGGCGAACGCCATGTCAGCTCGACCAGACCCGCCCGCGGCGGGCGGTCGCTCGCGCGCCAACGGCAAATCCGGGGCGCGCCCGGTCAAGCTGAGCCGGGAAGTCATCGTCAACGCCGCACTGAACTTCCTGGACCGCGAGGGCTGGGACGCCCTGACCATCAATGCGCTGGCCACTCAGCTGGGCACCAAGGGCCCGTCGCTCTACAACCACGTGCACAGCCTCGGTGATCTGCGCCGCGCGATGCGGATGCGCGTCATCGACGACATCCTCGAGATGCTGACCCAGGTCGGCCAGGGCCGCGCCCGCGATGACGCGGTGCTGGTGATGGCCGGCGCCTACCGCAGCTACGCCCACCACCACCCGGGTCGCTATTCGGCGTTCACCCGGATGCCGCTGGGCGGCGAGGACCCGGAATACACCGCCGCGGCCACCCGCGCGGCCGCCCCGGTGATCGAGGTGTTGATGTCCTACGGGCTCGCCGGTGAGCGGGCATTTCACGCGTCCCTGGAGTTCTGGGCAGCGATGCACGGTTTCGTGCTGTTGGAGATGACCGGGGTGATGGATGACGTCGACACCGACGCGGTTTTCGCCGACATGGTGCGCCGGCTGGCCTCGGCGATGGACAGCCGCACCGGATAACCGCGAGGAGACCGGGGACCGGGCCCAGAGGGGTCACAGGGGATGTTGGGGACGCGCTTTGACCTGCCGGAGTGCCGCCGGGTATCGTAGTAGCTCGTGCCTGGCCACAGAGGCGCGTTTAGTGACATAACGCGCGCGCCTGGCCCAATTCGCATGTCCATTATGCAGCGGAGTAATCCGCGGCGGCCCATGCGACACGCCCGACCGCGGGTTAGCGGTGGGGCACAGACTGCAGGATTTACAAGAGTTTGAACAGCGATACAGGAAGCCGGTAGATGCCAACCATTCAGCAGCTGGTCCGCAAGGGCCGCCGCGACAAGGTCGCCAAGGTCAAGACCGCGGCCCTCAAGGGCAGCCCGCAGCGCCGTGGCGTGTGCACCCGCGTGTACACCACCACCCCGAAGAAGCCGAACTCGGCGCTTCGCAAGGTGGCCCGCGTCAAGCTGACCAGCCAGGTGGAGGTCACCGCCTACATCCCGGGCGAGGGTCACAACCTGCAGGAGCACTCGATGGTGCTGGTGCGCGGCGGCCGGGTGAAGGACCTGCCGGGTGTGCGCTACAAGATCATCCGCGGCTCGCTGGACACCCAGGGAGTCAAGGGCCGTAAGCAGGCCAGGAGCAAGTACGGCGCCAAGAAGGAGAAGGGCTGATGCCGCGCAAAGGTCCCGCTCCCAAGCGGCCACTGGTTTCCGACCCGGTCTACGGGTCGCAGCTGGTCACCCAGCTGGTCAACAAGGTGCTGCTGGCCGGCAAGAAGTCGCTGGCCGAGCGCATCGTCTACGGCGCGTTGGAGCAGGCGCGGGACAAGACCGGCACCGACCCGGTCGTGACGCTCAAGCGTGCGCTGGACAACGTCAAGCCGGCCCTTGAGGTGCGTAGCCGCCGTGTCGGTGGCGCCACCTACCAGGTGCCGGTCGAGGTCCGGGCCGAGCGCTCCACCACGCTGGCGCTGCGCTGGCTGGTGAGCTTCTCGCGGGCGCGTCGGGAGAAGACCATGGTCGAGCGGCTGGCCAACGAGATCCTCGACGCCAGCAACGGGCTGGGTGCCGCGGTCAAGCGCCGGGAAGACACCCACAAGATGGCCGAGGCGAACCGGGCCTTCGCGCACTACCGCTGGTAAGGCGGGCCCGCGCCCCGATTGATGGGGCCGGCCCCGACGACGACAAAGCAATCCAGTTATCGAAAGAGTTGGGAAGACTGCTGTGGCACAGGACGTGCTCACCGACCTGAACAAGGTCCGCAATATCGGCATCATGGCGCACATCGATGCCGGTAAGACGACGACGACCGAGCGGATCCTGTACTACACCGGTGTCAACTACAAGATCGGTGAGACGCACGACGGTGCCTCGACCACCGACTGGATGGAGCAGGAGCAGGAGCGCGGCATCACCATCACCTCCGCCGCGGTGACCTGTTTCTGGAACAACAACCAGATCAACATCATTGACACCCCGGGCCACGTCGACTTCACCGTCGAGGTGGAGCGGTCCCTGCGTGTCCTTGATGGTGCCGTCGCGGTGTTCGACGGCAAGGAAGGCGTGGAGCCGCAGTCCGAGCAGGTGTGGCGCCAGGCCGACAAGTACGACGTGCCGCGGATCTGCTTCGTCAACAAGATGGACAAGCTGGGCGCGGACTTCTACTTCACCGTGCGCACCATCGAAGAGCGCCTCGGCGCGCGTCCGCTGGTGATCCAGCTGCCGATCGGCGCGGAGAACGACTTCGAGGGCATCGTCGACCTGGTCGAGATGAACGCCAAGGTGTGGCGCGGCGAGACCAAGCTCGGTGAGACCTACGAGACCGTCGACATCCCGGCCGAGCTGGCCGACAAAGCGGCCGAGTACCGGACCGCGCTGCTGGAGGCCGTCGCCGAGACCGACGAGGCGCTGCTGGAGAAGTACTTCGGCGGCGAGGAGCTCTCCGTCGAGGAGATCAAGGCCGGTATTCGCAAGCTGACGGTCGCCTCGGAGCTGTACCCGGTGCTGTGCGGCAGCGCGTTCAAGAACAAGGGTGTCCAGCCGATGCTGGACGCGGTGATCGACTACCTGCCGTCGCCGCTGGACGTCGAGTCCGTGCAGGGTCACGTGCCCGGCAAAGAAGACGAGATCATCAGCCGCAAGCCCAGCATCAGCGAGCCGTTCTCGGCGCTGGCGTTCAAGATCGCGGTGCACCCGTTCTTCGGCAAGCTCACCTACGTGCGGGTGTACTCCGGCAAGGTTGAGTCCGGCACGCAGGTGATCAACTCGACCAAGGGCAAGAAGGAGCGGCTGGGCAAGCTGTTCCAGATGCACTCCAACAAGGAGAACCCGGTCGACTCGGCGTCGGCGGGGCACATCTACGCGATGATCGGCCTCAAGGACACCACCACCGGCGACACGCTGTGCGACCCGGCGAACCAGATCGTGCTGGAGTCGATGACGTTCCCGGCCCCGGTCATCGAGGTGGCCATCGAGCCGAAGACCAAGAGCGACCAGGAGAAGCTGAGCCTGGCGATCCAGAAGCTGGCCGAAGAGGACCCGACCTTCAAGGTGCACCTGGACCAGGAGACCGGCCAGACCGTGATCGGCGGGATGGGCGAGCTGCACCTGGACATCCTGGTGGACCGGATGCGCCGCGAGTTCAAGGTCGAGGCCAACGTCGGTAAGCCGCAGGTGGCCTACAAGGAGACCATCAAGCGCACGGTGGAGAAGGTCGAGTACACCCACAAGAAGCAGACCGGTGGCTCCGGTCAGTTCGCCAAGGTGCTCATCAGCCTCGCGCCGTTCACCGGCGAGGACGGTGCGACCTACGAGTTCGAGAACAAGGTCACCGGCGGCCGGGTGCCCCGCGAGTACATCCCGGCGGTCGACGCCGGCGCCCAGGACGCCATGCAGTACGGCGTGCTGGCCGGCTACCCGCTGGTCAACATCAAGGTCACCCTGCTCGACGGTCAATACCACGATGTCGACTCCTCCGAGATGGCCTTCAAGGTGGCCGGCTCGCAGGCGCTGAAAAAGGCTGCCGCGCAAGCGCAGCCGGTGATCCTGGAACCGATCATGGCCGTCGAGGTCACCACGCCCGAGGACTACATGGGCGATGTGATCGGCGACCTGAACTCCCGCCGTGGTCAGATCCAGGCCATGGAGGAGCGCAGCGGTGCGCGCGTCGTCAAGGCGCAGGTGCCACTGTCGGAGATGTTCGGCTATGTCGGAGACTTGCGGTCGAAGACCCAGGGCCGGGCGAACTACTCCATGGTGTTCGACTCCTACGCCGAAGTGCCGGCGCAGGTGGCGAAGGAAATTATCGCCAAGGCAACGGGCGAATAGGCACCGCCCGCCCGTGCCGCTACGGTGGCACAAACTAAAAAGATCAAACCTGCTGTAATCCAGCACCAACAAGTCCAGGAGGACAAGAAGTGGCGAAGGCGAAGTTCGAGCGGACGAAGCCGCACGTCAACATCGGGACCATCGGTCACGTTGACCACGGCAAGACGACGCTGACCGCGGCTATCACCAAGGTTCTGCACGACAAGTACCCGGACCTGAATGAGTCGCGTGCATTCGACCAGATCGACAACGCTCCCGAGGAGCGTCAGCGCGGTATCACGATCAACATCTCCCACGTGGAGTACCAGACCGAGAAGCGGCACTACGCCCACGTCGACGCGCCGGGCCACGCCGACTACATCAAGAACATGATCACCGGTGCCGCCCAGATGGACGGCGCCATCCTGGTGGTCGCGGCCACCGACGGCCCGATGCCGCAGACCCGTGAGCACGTGCTGCTGGCCCGTCAGGTCGGTGTGCCCTACATCCTGGTGGCGCTGAACAAGTCCGACATGGTCGACGACGAGGAGCTCCTGGAGCTCGTCGAGCTGGAGGTCCGCGAGCTGCTGGCCGCCCAGGAGTTCGACGAGGACGCCCCGGTGGTCCGGGTGTCGGCACTCAAGGCGCTCGAGGGCGACGAGAAGTGGGTCAAGTCCGTCCAGGACCTGATGGAGGCTGTCGACGAGTCCATCCCGGACCCGGTCCGCGACACCGAGAAGCCGTTCCTGATGCCGGTTGAGGATGTCTTCACCATCACCGGTCGTGGCACCGTGGTCACCGGCCGCGTCGAGCGTGGCGTGATCAACGTCAACGAGGACGTGGAGATCGTCGGTATCAAGACCACCGTCACCAAGACCACCGTCACCGGTGTGGAGATGTTCCGCAAGCTGCTGGACCAGGGCCAGGCCGGCGACAACGTCGGTCTGCTGATCCGCGGTATCAAGCGCGAGGACGTCGAGCGCGGCCAGGTTGTGGTCAAGCCCGGCACCACCACCCCGCACACCGAGTTCGAGGGCCAGGCCTACATCCTGTCCAAGGACGAGGGCGGCCGACACACGCCGTTCTTCACCAACTACCGTCCGCAGTTCTACTTCCGCACCACCGACGTGACCGGTGTGGTGAGCCTGCCGGAGGGCACCGAGATGGTGATGCCCGGTGACAACACCGAGATGACCGTCAAGCTGATCCAGCCCGTCGCCATGGACGAGGGTCTGCGGTTCGCCATCCGTGAGGGTGGTCGTACCGTCGGCGCCGGCCGGGTCGTCAAGATCATCAAGTAGTTCTGGCTCGAACGGCGGCGCTCACCTTCGGGTGGGCGCCGCTTTTCGTTGGCTTCTCGTCGGCGAGTGTGCGGTTCGGTTCGCTGATCGCGCCGATCACCGACGAAACCGCACACTCGGCGGTCCGGGGTGGGCCGCCTAGAACACGTTCCATTTTCAGCTGCTAGCCTCGTCGCGTGAGTGAGAACCAGAACCAGAACCTGCAGGGCAAGGTGGCCTTGGTCACCGGTGCGGCGCGCGGCCAGGGCCGGGCGCACGCGATCCGGTTGGCGGCCGAGGGCGCCGACATCATCGCCGCCGACATCTGCGCACCGGCATCGGAGTGCATCACCTATCCGGCCGCCACGCCTGACGACCTCGCCGAGATGGTCCGCGGGGTCGAGGCGCACGGCCGCAAGGTGCTGGCCCGTTCGCTCGACGTCCGCGACGACGCCGCTCTGCGCGCCCTGGTCTCCGACGGGGTGGAGCAGTTCGGCCGGCTCGACGTCGTGGTGGCCAACGCCGGTGTGCTGAGCTGGGGGCGGCTCTGGGAGCTCACCGACGAGCAGTGGAACACCGTCATCGACGTCAACCTGACCGGCACCTGGCGCACCATCCGCGCCGCGGTTCCGGCGATGATCGAGGCGGGCAACGGCGGCTCGATCGTGATCGTCAGTTCGTCGGCCGGGGTGAAGGCCACCCCCGGCAACGGCCACTACGCGGCGTCCAAGTACGGCCTGGTGGCCTTGACCAACACCCTGGCGTTGGAGGTCGGCGAGTACGGAATTCGGGTCAACTCCATCCACCCCTACTCCGTGGACACCCCGATGATCGAGCCGCAGGTGATGGCCAAGATCTTCGGTGAGCACCCCGCTTACCTGCACGCTTTCCCGCCGATGCCGTTGCACCCCAACGGTTTCATGAGCTCCGAAGATGTCGCCGAGGTGGTCGTATGGCTCGCCGGCAGCGGCTCAGGAGTCTTGACGGGCGTGCAGATCCCGGTCGACAAGGGCGCTTTGAAATACTGAGCGCTCTGCTGGGATCACAACGAGGGGGAGCGACGTGCCCGAACACGGGCCCAAACATGGTGTCGTCATCGTCGGCGGCGGCCTTGCAGCCGTGCGTACCGCCGAGGAACTGCGGCGTGAGGAGTACTCCGGGCCGATCACCATCGTCTCCGAGGAGGCCCGCCCGCCGTATGACCGGCCGCCGCTGACCAAAGATGTGCTGCGCGGCGAACGCGACGACACCACTCTGGAACCGCCCGAGTTCTACGCCGGCCACGACATCGACCTGCGGCTGGACTGCGGCGCGCGCGGTGTCGACGTCGCGGCGCAGACCGTGACGCTGGCCGACGGCACTGTACTGCGCTATGACCAGCTCGTCATCGCCACCGGGCTGGTGCCGCGGCGCATCCCGAGCTTCGGTGACCTGGACGGTATCCGGGTGGTCCGGTCCTTCGAGGACAGCCTGGTGCTGCGCGGCGATGCGGCCGCGGCACGGCGCGCGGTGGTGATCGGCGCCGGTTTCATCGGCTGTGAGGCGGCGGCCAGCCTGCGCAAGCTGGGAGTGGCAGTGGTGCTGGTCGAACCGCAACCCGCCCCGCTGGCCGCGGTGCTCGGTGAGCAGATCGGTGAACTGGTGGCGCGGCTGCACCGGGCCAATGGTGTCGACGTGCGCGCCGGTGTCGGGGTCGCCGAGGTCCGCGGTGACGGTCGCGTCGAGACCGTGGTGCTCGCCGACGGCGCCGAACTGGCAGCCGACCTGGTGGTGCTCGGCGTCGGCTCCCGGCCCGCGACCGGTTGGTTGGACGGCTGCGGCATCGATGTCGATAACGGAGTGCTCTGCGACCTGACCGGGCGCACCAGCGTGCCGAATGTGTGGGCCGTCGGCGACGTGGCGTTCTGGCGCGGCCCCGGCGGCCACGAGGTGCGGGTGGAGCACTGGAGCAACGTGATCACCCAGGTGCGGGTGATGGTGCCGACGATGCTGGGCCGGGAGTCACTGCACGACGTGGCGGTGCCCCCGTACTTCTGGAGCGACCAGTACGACGTCAAGATCCAGTGCCTCGGCGAGCCCAAGGCGACCGACACCGTGCACCTGGTGGAGGACGACGGCCACAAGTTCCTGGCCTACTACGAGCGCGACGGCGCGCTGGTCGGCGTCGTCGGCGCCGGCCGGCCCGGCAAGGTGATGGGGGTGCGGGCCAAGATCGCCGACGGTGCCCCGATCTCCGAGGTGCTCACCCCCTAACGCGGGTCATCTCTACTCAGCGCGAGCGTGCGCGTTCCCGGCCGACACTCCGTGTCGGCGTCCGGGAACGCGCACGCTCGCGACCATAGTGACGCCCGAAGGCCTTGCCATCTCCAGGGAGAACGCTATTCTCTTGATAGAGATTGAGAGGTGCAGGCAATGGACGGTGCGCAACGGCCCCGGCTCGACGCAGCCGCCCTGGGGCGTTGGCTCGACGCCAACGGCGCACCGGGGGACGGTGAGCAACCCACGTTGGAGCCGCTTACCGGCGGCTCGCAGAACACCCTCTACCGGCTACGCAGGGGCGGCGTCACGATGGTGCTTCGGATGCCGGGCGCCCGGGCCGACGCCGCCCGTATCGACGGGTTGCGGCGCGAGATCCGACTGGTGCGGGCGCTGTCGGGAACCGATGTCCCGCACGCCGAGCTGATCGCCGCCGACGAGGACGGCGGCCTGGTCGGCATACCGTTCTACGTGATGGCCGAAGTGGATGGCTGGAACTCGACCGGCAACGCCTGGCCGGCCCCGTTCGACACGGACCTGACCGCACGTCGCGGCCTCGCCTTCGAATTGGTCGAGGGTGCGGCCCGCCTCGGCCGGGTCGACTGGCGCGCCCGTGGACTCGAAGGGTTCGGGCGTCCCGACGGGTTCCACGAACGGCAGGTCGACCGCTGGCTGGCATTCCTGAACAGCTACCGGGTGCGCGACCTGCCGGGTCTGGACGACGCGTCGGAGTGGCTGCGGCGCAACCGCCCCGAGCACTACACCCCGGGCATCATGCACGGCGACTACCAGTTCGCCAACGTGATGTACGCACACGGCGCCCCGGCGAAACTGGTCGCGATCATCGACTGGGAGATGACCACCATCGGCGATCCGCTGCTGGACCTGGCCTGGGCGCTGCTCGGCTACGACGGCGAAAACCCCCGCACGCAAGGCTATTACGCCGACCTCGAAGGAATGCCGACCCGCACCGAATTGCTGGAACGCTACGAGCAGGTCAGCGGACTGTCCACGGAGAACATCGACTACTACCTGGTGCTGGCCAACTGGAAGCTGGGGATCGTGCTGGAGAAGACCTACGCCGCTTCGGTCATCGGTGACCGGGTCGACCCGAAGATCGCCGCTGCCATGGGCCCGATGATCCCGCAGCTGATCGCCACGGCGGCCGAGCTGGCCCGTTCGTCGGCGGGGGCTTGACGTGGGATACGCCGACACGCTGTTCGACCTGACCGACCGGGTGGTGCTGGTAACCGGCGGCAGTCGCGGCCTGGGCCGCGAGATGGCGCTGGCCGCCGCCCGCTGCGGTGCCGACGTGGTGATCGCCAGCCGCAAACTCGACGCCTGCCAGGCCACCGCCGCGGAGATCGAGGCCGAAACCGGGCGCACCGCCCTGCCCTACGCCGTGCACGTCGGGCGCTGGGATCAACTCGACGGACTCGTTGACGCGGCCTATCAGCGGTTCGGCCGGGTCGACGTGCTGGTGAACAATGCCGGCATGTCACCGGTCTACGACAAGCAGTCCGACGTCACCGAGAAGATGTTCGACGCGGTGGTCAACCTCAACCTCAAAGGCCCGTTCCGGCTCTCGGCCCTGATCGGTGAACGGATGGTGGCCGCCGGCCGGGGATCGATCATCAACGTCAGCACCCACGGCTCGCTGCGCCCACACCCGTCGTTCATCCCGTACGCGGCGTCCAAGGCCGGTCTCAACGTCATGACCGAGGCGCTGGCGCACGCCTTCGGTCCGACGGTGCGGGTCAACACCTTGATGCCCGGGCCGTTTCTGACCGACATCTCCAAGGCGTGGAACTTCACCGAATCCGACAATCCGTTCGGCACCGCGGCATTGCAGCGCGCCGGAAATCCGTCGGAGATCGTCGGCGCCGCACTGTTTTTGATGTCGGACGCCTCCAGCTTTACCACCGGCTCGATCCTACGGGCCGACGGCGGCAGTGCCTGATCTTCCCTGATCCACCGCGAGAGGAGCGAGGAGATGACGTGGGATTTCTCCACCGAACCGGAGTTCGAGGCCAAGCTCGACTGGGTCCGGGCGTTCGTGCACGACGAGGTGGAACCATTGGAGGTGGTGTTCCCCGGCTGCGAATACCTGCCGCTGAACGACGAACGGCGCCGCATCGTCGATCCGCTCAAGGCCCGGGTACGCGAGCAAGGGCTGTGGGCCCCGCATCTGGGTCCCGAACTCGGCGGACAGGGATTCGGTGCGGTCAAGCTGACCCTGATCAACGAGATCCTGGGGCGGTCCAGCTGGGCGCCGATCGTGTTCGGCACCCAGGCCCCCGACACCGGCAACGCCGAGATCCTGGCCCGCTTCGGCACCCCCGCCCAAAAGGACGAGTATCTGGCCGGGCTGCTGTCCGGGGAGATCTTCTCCTGCTTCTCGATGACCGAACCCCAAGGCGGCGCCGACCCGCGGGTGTTCACCACTCGGGCCGTCCGTGATGGAGACGAGTGGGTGATCACCGGACGAAAGTACTTCTCCTCCAACGCCTCGGTGGCGTCGTTCTTCATCGTGGTGGCCATCACCGACCCGGACGTGCCGGTGCACCGAGGCGCGTCGACGTTCCTGATCCCGGCCGGCACCCCGGGCCTGGTCGTCGAGGCCACCCACCACCTGGTCGGCTCGCATCACCATGAGGCCGGGCATTCGCTGGTGCGCTACGACAACGTCCGGGTGCCCGCCGACGCCATCCTGGGGGAGCCGGGCCAAGGCTTCCTGATCCTGCAGAGCCGGCTGACCGGTGGCCGGCTGCATCACGCCATGCGCTCGATCGGGGTGGCGCAGCGCGCCCTCGACATGATGGCCCGTCGCGCCAAAAGCCGCTTCACCCAAGGTAGTTCGCTGGCCGACAAGCAGCTGGTGCAGGAGTTCATCGCCGACTCCTATGCCGAGCTGATCCCGTTCCGATTGACGGTGCTGCACGCGGCATGGCTGATCGACTCCGGCGACGAGAAGGCGGCCCGCGCCGAGATCGGCGTCTGCAAGATCCTGGCGTCGCAGATCCTCAAGTCGATCGGGCTGCGTGCCATCCAGGTTCACGGCGCGATGGGGCTGACCGAGCAGCTGCCGCTGGTGAACGTGTTACTCGGCGGGGTGGCACTCGGGCTCGCGGACGGGCCCACCGAAGCGCACAAGGTGAACCTGGCTCGGCTACTGCTCAAAGGCTACGAGGCCGAGGACCCGGAGTGGCCCAGCGAATTCCTGGACAACCGCATCGAGGCCGCCCGCGCCAAGTACGGCGACCTGGTCGACCGGATCCCCGCGGTGCCGTGAGCAGAGTCGATGCCGCGGTCCACCGCGCGCTCGACGACCGCCAGCAGCAGGCCACCGCCGAAGTCGAGCGCATCCTCGCGGCAGCGGTGACGGTGCTGGAGCGGGTCGCGCCGGAAGAGCCCCGGGTGTCGGACATCGTCGCCGAGGCCGGATCGTCGAACAAGGCGTTCTACCGCTACTTCACCGGCAAGGACGAACTTTTCCAGGCGGTGATGGAGCGCGGGGTCGCGATCGTCGTCTCCTATCTTTCACACCAGTTGGCCAAGGAAGCCACGCCGGCCGGCCAGGTGGCCCGATGGATACGCGGTACGGTGGCGCAGGTGTCCGATCCCCATCTGCTGAGCATGAGCCGCGCGGCCAGCACCCAGCTGACCGCCGCCGGGGTCCCCGATGACGAGATCTTGGCGCCGCTGCGTGAGTTGCTCACCGAACCGGTGGCAGCACTCGGGGGGCGCGACCCGCGCCGGGACGCCGACACGGTCTTCACCTGCACGCTGGCCACCATGCGCCGCTACCTGGGCGGTGCCGCCCAGCCCAAGCGGGCCGATGTCGACCATCTGGTGGCGTTCTGCCTACGTGGACTGGGAGCCTGATGCGCGCGATCGTCTGCCAACAGTACGGACCGCCGGAAGACCTGGTGCTCCAAGAACTTCCGGACCCCACCGCCGGGCCCGGAACGATGGTGGTCCGGGTGCGGGCCGCGGCGGTCAACTTTCCCGACGTGCTGATGATCGGCGGCAAGTATCAGCTGAAGATCCCGGCCCCGTTCACGCCCGGCAGCGAACTGGCCGGCGATGTGATCGCGGCCGGCGACGGCGTGCCGTTCAGCCCCGGTGATCGGGTGGTCGGTACCTCGTTCGTGGGCGCATTCGCCGAGCAGGCGCTGCTGCCCGCCGCGTCGGTGAGTGCGATACCCGACGGCATCGACTACGCGGCCGCGGCCGGATTCGGCGTCACCTACCGCACCGCGTATCACGCGCTGCGCTCGGTAGCCCAAGTGGCGCAAGGTGATTGGGTGGTGGTCCTCGGCGCCGCCGGCGGTGTCGGGCTGGCGGCGGTCGATCTGGGAGTGGCGCTGGGGGCGCGGGTGCTGGCTGCCGCATCCAGCCCGGAGAAGCTGAAGGTGTGCACGCAGCGCGGCGCGGAAGCCGTCATCGACTATGACCGCGAAGACCTCAAGTCCCGGATCCGCGAGATCACCGGGGACGGCGCCCAGGCGGTGCTCGACCCGGTCGGCGGGCCTTACGCCGAACCGGCGCTGCGCAGCCTGGCCCGCGGTGGACGCTTCGTCACTCTCGGCTACGCCGCCGGATCGATCCCGGCGATCCCACTGAACCTGGTGATGCTCAAGGGCATCACCGTGCAGGGCATGGAGATCCGGACCTTCGCCGACGATCACCCCGAAGAAAATGAACGCGACCTGGCCGAGCTCGCCGAGCTGTTCGCCGGCGGCCGGGTCAGCCCCTACATCGGTGCCCGCTTCGGCCTCGCCGACACCGCGGCGGCGCTGCGCTACGTGGCCGACCGCAAAGCGGTGGGCAAGGTCATCATCGACGTCTGACCCAGACCAACGTGTTGTGGCTCGTCACACCGTCGTTGGTGGTCGTCGCCGACAGGGTGAGCCGATCGCCGTTCACCACGGCCTGCCGCAACTGCGGCTGGGCCAACAGCTCCGGCAGCATCGACACGCTCACCTCGTGATGCACCGTTGCGGTGTTCTCGTCCACGTGGAAGCGGCCGCCGTAGGCGAAGTACGTGCCGAAACCCGCATCGGTCAGTTGCGCGGACATGTAGCCATCGCCGGTGTAGAGGATCAAGCCGCGCGGTGCCGTGCCCAACGGATGGGTGACCGCGCCGGTGGCGGTGTCGCGGGACTCAAAAGACGACAATTCCCAGCCGCCGAGGATCGCGTTGCGCAGTGTGCTCATCAGGGCATGATGACGGTTCGGCTGACCGGCTCGGCAGCCGCCTGCCGGCTGGAAAGACCGCGTCGCAGGGCGCACAGCAGCGCATCGCGGGTCTCGCGCGGGTCGATGAGCTCGTCGAAGCCGAGCTGCTTGGCGGAGTGATAGGACGCCTGCAACTCGGTGTCGCGCAGCTTGGCGGCCAGATCCTCGCCGGCATGCGAGGCCGCGCTCAAAGCGGCGGCACTCATCGCCCCCATCGTCGCCCCGGGGTAGGCGAATGTCGCGACCTGCGAGTCGAATCCGAGCAGCGACATCACCATGGAACCGAAGCCGTAGGCTTTGCGCAGGGTCAGATGCAGCTTCAGGGTGGTGGCCGCGGTCTGGGCGGCGAACATCCGGGCGCCGGCCCGCAGCACGCCGCTGCGCTCCGAACGGCTGCCGGGCAGCATGCCGGGATTGTCGGCCAGGAACACGATCGGCAGATGGAACGAATCGGCCACCGTGATGAAGTGGGCGGCCTTGTCGGCGGCGTCGGTGTCGATCGAGCCGGCCAGCACCTGCGGCTGGTTGGCCACCACCGCGACCGGATGGCCACCGAGGTGGGCCAGCGCGCAGATGATGGCGCGTCCGAACCGTGGCTGCACCTCGAACCAGTCCGGCCGGTCGAAGATGACGTCGAGCACCGAGCGCATGTCGTAGACGCGACGGTTGTCGCGCGAGACGATGTCGAGCAGCTCCGGAGTGGGCCGGGACTCGCCGGCCGGATCCGGGGTCGACGCCGGCGGATACGACCAGGCGCTCGGCGGGAAGTAGGACAGATACCGGCGGATGTCGTCGAGCACCGCCGCGTCATCGGCGGCGAAGTTGTGGATGACGCCGCTGTTCAAAGCCACCTCGGGTCCGCCCAGGTCTTCCTTCGAGATCTCTTCGCCCGTCGACTCTTTGACCACGGGAGGCCCGGCGGTGAAGATCGCGCCGTGCGGGCTCATGATCCGGAAGTCGCAGACCGGGCCGACCAGGGCGCCGTGCCCGGCCGAGGGGCCGAGCACCGCGGCGACGGTCGGAACCTTGCCCGAACACTGCGCCTGGGCCAGCAGGTCGGTCGGGGTGCGCCCGTAATGCTCACCGGTGGGCCGGAATCCGGCGCCCTCCAGCAGCATCACCAACGGAATCTTGTCGCGCAGCGCCAGTTCGGCGATGCGGTAGCGCTTGGCGTTGCCGCCGGGTCCGATGCTGCCGGCCAGCGTGGTGAAATCCTCCGCGCCCACCATGACGGGCGAGCCGTTGACCAGACCGGAGCCGACCACGATCCCGTCGGCCGCGATCTCCGCCCCGACCATCGTGCCCAATTCGCGGAAGGTTCCGGGGTCGAGCAGGTGCCCGATGCGGGCCCGCGCGTCGAGCTTGCCCTTCCCGCGGTGCTTGGCCACCCGCTCAGTGCCGCCCATGGCTCGCGTGTGCTGACGTCGCCGGTCCAGATCCTCCAGCGTCTCCTGCCAGTCCTGGGCGTTCGTCATCTGCGGAGTCCCCGTTCGTTGACCATACTGAAATTCTTACTGTAACGTCTCGCGGCATGGCTGCAAGCGGCTGTCCGGATGGACTTCGGGTATGAGTTCCCTTGCGCCGGAGTGCGCCCGGTGACTTCCGCTGCTCTGATACCGCGGCATCCGCACGACGTGACGAGCCAGTGGCTCTCCGGTGTCCTGAGCGCCCGGGGCGCACCGGTCGACGTGGTCTCGGTCGACGTCGTGCCGGTCGGCACCGGCCAGACCGGAGCCACCTACCGCGTGTCGGCGACCTACGCCGACAATCCGGCCGGCCTGCCCGGCACCTTCGTGATCAAACTCCCCGCCGGTGACGATGCAGTCCGTGACCGGGTGGTACTGGGCTATCGCAGCGAGTGCGCCTTTTATCACGACGTCGCCGATCTCGTCCGGATACCGATACCGGAGTGCTTTCACTGCGAAATCAATGCTGACGCAACCGAGTACGCGTTGTTGCTCGCCGACCGGGCGCCCGCGGTTCAGGGTGATCAGATCGCGGGTTGCGATGAACGGCAGGCGCGCCTGGCGGTGACTGCGCTGGCCGGGCTGCACGCGCCCACCTGGTGCGACGAGAAGTGGCTGACGTTTCCCGGCCTGGCGATGACCCAGTTGGATGAGGCCGGCGCCAAGGGCATGGGCGACATCGCCAGGATGTGTTCGGCAACCACCGTGGAGCGACTCGGCGCGCAACTCGGCGACGCCGACTGCGAGACGTTGACGGCGGCTCTGGACGTGATCACGCCGTGGGTGTCGGCGCCGCTCGGCCGGTTCGCGCTGATCCACGGCGATTATCGGCTGGACAACATGCTGTTCAGCCCCGAGGGCGACCAGGTCTGGATCGTCGACTGGCAGACGCTGGGTGTCGGCCTGCCGGCGCGGGACCTGGCGTTCTTCACCGCCACCAGCCTGCAACCCGAGCTGCGGTCGGCGATCGAAGCGGATCTGGTCGCGGCGTATCACGCCGCGCTGCTGGGCCACGGGGTGACCGATTACGACTGGGAAACCTGTTGGCAGGACTACCGGTTCGGTGTACTGCAGGCCCCGCTGATCTGCGCGCTCGGACTGGTGTTCGCCGCCGGCACCGACCGCGGCGACGACATGTTCGTCACCATGCTGCGCCGCGCCTGCCAGGCGATACGCGATCTGGGCACCCTTGAGCTGGTGCGGCAGCTGACCGGGTGATCGCGCTCGCTCACCGCAAAAGAAGTAGCGAAGGAGAGGTCTGCACTGATGGCTGCTGAATCCCTGCCGCGGCCGCCGGAGGGCGACTGGCTCGGAACGCCCTACCTGTCGTTTCGGCGCGAGGGGCCGATCGCGGTGTGCACCCTGGACCGCCCCGAGGCCCGCAATGCCATGACGCCGGCGATGTACTTCGGTATCCGCTACGCGGTGGGCCGCGTCAATCAGGATCCGGACCTGGCCGGGTTGTTGATCACCGGCACCGGCGACGTGTTCGCCCCGGGTGGCGACATGGGCGGCGGCGGCGCGGACGACTGGATCACGTTCGGCTCCGCGCTGGGCATGGACGTCACCCCGTTCGACGCCTTGCGCACCTCGGTCAAACCGGTCGTCTCCGCGGTCAACGGACTGTGTCAGGGCGGCGGACTGCAGATCGCGCTGTGCAGCGATGTCGCCGTGGTCAGTGACCGGGCGACGTTTCGGGTGCCCGAGCTGTTTCGCGGCATCGCCGACACCTACTACAGCCAGATGCTGGCGCGCGTGGTCGGGCCGGTCCGAACCCGTGACCTGATGTTCACCGGTCGCACGTTCGGGGCGCAGGAAGCCCTGGATTGGGGGATGGTGGCACGTGTGGTCCCGCACGACGATCTACCCGGCGCCGCGCGCGACGTGCTGGCGCAATGTTGCCGGACGGCGCCGGCCGCGCGCGCGGTGGTCAAGTCGAGCCTGGACTCCTACCTCGGCATGTTCGATCGGATCGGGATGAGCACCAGCCTGGGTGCGCCGGAGGCCATCGAGGGCTTCCGGGCGTTCAAAGAGCGCAGGTCACCGGCGTGGGTGCACCCCGCGCTGCGGGTCGACGGCCGACTATAGATGAGCCGTTTGCTCTAAATGAGAATGCGTGTGCAAAAAAATTAGAAGCAGCTATCGCAGAAACCTCGAATCGGATAGTATCCACACGCATCGTGCCCGCTAGCGTTCCAAAGGAGCCTGCCGCTATGGGGATCAAGGACCTGACTTCATGGTCCCCGCAGCTTGCGATCGGGCGGTTGGCGCAGCCGATGCAGGCCGTCGGCGGGCTTTTCAGCATGACGGTCGACGCGGTGAAGTTCATGTTCCAGCGCCCGTTTCAGGCCCGCGAATTCCTGGAGCAGTCCTGGTTCGTCGCCCGGGTCTCACTGGCGCCCACCTTGCTGGTGGCGATTCCCTTCACCGTCCTGGTCAGCTTCATCCTGAACATCCTGCTGCGGGAGCTCGGTGCCGCCGACCTGTCCGGCGCCGGAGCGGCCTTCGGGGCGGTCACCCAGGTCGGGCCGATGGTGACGGTGTTGATCGTCGCCGGCGCCGGCGCCACCGCGATGTGCGCCGACCTGGGCTCGCGCACGATCCGCGAAGAGATCGACGCCATGGAGGTCTTGGGCATCAACCCGGTGCAGCGGCTGGTGACACCGCGCATGCTGGCCGCCGGGCTGGTGGCACTGCTGCTCAACAGCCTGGTGGTCATCATCGGCATCCTGGGCGGCTACGTGTTCTCGGTCTTTGTGCAGGACGTCAACCCCGGCGCGTTCGCCGCGGGTATCACCTTGCTGACCGGCGTTCCCGAACTGATCATCTCCTGCATCAAGGCGGCGCTGTTCGGCCTGATCGCCGGCATGGTCGCCTGCTACCGCGGCCTGACGATCTCCGGCGGCGGCGCCAAGGCCGTCGGCAACGCGGTGAATGAGACCGTCGTGTACGCCTTCATGTCGCTGTTCGTCGTCAACGTGGTCGTCACCGCGATCGGCATCAAGATGACGGCGCGCTGAGCGTGGCGCTGCGCGCCTTACAGGCGGTCTATCCGGGTGTGACCCGGCAGTTCCGGCGACCGATGGCGGCGCTGGGCCGGCTCGGTGATCACACCCTGTTCTACGGCAGGGCGATCGCCACGGCGCCGTTCGCATTCACCCATTACCGCCGCGAGGTCATCCGGCTGATCGCCGAGATCAGCATGGGCACCGGGACACTGGCGATGATCGGCGGCACCGTGGTGATCGTCGGCTTCTTGACCCTGGCGGCCGGCGGCACCCTTGCGGTGCAGGGCTACAGCTCGCTGGGCAACATCGGCATCGAGGCGCTGACCGGATTCCTGGCGGCGTTCATCAACGTCCGCATCTCGGCCCCGGTGGTCGCCGGCATCGGGCTGGCGGCCACCTTCGGCGCCGGGGTGACGGCGCAGCTGGGCGCGATGCGCATCAACGAGGAGATCGACGCGCTGGAGGCGATGGCGATTCGCCCGATCGCCTACCTGGTCAGCACCCGCATCGTTGCCGGATTGGTCGCGATCACCCCGCTGTACTCCATTGCGGTGATCCTGTCGTTCGTCGCCAGTCGATTCACCACGGTGTTCCTGTTCGGGCAGTCGGCCGGCTTGTATGACCACTATTTCCGGACCTTCCTGAACCCCATCGACCTGCTGTGGTCGTTCCTGCAGGCCTTCCTGATGGCGATCACCATCCTGCTGATCCACACCTACTTCGGCTATTTCGCGGCGGGCGGCCCCGCCGGGGTCGGTGTCGCGGTGGGCAATGCGGTACGGACGTCGCTGGTCGTCGTCGTGTCGGTGACGCTGCTGGTCTCGCTGTCGGTCTACGGCGCCAGCGGGAACTTCAACCTGGCCGGATAGCCGTCCCGATCGGCCGACGATCGGCCAGTCGGCGGGCATGGTATTGGCATTCTCATTTTTTGCAAGTACCGTATCCATCGATGAACGACCCAGTGCAGACCTCTTCGGGAATCCCGCTGAAACCGGTGTACGGGCCGGAAGACCGACGTGTCGAACCGGCAGCGCCGGGGACCTACCCGTTCACCCGGGGCAACTTCGAGTCCGGGTACCGCGGCCGGCTCTGGACATTTCGGCAGTACTCCGGTTTCGGCACCGCCGAGGAGTCCAACCGCCGCTACCAATATCTGCTGAGCCAGGGCGGCACCGGCCTGTCGGTCGCGCTGGACCTGCCCACCCAGTGCGGGTACGACTCGGATGACCCCGAGGTGGGCGAGGAGGTCGGCCGCGTCGGGGTGGCGGTGGACACCCTCGCCGACGCCGAGATCCTGTTCGACTCGATCCCGCTGGACAAGATCAGCACCAGCTTCACCATCAACGGCACCGCAGCGATCCTGCTCGCGTTCTACGTGGCCGCGGCCGAGCGCAAGGGCGTGCCGCGAGCCAAACTCACCGGCACCATCCAGAACGACATCCTCAAGGAGTACGCGTCCCGCGGGACGTGGATCTGGCCGCCCGAGCCGTCGCTGCGCCTGATCGCCGACACCATCGAGTTCTGTGCTGCCGAGGTGCCGCGATTCAACGCGATCTCGGTGGCCGGGGCGCACTTCCGTGACGCCGGCGCCAACGCGGTGCAGGAGATGGCGTTCACCCTGGCCGACGGCGTCACCTACTGCGACACCGTGGTGGAGCGCGGGCGGATGACCATCGACCAGTTCGCCCCGCAGGTCTCGTTCTTCTTCTACACCCACGGCGACTTCTTCGAGGAGGTCGCCAAGTACCGGGCGGGACGGCGCCGCTGGGCCACCATCGTGCGCGAGCGCTACGGCTCCGATGTCGACAAGGCGTCGATGTTCCGGTTCGGCTGTGTGGCCGGCGGGGCCTCGCTGTTCGCGCCCCAGGCCCAGAACAACCTGGTGCGGGTCGCCTACGAGTCGATGGCCGCGGTGCTGGGCGGGGTCCAGTCGATGTTCACCGCCGCCTGGGACGAGCCGTTCGCCCTGCCCAGCGAGGAGTCGGCGACGCTGGCCCTGCGCACCCAGCAGATCCTGGCCTACGAGACCGGGGTGACCCGGGTGGCCGATCCGCTCGGCGGGTCCTACTTCGTCGAGGCGCTCACCGACGCCACCGAGGAGCGCATCATCGAGATCATGGACGACCTGGAGCGCCACGGCGGCATGGTCCGCGCCATCGAGGACGGTTATCTGCAGGGGCTGATCGCCGACGAGGCGTTCAAGATCCACCACGAGATCGAGGGCGGTTCCCGGCCGGTCGTCGGGGTCAACAAGTTCACGTCCGACGAGCCGCCACCGGAGATCGCCACCTACGAGCTCGATGCCGAGGGCCGCGACGTCCAGCTCAAGCGGCTGGCCCGGGTCAAGGCCGAGCGGGACGACGGCGACGTCGCCGCCAAGCTGGCCGCGCTGTCGCGCGCCGCGGAGGGCGACGACAACCTGATGCATTCCCTGATCGACTGCGCCAACGCCTACTGCACGGTGGGTGAGATGGTCTCGGCGCTCAAGGCGGTCTGGGGCGAATTCCAGCAACCGGTGGTGTACTGATGACTTCTCCGCTCGCCTCTTCCGTGTCCGGCCCGGCACGGGTCCTGGTCGCCAAGCCCGGCCTGGACGGCCACGACCGCGGCGCCAAGATCGTCGCGCGGACGCTGCGTGACGCCGGCTTCGAGGTCATCTACACCGGCATCCGCCAGCGTGTCGAGGACATCGTCGCCACCGCCCTGCAGGAGGACGTGGCGGTGGTCGGACTGAGCATCCTGTCCGGCGCCCACGTCGCGCTGACCGCACGCATCGTCGAGGCGCTGCGGGCCGCGGACGGCGGCGACATCGCGGTGGTGGTCGGTGGAACCATTCCGCAATCCGATGTGCCCAAGCTGTTGTCGCTGGGCGCTGCGGCGGTCTTTCCCACCGGAACCTCATTGGATGACCTGTTGACCGGGGTCCGGCAGGTCATCGGGCAGACGGAGGCACCCTGACATGCGACTTGGAGTGATGATCGGGGCCGAGCGCGGCGACATGGCGCGCAAGGTCACCAAGCTGATCGCCGACATCGAGTGGGCCGAGGAGGCCGGGCTGGACACCGCCTGGATCCCGCAGGTGCCCAACGACTTCGACGCGTTGACCGCCGTGGCGCTGATGGGGGCGCGGAGCACCCGGATCGAACTCGGCACCGCCGTCGTTCCGCTGCAGGCTCAGCATCCGATCGCGCTGGCCCGCCAGGCGCTGTCGGTGCACGCCGCCATCGGCGGCCGTCTCGCGCTCGGCGTCGGGCCGTCGCACCATTGGATCATCACCGACATGCTGGGGCTGCCCTACGAGCGACCGGCCGCCTACACCCGCGACTATCTCGAGGTGCTGAACACGGCGGTGGCCGGACCCGGCCCCGTCGAGGTCGTCAACAAGAACTTCGCCGTGCACAATCCGACTGTGCTGGGCGCGGATTCGCCGATGCCGGTGTTGGTGGCAGCGCTCGGGCCGGTGATGCTGGAGCTGGCCGGCGAGTTCACCGACGGCACGGTGCTGTGGATGGCCGACCAGCGGGCGATCGGCGATCACATCGCGCCGCGGATCACCAAGGCGGCGCAGAACGCCGGCCGGCCCGCCCCCCGCATCGTCGCCGGCATCCCGGTCTGCCTTTGCGCGGCTTCCGAAGTCGAAGCGGCACGCGAGCGCGCCAACCTCATCCTCGGCGAGGCCGAGGTCTCGCCGAACTACCAGCGGCTGCTCGAGCGCGGCGACGCCCGCGACGTCGGAGACCTCTGCGCGGCGGGCGACGAAGAGGCGATCCTGGCCCAGTTCCGGCGCTACGCCGACGCGGGGGTGACGGACCTGTCCGTGCGGCTGCTGCCGATCGGCGAGACCCGTGACGAGCTGGTTGCCTCCAAGTACCGCACCCGCGAGGTGATCGCGGAGCTGGCCAAGGAGATTCGGTGAGCGGACCGCTGTCGGGGATTCGCATCCTCGAAGTCGGGGTGATGCTGGCCGGCCCGTACGCGACCATGCTGCTGGCCGATCTCGGAGCCGAGGTCATCAAGATCGAACCGCCGGCCGGAGAGATCTCCCGTCAGGTCGGTGCGAGCTACTTCGCCAGTCTCAATCGCAACAAGCGCAGCATCACCCTGGACCTGACCACCGAAGCCGGGCAGGCACGGCTGGGCGAGCTCGTCGCCGAATCGCATGCGCTGCTGGTGAATATGAAGCCCTCGGTGATCCGTAAGCTCGGACTCACCTACGAATCATTGAAGCGCCACAATGAGCGCATCGTCTGCGTGGCGCTGACCGGGTTCGGGCTGGACGGCGGTGACGAACCGGCCTTCGACTACGTGATCCAAGCCGCCACCGGGATCGCCGCGATGACCGGCGACCCGGACGGCCCGCCGACGCTGCCGGGCTACTCGTCGGCCGACAACTCCACCGGACTGGCGGCCGCACTGGGCCTGCTGGCCCAGATCGTCAGCGGCCGCGGCGGTCAGGTCGAGGTGTCGCTGCTCGACGTGATGCTGTCCCAGCTGAACTACCGTGCGTCGGCCTACCTCAACGACGGCATCGAACCGCAGCGCCATCCGAACGGGGCCCACTCGTATTACGTTCCAGCTCAGCTGTTTCCGACAGCAGAGGGTTATCTGGCACTGTTCGTCACCCACGACGGTTTCTGGAAGGCCTTCGCGACCGAAGCCGGTGTCGACGGCTTCGCGACGATGGAGGAGCGCGCGGCCCGCCGCTCCGAAGTGCTCGCCGTGGTCACCGCCGCGCTGGCCGCCGACACCGCGGCCGGTTGGGAGCGCCGCCTGCGGCCACTGGGCATCCCGGCGGCCGCCGTGCGCACGATGCCCGAAGCGCTGAAGGAGTACACCCACGCGATCGTCACGGCCGGGGATTTCCGGTTGGTGGGCAGCCCGATTCGCGTCGCCGGATACGAACCCGTTTACCGGCCGCCGCCGGCACTGGACGACTAGCGCGCGGGCTCAGACCGTGACGATGGACGCCGACGCTGTGCCGGGTGCGCCGTAGACCTGGGCGAACCCGACCTTGGGCTCACCCGGTACCTGGCGGTCACCGGCTTCACCGCGCAGTTGGCGCACCAGCTCGTGGATCTGGCGCAGTCCGGAGGCGCCGATCGGCTCACCGTTGGCGATCAGGCCGCCGTCGGTGTTGACCGGCAGCGATCCGGAGATCTCGGTCGCGCCGTCGGCGAGCAGCTTCTCCTGGTCGCCGTCGGCGCAGAAGCCGCATTCGGCCATGTGGATGACCTCGGCGCCGGCGTCGGTGTCCTGCAACTGGACCACGTCGACGTCTTCGGGTGCCACACCGGCCTTTTCGAACGCGGCGCGGGCCGCGTAGACGGTGGGGGAGACGTCTTCGGTGATCGGAGCCGACGTCCCGTGCACCTCATAGGCGCCGTAGGTCCGGGTCCGGATCTCGGTGGCCTGCAGATACACCGGCTTGTTGCTGTGGCGGTGGGCGATGTCGCCGCGGCACATCACCACCGCGGCCGCACCCTCGTCCGGAGCGCAGAACATGAACTGCGTCAGCGGGTAGTTCAGCACGGTTGAATTGAGGATGGCGTCCTCGGACATCGGCTTGCGCCGGAAGGCATTCGGGTTCAATGCACCGTTGCGGAAGTTCTTGGCGGCGACCTTGGCCAGCGTCTGCGCAGAGATGCCGTGATCGTGCAGGTAGCGGTTGGCCTTCATGCCGAAGAACTTGGTGGTGACGAACTGTCCGTTCTCGGCGTACCAGGCCGGCAGCGCCAGCTTGGCCGGATCGTCGGTGAACGCCCCGCGGGGGTGCTTGTCCATGCCGATCGCGATACCGATGTCGTACTTGCCGGAGCGGATGTTGTCGGCGCAGACCTGGGTGGCAGTCGCGGCCGTCGCGCAGGCGTTGAACACGTTGGTGAACGGGATGCCGGTGAGCCCGACCAGTCGCGTCACCGCGTCCGGGTTGGAGATCTCGTAGCTGCCGCCGACCCCGAACTGGATGTCTTTCCACTCGATGCCGGCATCATCCAGCGCGGCGTGGATCGCTTCGGCGCCCATCTGCATCGCTGATTTGTCGAACCGGCCGAACGGGTGCAGGCCGACGCCGATGATCGCCACATCGTTGTTCGCTACCGTCATTTTCCAGGTCTCCTTAGACGGGCTGGAACGCCCAGGTGAGAATCTCGGTTCCGTCGTCGTCGACGTAGAACGGCACCATGGTCAATTCGACGTCCATGCCGAACTTCAGCTTGGCCGGATCGGATTCGGTCAGGCGGGCCTCCACCTGGATGACATCGCCGAGCCGGATCAGCCCGACCCCGAACGGGGTGAAGCTTTCGGCCGTCTCACCGCCGGCGTAGGGCAGCTTCGGCACGAAGCCCTGGGTCGTCCAGGCTTCCAGGGTCCCCTGCCGGGGCAGCAGCAGATCCTGCATCCGCGGGCCGCTGCACCGTGGGCAGTGATCCTGCCGGGGCCACACCGTCGCGTCGCAGTCGTCGCATTGACTGCCGATCAGGGCCGGGTTCTCGTCGGGCCAGTTGGTGACGTCGGGAGCGAGCACTTTACGCATCGGCGTTACCTGCGCTCGGGATGCGTACACGACTTGCGGAAATCACGTTCTCAATTACAACATATGGGACTACGGCATGGGAAGCCTGGGTCGGGCCGGCCCTTCGTAAGGCAGTTTGTCCCTGGGCGCGCGAGCGTGCGCAGATGTGCAAATTCACCCGGCGTGTCGAGGGCCAACATGCACGCTGGCGGGGTGGGGTGATCCGGCTTGCCGGAGAGCTACCGATTCAGTCGGCCAGGCCGTGGGCGCAGAAGTCCCAGACCTCATCTGCACTGATGGGACGCGCGCCCGGGTCGTCGGAGTCGGCGCTGGACTGCGCGACGAACATGACGGTCTGCATGGTCATCGCCGCCATTCGCCGGGCGTTGACTCCCGGGCGCAGCTCACCGGCCTCGTCGGCGGCCTCCATCAACTCGACGAGCAGGCCCAGCAGCGGCGTGAAGGCGACTCGGACTTCGGTGGGGTGTGAAACCAGCAGTCGCGGCGCGAAGTCGGTGAACAGTGGGCGCTTGGCGGACGGGTCAGGCCGGGAGAGTTCGAAAAGCAGCTCGACGGCCACCTTCAGTCGTTCCAGCGGTTTGGCCTGGCCTTCGGTGGCGGCCCGGATCTGGTCGGCGGTCCGGCTCAGGGCGTCCTCGAACAGCGCCAGCAACAGCTCATGCTTGCCGTTGAATTGCAGGTAGAAGCTGCGCAGCGACTGCCGTGAACGCTCGACGACCTCCTGGACGGTGAAGTCTGTGCTGCCCTTTTCGATGATGATGGCCTGGGCGGCGTCCAGGAATCGCTGAACGCGCTGGGCGGCCCGCAGTCGCGCGGTCTTGATCGACCGCTCGACCGCCCGCTGCTTCCAGACGGGCTCCTCTTCGGGGTTACTCACCAGCGGCTCCGCCGTTGCCTTTTTGGGAGAACACGAATGCACCCTACCGGAGAATGACTCGGTGGGGACGTCGGCGATTTCGGCGCTGCCGTCGCGGCAGAGAAGATGGTAACTTTCCTGGAATGAGAAGCATCTTCTCATCCATTGTCGGCGCGACCGGGAATCGGCGCGGCCGGGGAACTAATTGAGGACGCCCATGTACATCGATTACGAGGTCGCCGACCGGATCGCGACGATCACGCTGAACCGGCCCGAGGCGGCCAATGCCCAGAACCCCGACTTGCTCGACGAACTCGACGCGGCCTGGACACGCGCCGCCGATGACGACGATGTCGCCGTGATCGTGCTGCGGGCCAACGGCAAACACTTCTCGGCCGGGCACGATCTCAAGGGCGGTGGACCGGTCCCGGACAAGATCACCCTGGAGTTCATCTACAAACACGAATGCAAGCGCTACCTGGAGTACACGCTGCGGTGGCGCAACGTGCCCAAGCCGTCGATCGCCGCGGTGCAGGGCCGGTGTATCTCCGGTGGGCTGATGCTGTGCTGGCCGTGCGATCTGATCATCGCCGCCGATGACGCGCAGTTCTCCGACCCGGTGGTGCTGATGGGTATCGGCGGCGTCGAATACCACGGCCACACCTGGGAACTGGGCCCGCGCAAAGCCAAGGAGATCCTGTTCACCGGCCGCGCGATGACCGCGCAGGAAGTCGAGCAGACCGGCATGGTCAACCGGGTGGTTCCGCGGGAAGACCTCGACACCGAGACCCGCCGGCTCGCCGAGCACATCGCCACCATGCCGTCATTCGCGCTGCGGCAGGCCAAACGCGCGGTCAACCAGACCCTGGACGTGCAGGGTTTCCATTCGGCGATCCAGTCCGCGTTCGACATCCACGAAACCGGGCACGGCAACGCGCTGTCGGTATGCGGCTGGCCGATTCTGGTCAACCTCGACGAGATGAAGTCACAGGTGCAGTAGCGTTCTGGCGGCAACACCAACCGTGCGCGGCTGTTCCGGTCAGCTGCCCGGTGTACGGAGAATTGTCGTACCCCCCTGCAATGCTGTTGTTATGTCCTCGATCGCGACCTCAGCCGGCGCCGAAGCGGGTCCTGGTGCACGTCTTGAGGTGTTGTTCGAGGAGCTGTCGGAGTTGACCGGTCAGCGCAATGCGATCGATGGGCGCATCGTGGAGATTGTTGCCGAGGTCGAGCGCGACGAGTTGTGGGGTGCTACCGGGGCGCGGTCAATCCCGGCGTTGGTGGCCTGGAAGACCGGTGTGTCACCGGGAAACGCCCACACCATCAGCACCGTCGCGCACCGGCTTGCAGAGTTCCCCCGCTGCGCCCAAGGCATGCGGGATGGCCAACTGTCGCTGGATCAGGTGGGCGTCATCGCCGGCCGTGCAGCCGAGGGGTCCGACGAGCACTATGCGCAGCTGGCCGGTGTTGCCACCGTCACCCAGCTGCGCACCGCGATCAAGTTGGAATCGCGGCCCGAACCCGGTCCTCGGCCCGGGCCGCAGCCCGCGATCACCAAGACCACCGACGCTGATTTCGACTTCTGGCGCATCACCTTGCCGCATGCCGACTCCGCGAAGTTCGAGGCTGCACTGCAGTCGCATGGTGATGCGCTGATCGCGGAGTGGAAACACGACCGCGAGAGCGCCGGCGGCAAGCCCGATCACCATCCCCCGATGCCGACGAATATTGATGCGTTCCTGCGGCTGGTCGAGACCGGTTGGGACGGCGAGGTGCAACGTCGCCCGCATGGGCAGCGCACCACGGTGGTGGTGCACCTCGACGTCGAACAACAGATCAGCTCCCTGCATCTGGGCCCCGTGCTCTGTGATGCCGAGCGGCAGTACCTGACCTGCGATGCCACCTGTGAAGTGTGGTTCGAACGCGAGGGGCAAGTGATCGGCTGTGGCCGCTCGACTCGCACGATCAGCCGCCGGCTGCGCCGGGCACTCGAGCACCGGCACCCCAGCTGCGCCGTCCCGGGTTGCGGCGCCACCCGCGGCCTGCATGCGCATCACATCCGGCATTGGGAAGACGGCGGCCCCACCGAGCTGAGCAACCTGGTGCTGGTGTGTCCCTATCACCACCGGCTGCATCATCGCGGCGTCATCACCATCACCGGACCAGCCGGCCACCTCGTCGTGACCGACGCAGGCGGGAAGGAACTGCATCCCGGATCGCTGGCCCGCCCACCCAGTAGGCCGCCGCCCGCGGTCGCACCCTGTCCTGGACCCACCGGTGAACGCGCCGACTGGTGGTGGTACCAACCCTTCCAACCACAAGCACCACCAACCACCAACTGATGACGCGTGCCCAATAGCTGGAACGATGACATCGTCAGACCCGAACCACGAGCTCAGGCCAGCAGGCTGCGCAGCTCCCGCTTCAGCACCTTGCCGTAGCTGTTCTTGGGCAACGCGTCGACGAACTCGTAGCGTTTCGGGCGCTTGAACCGGGCAATGCGTTCCAGCAGATGGCTGTCCAGTTCGGCGGCGGAGGCATCGCCGACGACGAAGGCGACCACGATCTCGCCCCACTCGGCATCGGGCATGCCCACCACGCCCGCTTCGGCGACGCCGGGGTGCTCCAACAACGCCTCCTCGACTTCACGCGGATAGATGTTGCTGCCACCGCTGATCACGACGTCTTTGGAGCGGTCCCGCAACGTCAGATACCCGCGTTCGTCGAACGAGCCCTGGTCGCCGGTGAACAGCCAGCCGTCCCGGATGGCCTCAGCGGTGCCGTCCGGGTTGTTCCAGTAGCCGGCCATCACCACGTCTCCGCGGCAGACGATCTCGCCGACCTCGCCGACAGGCGCGGGTGTGCCGTCGTCGCGCAGCACCGCGACCTGCACACCCGAGCGGGGATAGCCGACCGAGCCCAGGATCGTGTCGTCGCCGAGGTGGTCGGCGCGGCGCAGGCCGGTGATCGTCATCGGCGCCTCGCCCTGGCCGTAGAGCTGGGCGAACACCGGCCCGAACGCGGCCATCGCACGCTTGAGGTCTCCGAGGTACATCGGGCCGCCGCCGTAGATGATCGAGCGCAGGTTGGCCGGGCGCTCGCGGCCGGTGCCCACCAGGCGCGCCACCATTGTCGGCGCCAGAAATGCGGTGGCGCCCGGGTGGTGCCCGCACAGGTCGAGGAACTCGTCGGCGTCGAACGCGCTCGATGCCGGCACCACCTGCCGGGCGCCGCGCAGTACGTAGGGCGCGATGTAGAGGCCGGAGCCGTGCGACATCGGCGCGCCGTGGATCAGGCTGCAGTCGGCATCGGGGTCGTCGAGATCGGCGAGGTGCGCCATCGCCATCGCCGTCAGGTTGCGGTGGGTCAGCATCGCACCCTTCGAGCGCCCGGTGGTGCCGCTGGTGTAGAACAGCCACGCCAGCCGGGACGGATCCGGGTCGGGCGGTGCCGATGGCTCGCTGTGGAACCGCTCCAGATACGCGGCCTCGCCGATGGTTTCGACGTTCACGTCGACGGCGGTGCGCAGCCCGGGGGCCAGCTTCGGGGACGCGAAGGCCAGGGCCGCACCGGCGTCGTCGATGATCTGGGCCATCTCGCGGGGGTGCAGCTTGTAGTTCAGCGGGACGACGACACAGTCGGCCGCCCAGGTGGCGAACATCAGCTCGATGATCTCGGGCCGGTTCTCGCTGGCGATCACGATCCGTGCGCCTGGTCCGGCCGCTCGGCGCAGCGATGACGCCAAGCGCACTGCCCGACCGGCCAGCTCACGCCAGGTATGCAGTTGGCGCTCACCGTGATACACCGCCCCCCGATCACCGAACCGGGCCGCGGCCTGATCCAGCAAGGTGAACAGGTTCACGGCTGGACCCAGTGGGAGTCGAGCCCGAAGTCCGAGAGATATTTGGTCGAGCTCCAGCCGCCGTCGACGACGATGGTCTGGCCGTTGATGAACGCACCCGCCTCCGAGCACAGGAAGGCAACGGTATTGGCGATGTCGTCCACCCGGCCCAGTCGCGGGTACGGCGTCATCTCGGTGTTGATCTTGCGGAAGCGCGGGTCGTCGAGGCGTTTTTCGACCATCGGGGTCACGGTGACCCCGGGCGCCACCGCGTTGCACCGGATGCCCTGCGCGCCGTACTGGCAGGCGATGTGGGTGGTCAGCGCGGTCAGACCGCCCTTGGCGGCGGAGTACGCCCCGCCGCGCAACCCGCCGACCACGGCGAAGGTGGAGGTGATGTTGATGATCGCCGACCCGGGGCGCAGGTGCGGCAGCACGTCTCGCGCCAGCCGGAACGGCGCCCGCAGCATCAGATTCAGGAAGTGGTCCAGGGTTTCGTCGTCGGTGTCGTGCAGCGGTTTCGGACCGCCGACGCCGGCATTGTTGATCAGGTAGTCCACCCGGCCCCACCGGGCCAGTGCGGCGTCGATGATCCGTTGCGGCGCATCGGCAGCCGTCAGGTCGACGGCCAGGGTGGCGATGCGGTCCGGGTCGTCGATCTCGGCCGTCAGTCCGGCCAGTCGACCCTCATCGCGGCCGGTTCCCAGCACCGCCAGGCCGTCCGCGGCAAGCTTTGTGGCGCAGCCGAATCCGATTCCGCTGCTGGCGCCGGTCACGATCGCCACCTGCATTCTCAGTCACCTACCTTAGGCCGGGACAGCACCGCCCGGATCTGATGTTTGACAACCTTGCCGGCATCGTTCTTCGGCAGTTCAGCCCAGATCTCCACCTGCTCGGGAGCCTTGAACACCGCGACGCCGTGCGCGGTCAGCATGGTGCGCAACTCCGCGATATCGGGACTACCGGCGCCTGCCGGAACGATCACGGCGCAGGCGCGCTCCCCGGTGCGCGCGTCGGGCAACCCGACGACGGCGATCTCGACGATTCCGGGATGACCGACCAGGATGTCCTCCACCTCGCGCGCGGAGATGTTCTCGCCGTTGCGGACGATGACGTCCTTGATGCGGCCGGTGACGAGCAGGTAGTCCTCGTCGACCCAACGGCCGAGATCGCCGGTCGCGAAGTAGCCCTCGGCATCGAGACAGTCGTCCTCGGGGTGCTGATAACCGACCAGCATCTGCGGCCCGCGGACGTAGATCTCACCCTCGCCCGGCGGGGCGCCGGGTCGATGCGGCGGTCCCAGCTTCGCCTCTCCTTCGTCGAGCCTCGCTGAACCGCCGGGGTGGGGGACCAACTTGATGTCGGCGATCCCGGCTCGGCCGTCGGTGTCCGCGGCGTAGGACAGTTCGTGGGCTCCCACCGCGCCGACCGTGGTGACCGGAACCTCGCTGGACCCGTACACCCGGGTGACGGCGGCAGCGTCGAAGTAGCCGGCTGCCTCGCGGATCAGCGACGCCGGGACCGACGCGCCGCCGCAGACGAACAGTTTCAGGTCGGGAAGCCGGGTGCCGGCGCGACGGGCAGCGGCCAGCAGCTGGGCGAGAAACGGTGTGGCCCCCGCCATGTGGGTGCAGTGTTCGGCGAGCATGAGCTGCACGGCCGCGTCCGCATCCCAGCTGTCCATCAGCACCGCGGTGGTGTCCAGCAGCAGCGGGGCCTCGAACGCATAGATCGATCCGCCGATGTGGGCGATCGGGGACGGCACCAGGAATCGGTCACCCGGCTCGATCAGCCAGTGCCGCCCCAGCTGAGCGATCAGGGCATGGATCGAATTATGACTGTGCAGCACGCCTTTCGGTCGGCCGGTGGTGCCCGAGGTGTACAGCAGCAGCCGGATCGCAGCGGGATCCAGGGTGGGAAGGGAATTTTCACCGGAACCGTCGAACAGCGTGTGGTAATCGGTATGGCCGGCTGACGTGCCGCGCACCAGCACGATCTCGGGGGGATCGGGGACGGCGGCGGTCACCCGGGTCAGCATCGCCGCGTAGTCGTGGCCGCGGAACTGCGCCGGCGCGAACAGCATTCGGGAACGCGAGTCGGCGAGGATGAACGTCACCTCGGCGTCACGCAACGACGGCAGGATCGGGTTGACCACCATCCCGGCCAGGGTGGCGGCCAAATAGACGACGGCGGCCTCGTGCCAGTTCGGCAGCATGAACGACACCACACTGCCGGTCGGAATCTTCTCCGACATCGCATCGGCCAGCGCCGTCGCCCGGGTGTGCAGGTCCCGGCAGGTCAATCGGGTGTCGCCGTCGACGAGCAGCACTCGGTCGGGGGTCCGATCGGTTGCCTGCGCCAGGGCGTCGGCCAGCGTGTTCAGCATCACGGGCCGGACTGTCCCATCACCCGGTGCAGGGTCATCGAGTACCGGTAGTCGTCGCCGGCATGGGTGTTGACCGTCACCTGGGCGACCTCGCCCTCGGAGGTGGTGTAGCTGCGCTGCATCTGCAGTGCGGCGGTGCCGGGGTCGACGGCCAGCTCATCGGCGAGTTCCGGGGTGATGATCACCGCGCGGATGTGCTGGCGCACCTCGACGACGCTGACCCCGAACACGTCCTCGATCAGCGGGAAGATCGGGCCCGAGTGCCGCTGCAGCAATCGGCCGACGCGGGCGAAGGACCGGTTGATGTAGTACTCGGTCCGGCAGATCGGTGCGCTCTCGCCCTCGGCCCGGCGGTTGCCGCGTACCGCCAGCCAGTCGGTTCCGATCGGCAGACCGGTGCGCGCGGCGATGTCGTCGTCGACGGTGACCATGGTGTTGGAGTCGATCTCGAATGAGGAGCCGGCCGCGAACGCGACGAGGTCATCGATCGACACCACTTCCTGCGCATAGCAGTTCGTCGCGGTGCGGGGGATCACCACGGTGCCCGCGCGGGGCCGGGAGGTCACCAGGTTGTCCTCCCGCAGTCGCCGCAGCGCCTCGCGGACCGTGTAGCGGCTGACCGAGAACCGTTCGCACAGTTCATGTTCGGTGGGCAGCTGCGAACCCACCGGATACACCCCGTCGGCGATCTCCTTGCGCAGCTCCCGCGCGACCATGAGGTAGCGGTGGTCGGTCACGGGCCGGCCGGGTGTAGTGCCAGCACGCTGCCGTCCCCGTCGGCCGAGACGAACAGGGTGCCATCGCGACCGCGTGCGATGCCGGCGAACGGGCCCTGCGGACCGGAGAACGGCGGCATGCCCTTCAGTGGCTTGGGCACCACGCCCGGCGGCGGCCCGATCGGCAGACCGGAGGCGATGGTGTGCCGCGTTCCGGTGTCGAGGTCCACGGCCAGCACCTCGCGGGTGCCCGCATCCACGATGTAGAGCAGGTTCCCGGAGACCAGAATGCCCTGCGGCCTGCCCAAGCCGTCGACCACCGTCTCGGTCCCGGACGCACTGACCCGTACCACCCGGCCGGCGCCGGATTCGGCCACCAGGTACGTCCCGTGACCGTCGGCAACAGCGATTCCGACCGGGCCGGCCAGCCCCGCAGCGAGCACCTCGACCGTCCCGGCGCGAACACCCAGCACCCGGCCGGTGCCGAACTCGGTGACCACCACACCGGCCGATCCCACCGCCACCCCGTAGAGCTGGTCGAAGCCGTCGGCGAGCACCTCGTTGCGGGATTGGGCCGGCAGGTATCGGCTGACCTGCCCGCCGGAGGTGGTGACGACGAACTCGCCGGGACCGACCGCGGCCACGCCGCGCACGAACCCGGGGTAGCCGGGGCTGAACAGCATTCCCAGCGTCTGCAGCCGACCGTCGGCGCCGACCGCGTAGAAGTAGGTGCCATCGGCGACGTAGAGGGTGCCGGCGCCGTCGACGGTGAGATCCAGCGGCCAGTTCAGCCCGCCCGCCAGTACCGTCGTCACCTCGCCGCCCCCGGCGATCTCGGTGATCTCGCCGCTGAAGTTGGAGGCGAACAGGCGCTCACCGACGAAGGTGCAGTTGTCCAGCCCGGGATTCAGCTGTGCCAGCACGGTGTGATTCCCCGTGCGCGGATCGATGCGCAACACCTGACCGCTGGCCGCCTGGGTGGAGACGATGAATCCGTCGGCGTCGAACTTCACCGAGTCCGGCACGCCCAGGTCGCCTGCGACGCGTTGCGGTGCGGCGTCGGTGGCATACGGGTCGATTCGCCAGATCTCGTTGGCGGTCATCACCGGGAAGTACAGCAGTCCGTCGGGTCCCACCTCCATGGCGTTGGGCGACGGGAGGTTTTCCGCGAGGATGCGCTGCGCGCCGGTGGCCCGGTCGAGTTCCATCAGACGCCCGCCGTCGCGGCACTCCCCGACGAACAGCCGATCCTGGTACACGGTGATCCCGTTGGCGCAGGGCAGGTCGTCGCGCAGCACGCGGGCCCGCCCGTTGTCGAGCGCACTGACCCGGGCGTCCATCACCTCGGTGGCATACAGGGTGCCGTCGGCGTCGAAGGCCACATCGTCGGGTGCGACGACGTCCCCGCCCCGCGCGCTCACGGTCACCAGCTCGCCGGTGGACACGTCCAGCGCGCTGATCTGACTTCCGGTCACCTGGGCGACGTAGACCCGGCCGTCGGGTCCGGTGCGCAGGCCGTTGGCGCCGAACAGCCGGCTCGGCCGGGTGATCCGCTCCAGCCGCCAGCCGGGCGCGACTGCCGGCGTGGTCAGTCCGTCGCGGGCCAGGGGCGGCGCAGGGTCACTCATGACTTCGGACGTTATCAAGCGCGGTTAGTCCAGACAATAGCTGCCACGGATCGGTGTCCCGGCCTTGACGCGCAAATAAGCCCTGCGGAATAGTGTTCTGCAATACGCAGAACGGAGTATTTTGTCCGAACAAATAATGACTGACGGTGCTGGGGATGCTCCGGTGGGCGGGCCGCTGCGCGGTGTGCGTGTGGTCGACCTGACGACGATGGTGATGGGCCCGTACTGCACGCAGATCATGGCCGACATGGGCGCCGACGTCATCAAGGTCGAGCCGCCCGACGGCGACGCCACCCGCTACATCTCGGCGGGCCCCGCGCCCGACATGAGCGGGGTGTTCGTCAACGTCAACCGTGGCAAACGCGGGATCGTGCTGGACCTGCGCACCGCGGAGGGCATGACGGCGGTGACCGCGCTGATCGGCACCGCCGACGTCTTCATCCACTCGATGCGGGCCAAGGCGATCGCGAAGCTGGGTCTGGGCTACGACGAGGTCGCCGCCATCAACCCCGCGATCGTCTACACCAACTGCTACGGGTACGGGCGTCGCGGCCCGGACGGCGACCGCCCGGCCTACGACGACACCATCCAGGCCGAGTGCGGGCTGCCCGCGGTGCAACAACAACTCACCGGGCGGGCCGACTACGTGGGCACCATCATGGCCGACAAGATCGCCGGGCTGACCGCCCTGTACGCCACGACGATGGCGCTGTTCCACCGGGAGCGGACCGGGCAGGGCCAGGAGGTCGAGGTCGCGATGTTCGAGACCATGGCGTCGTTCATGCTCGTCGAACACGCCAACGGCGCGATGTTCGATCCGCCGCTGGGCCCGGCGGTCTACCCGCGCACGGTGGCGCCGAACCGGCGGCCCTATCAGACCAGCGACGGGCAGATCTCCGCGCTGATCTACAACGACAAGCACTGGAACGCCTTCATCGCTACGGTGCAGCCGCCCTGGGCGTCCGAGCAGTACGCCACCCTGGCGCAGCGCGCCCAGCAGATCGACACCGTCTACGGACTGTTGGCCGGGACGATGAAGGAACGCACCACCGAGCAATGGCTGAAGTTGTTGCGCGAGCTGGAGATACCGGCCGCCCCGCTGAACACCCCCGGCGACCTCTTCGATGACCCGCACCTCAACGCGGTGGGCCTGTTCGAGACCGTCGACACCCCGGCCGGCCCGGTGCGTTTCCCCGGCGTGCCCACCTGGCTGTCACGCACCCCCGGCCGGGTCGCCGGCCCGGCACCGGAACTGGGTGCACACACCGCGGCGGTGCTCGCCGAACTCGGACTCGATGCGGGACCGGTATGAGCCCGCCGGCGACGATGCAGAGCGGAGCTTGCGGAGCGATGCTGAGGAGTGGCGCATGAGCATGGACTTCGACATGGGCCCGCGGGCCGGGCAGCTGCGGGGACAGCTGCGCGAACTGGTCGACCACGAGCTGCCGGAGGATTTTCCGGGAGCGTTCACCGACGACCCCGCCGATCTGGCTGCGGCACAACGGTTCTGCCGGGTGCTCGCCGAGCGCGACCTGTTGTGCCTGTCCTGGCCGGAGGAATTCGGCGGGGCGGACTCCTCGGTGTGGGAGCAGACCGTGGTGCGCGAGGAGATGTGGGCGCACCACGAACCGCGCGGCGCGCAGTACATGGGGGTGAACTGGGTCGGGCCCATCATCATGCGGCACGGCACGCCCGAACAGCAGCGCCGGCATCTGCCCCCGATCGCGGCCGGCGAGGTGATCTGGTGTCAGGGGTTCTCCGAGCCCGAAGCGGGTTCGGACCTGGCCTCGCTGCGCACCCACGCGCGCCGCGACGAAGACGGCTGGCTGATCAACGGCCAGAAGATCTGGACCTCCTACGCGACGATGGCGCAGTGGTGTTTCCTACTGGCCCGCACCACCCGCGTGGGGGACGGAACGGTCACCAAAAAGCAGCAGGGCTTGACCGTCTTCCTGGTCCCGATGGACAACCCGGCGATCCAGGTCCGGCCGATCCGCACCATGATGGGCCCGCACCACCTCAACGAGGTGTTCTTCGACGACCTGCGGGTCACCGACGCCGACGTACTCGGCGACGTCGACGCCGGCTGGTCGATCGTGGCCGACGTGATGTCCTACGAGCGGGTGGGTATCGCCCGGTATGCGCGCTGCGAACGACTGCTGGTCGCCGCCCCCGATGCGCTCGGGGAGCGTTGGGAGAGTTTGCCCGCCGAGTTGGCGGCCCGCTGGGTGCGGATGCTCACGCACTGCCGGCGCGCCCGGTTGATGGCCTACCGGGTGGTGTCCCTGCAGGCCGGCGGGCAGATTGCGCCCGGGGACGCCGCCGCCTACCGGATCGCGGTCACCCGGCTGGATCAGGAGAGCGCGGAGGTCCTGATGGAGATCGCCGCCCAAGCGCCGGCCGAGCCGCAAGGGCGGCGGTTCCGCGCCGAGGTCGAAGACCATTGGCGTTACTCGCAGGCTGCCACTGTCTCGTCGGGAAGCATTGAGATGCAGCGCATTCTGCTCTCCCGGGCGTTGTTGGCGGGGTCGCGATGATCCTCGAACTCGGCGCGGACGCGCAAGAATACGGACGGGCGGCAAGGCGGGCGTTCGAAGCCGCCGGCGGCGACGACCTGGTGGTGCGCGCCGACGCGGATCCGGCCGGGCGCGAACAACTGGTCGGGCCGATCCTGCGTGGGCTGGGGGCCTTCGACCTCAAGCCCCGTGCCGACGCCGACGAACTCGAGGCGTCCGCCGCACTGTGCCGCAGCGCCGGCTACTGGGGGATCCCCTACCCGGTGGCCGAATGTCTCTCGGCGCCGGCCGATCTCGATGTTGACGGGCTGATCGTGGTGGCCGAGCACGCCCCCGCCGGTGCGGTGGCCGGGCTGTCGAAGCGGTGGGCCGCGGTCACACTCGCCGGGGTGCGCAGCACGGCGGTGGCGCAGCCGGCGACCGGGGCGGCCCTGGTGGCCGAGCTGACGCTGACCGAGATCGACACCGACGGCGCCGGGGACGTCGCGCTGGGTCTGGTGCTGGGGTGCTGGACGCTGCTGGGGATGCTGGATCGGGCGCTGGATCTGACGACCGCTCATGTGCGGCTGCGTGAACAGTTCGGGCAGGCGCTGGCGAAGTTCCAGGGCGTGCAGTTCCAGTTGACCGACGCCGAGGTGGAGCGCGCCGGGCTGGACATGCTGGCCAAATATGCGCTGTGGAGCATCGCGACCGGGCGCGCGGAAGCCATCGATGACGCCCTGGCGCTGCGATCGGCAGCCCTGGAAGCCGCCGAGGTGGTGTTCCGGATCTGTCACCAGTTGCACGGCGCTGTCGGGTTCTGCGACGAGACGGCGCTGTCCTGGCTGTCGCGGTACAGCCAGCCGCTGCGCCGGCTGCCGTGGGGGCTGTCGGCCACCCGCGATTTGTTGGTCCGTCGCGTCGGCCGCACCGGACTGACGGGGCTCTACGCATGAATCACCAGCCGTCGCAGGAGATCGCCACGAGCCCCGGCGATTTCCGCTCCCAGGTGCGCCAGTGGTGTGCCGACAACATCCCCGCCGACTGGCGCCGCACCCAGACCGGCGTCGGCGAGCAGGACTTCGTCGACTTCCAGCGCAGCTGGTTCGCCACCCTGCACAGCGCCGGCTTCGCGGTCCCGCACTGGCCGCGCGAGTGGGGCGGTGGCATGTCGGTGGCCGATCAGGCCGTGCTGTACCAGGAACTGGCCGCCCATGACGCGCCCCGGCTGGTGCTGGCGTTCGTCGGCATCCACCACGCCGCGGCCACCCTGCTGGCCGCGGGCACCGAGGAGCAGCGCCGCCGCCATCTGCCGGCGATCCTGGACGGCGAGATCTGGGTGCAGGGCTTCTCCGAACCGGAGGCCGGCTCGGATCTGGCGTCGCTGCGCACCACCGCGCGCCGGGTGGGGGACGGCTCGGAGGGCTGGGTGGTTAACGGCCAGAAGTTGTGGGCCAGCGGCGCAAGCTACGCGCAGTGGTGTCTGCTGCTGGCGCGCACCGACCCGAACGCCCCCAAGCGCAAAGGCATCTCCTATTTCCTGCTGGACATGGCCACCCCCGGGGTGCAGGTGCGGCCGATTCGCAACGCCGTCGGCGACCAGCATTTCTGCGAGATCTTCCTCGACGATGTGGTGATCCCGGCGGCCAACCTGATCGGGGCCGAGAACGCCGGTTGGCAGGTGGCCCAGGCGACGCTGGGGGCTGAGCGCGGCATGACCATGCTCGAGCTGGCCGAGCGGCTGGGCTACGCGGGGTTTCGCCGGCTGGTCGACGTCGCCCCGACCGATGACCCGGTGGTGGCCGACCGGCTGGCGCAGCTGGAAACCGAGATCACCGGCTTGCGCAGCATGTGCCGGCAGCTGGTGGCCGATGTCGAAGCGGGCAGGGCCGGGCCCGCCGACGCCTCGATCGTGAAGCTGTTCTACAGCGAATTGCTGCAGCGGCTCACCGATTTCGGGGCCGAGATCGGCGGACCGGCCGCGCACACCGTACTGGCCAAACCGCTGTCCAGCGGCTGGGAGTCGGGATCGTGGGTGCTGGACTTCATCGGGTCCTGGGAGTGGACCATTCCCGGCGGCTCCAGCGAGATCCAGCGCACCATCATCGGCGAACGCGGACTCGGCCTGCCGCGAGAACCGAGTATGCCGTGATCACTGGTGATTTCGGGGACTTCACCGAGCTGCACGACGACCTTCGGGCCGTCGCCGCCGATGTGCTGGCCCGCGGGCGCGTCGTCGACTGGACCAGCTTGGTCGACGCCGGCTGGGTGGGGCTGGAGGCCCCCGATGCGCTCGGCGGCGCGGGGGCGAGCTTCGCCGAGACCGCGGTGATCTGCCAGGAACTGGGCCGCGCCGCCGCGGCGACGCCCTACCTGGGCAGCGCGGTGCTGGCTGTGGGCGTGTTGACCACGCTGCAGGACAGCGCCGTTCGTGATGAGTTGCTGGCCGATGTCGCCACCGGGGCGGCCCGAGTGGCGGTTGCGGTCGGAGACTTCACCGTCGACGCCGACCGGCGACTGACCGGCCGCGCCGATTTCGTTCCGGACGCCGAGGGCGCCGACCGGTTGCTGGTGCTGGCCACCGATGCGTCCGGCGCCGACGTCGCCGTCGCCGCCGACAGGCTGACCGTCACCCCGCAGCCGGTGCTCGACGAAACCCGCCGGGTCGCCACCGTGACCGCCGACCGGATCGAGGCGGCCGAGCCGCTGCGCTTCGCCGGCAGTGCGCGGCCTGTCCTGAATCGCGCGGCCGTCGCGGTGGCCTGCGACAGCCTGGGCCTGGCCGAAGCGATGCTCGCCGCAACCGTGTCCTATGTGCGGACGCGGGAGCAGTTCGGCCGTCCCATCGGCTCTTTTCAGGCCGTCAAGCACGCGTGCGCCGACATGCTGGTGAAGGTCTCGGTGGCGCGTGCCCTGGTGCGCGAGGCCATCGGAGCTATAGCGGCGGTGGCCGGCGCAGAAATCGACGCATCCGATGTGGACGCAGCCGTCGCCATGGCGAAGTCCTATACCTGCGGTGCCGCCGTCGACGTCGTCGGCAAGGCACTGCAACTACACGGCGGCATCGGTTACACGTGGGAGAGCGGTATTCACGTCTATCTGAAGCGCGCCACTTTCAACCGGTCGCTGTTCGGCTCCCCGGCAGCGCATCGTCATTGTCTCGCTCAACGGTATTAACAAGTCAAGCAAGGAGTTTCGACTGTGGGTGTGCCCGTATATCGCCGGATTCTGGAACTGTTCGAGGCCGAGGGCGTCAACACGCTCTTCGGTATTCCCGACCCCAACTTCGTGCATATGTTCGTCGAGGCCGAACAGCGCGGCTGGTCGGTGGTGGCCCCGCACCACGAGGAGAGCGCGGGATTCATGGCGGAGGCCGCGTCGCGGATGACCGGCCGGCCCGGACTGTGCATCGGCACCCTGGGGCCGGGGGTGGCCAATATCGCCGGGGCGATGATGTGCGCCAAGGTGGAGAACTCCCCGGTGGTGTTCCTGGGCGGGCAGCGGGCCCGCATCACCGAGCGGCGGGTGCGGCGCGGCCGCATCCAATTCGTCCGCCAGGAAGAGCTTTTCACGCCGTCGGTGAAATACAGCGCGTCGATCGAGTACGCCGACCAGACCGATGAGATCGTGCACGAGGCGATCCGGCGCGCCCTGTCCGGCACCCCCGGCCCGGCCTACATCGAATACCCGTCGCAGGTGATCCTCGAAGAGCTCGACGTCGCCGCTCCGCCCGAGCCGCACCGCTACCGGCTGGTGAACCAGCGGGCCGGGGCGCCCGAAGTCGCCGAAGCCGTCGAGATCATCCGCGGCGCGGCCAACCCGATCCTGCTGGTCGGCCACGGGGTGCACACGACGCGCAGCGCGGCGGCGGTCGCCGAGCTCGCCGAGCTGATGGCCTGCCCGGTGATCCAGACCTCCGGCGGTACCGCGTTCATCCCCGGTCTGGAGGACCGCACCTTCCCCTACGGGTTCTCCTCCGCGGCCGTCGAAGCGGTACAGAACTCCGATGTCTGCGTGGCGCTGGGCACAGAACTGGGCGAGCCGGTGCACTACGGCACCACCCGGCACTGGGCGGACAAGAACGCCGAGCGCAAATGGATCTACGTTGAGCAGGACCCGCTGGCGATCGGGGTGAACCGGCCGATCGACGTGCCGTTGGTGGGTGATCTGCGCGGCGTCGTCCCGCAGCTTGTGGAAGCACTGCGCGCCAGTCCCCGCATGCCGGCCGCCGATCTGGATCGCTGGGTCAAACAGGACGCCGAGCAGTTGGCCGAACTGGCCGAGAGCGCACCGGCCGGGCGTTCCCCGGTGCACCCGGCGCGCTACGTGGTCGAGGCCACCAAAGCTTTTCCCGCCGACGGCATCATGGTCCGCGACGGCGGCGCCACCGTCATCTTCCAGTGGACCTATTCGCAGGCCAAGCCGCACGACGTGATGTGGAACCAGAACTTCGGGCATCTCGGCACCGGCCTGCCGTATGCGGTGGGCGCCTCGGTCGCCGAGGGCGGCAAGCGCCCGGTGATGCTGCTGACCAGCGACTCGGCGTTCCTGTTCCACATCGCCGAGCTCGAGACCGCGGCCCGGCTGGGGTTGCCCCTTGTCTGCGTGGTCGGGGTGGACCACCAGTGGGGCCTGGAGGTCGGGGTGTACAAGCGGACGTTCGAACAACCGTCGCCGCAGCCCGGGGTGCACTGGAGCAAGGACGTCCGGTTCGACAAGATCGCCGAGGGCATGGGCTGCCGCGGCGAGTACGTCGATGACGAGGCGGAGATCGGCCCGGCGATCAAGCGCGCCTACGCTGCGGGCGGTACCGCGGTGATCCATGTGTGCATCGATCCCAAGGCCAATTCGGAGGAGATGCCCAACTACGCCGAGTTCCGCACCTGGTACGCCGAAGGCACCCAGTGACGAGAATGTTATTCTCATTTTCGCCTAACGGATTTTCGGATCCGCGTTGACGAGCTGGAGGAGACCATGCCCGAGGGAATGAGCTTCGAGCTGACCGAGGACCAGCAGCTGATCCGGCGGTCGGTCGCCGAACTGGCGTCAAAGTTCGACGACCACTACTGGATGACCAAGGACCTGGCGCACGAATTCCCGCAGGAGTTCTACGACGCCATCGCCGGTGGCGGCTGGCTGGGCATGACCATCCCCGAGGAGTTCGGCGGCCACGGGCTGGGCATCACCGAGGCCACCATTCTGGCCGAGGAAGTGGCGCGCTCCGGCGGTGGCATGAACGCCGCCAGCGCGATCCACCTGTCGATCTTCGGAATGCAGCCGGTCGTGGTCTTCGGTTCGGACGAGATGAAGGCCGAAACCCTGCCTCGCATCGTCAGCGGCGACCTGCACGTGTGCTTCGGTGTCACCGAACCGACTGCGGGACTCGATACTTCACGCATCACCACGTTCGCCAAGCGTGACGGCAGCGACTATGTGGTCAATGGCCGCAAGGTGTGGATCTCCAAAGCTCTTGAGTCCGAGAAGATCCTGCTGCTGACCCGCACCGAGTCCCGCGAGGACGTGCAAAAGCGAGGGGCCAAACCCACCGACGGCCTCACCCTGTTTCTCACCGATATCGACCGCGATCACGTCGAGATCCGGCCGATCGCCAAGATGGGCCGAAATGCGGTGTCCTCCAACGAGGTGTTCATCGACGACCTGCGAATTCCGGCTGAACACCGGATTGGTGAAGAGGGCAAGGGCTTTTCCTACATCCTGCACGGGCTCAACCCGGAGCGCATGCTGATTGCCGCCGAGGCCCTCGGCATTGGCCGGGTTGCACTCGACCGTGCGGTCAAGTACGCCAACGAGCGCGTGGTGTTCGACCGGCCGATCGGGATGAATCAGGGCATCCAGTTCCCGCTCGCCGACTCGCTGGCCCGCCTGGATGCCGCCGAGTTGATCCTGCGCAAGGCCACCTGGCTCTACGACAACGGCAAGTCCTGTGGCCGTGAGGCCAACATGGCCAAATACCTCTGTGCCGACGCCGGTTTCGGGGCGGCCGACCGGGCGCTGCAGACCCACGGCGGCATGGGCTACTCGGAGGAATACAACATCTCGCGGTTCTTCCGGGAGTCCCGCCTGATGAAGATCGCGCCGGTCAGCCAGGAGATGATCCTGAACTTCCTGGGTTCGCACGTGCTCGGACTGCCGAGAAGCTACTGATGGCTGCACCGCTGGCGGGCATCACGGTGGTGGCCCTGGAACAGGCGGTGTCGGCACCGATGTGCACCCGCGCCCTGGCCGACTTCGGTGCCCGCGTGATCAAGGTGGAGAACCCCGACGGCGGCGACTTCGCCCGCTACTACGACGACGTCGTCAATGGGCAGGCCGCGCATTTCGTCTGGGTCAACCGTGGCAAGGAATCGGTGACCCTGGACCTGAAAAGTGCTGAGGGACGCGAGGTTCTGCACCGGCTGCTGGACCGCGCCGACGTCCTGGTGTCCAACCTGGCGCCGGGTGCCATCGCCCGGCTGGGCCTGTCCGTCGAGGAAATGGCGACTCGGCACCCGAACGTGATCGCCGTCGAGATCGACGGCTACGGCACCGGCGGCCCGCTGTCGCACAAGCGGGCCTACGACCTGCTGGTCCAAGCGGAGTCCGGGGTGTGCTCGGTGACCGGCAACCCGGGCGCGCCGGCCAAGCCGGGCCCGCCGGTGGCCGACGTGACCAGCGGTCTGTACGCGGCGCTGTCGATCATGGCGCTGCTGGTCGGCCGTAACGGGGCAGGCGGGGACGCACCGGCGCCATCGGTCACCGTGAGCCTGTTCGACACGATGGCCGAGATGATGGGCTACCACCTGACCTACGCGCGGCACTCCGGGATCGACCAGCAGCCGCTGGGAATGAGCTCACCGGCCGTCGCGCCCTACGGCGCCTATCCGACCGCCGATGGGCAGACCGTGGTGCTGGGCACCACCAACGACCGAGAATGGCAGCGGCTGGCCGGCGAACTGCTGGGCCGTGACGATCTGGCCGCCGACCCGCGCTTCGCCGGAAACGCCGACCGGGTCGCGCACCGGGCGATCCTGGACGAGGCGATCGGGGAGTGGTGCGCCCGCCACGACCTGGCGAAGATCCAGGACGCCGCCGATGCCGCCGGAATCGGCAACGCCCGCTACAACACCCCCAGCGACGTGCTGGCCCATCCGCAGCTCGCCGAGCGGCAGCGGTGGCGCTCGATCGACACCCCCGCCGGGCCGATCCCGTCGTTGCTGCCGCCGCCGGTGATCGCCGGCTACCAGCCGCCGATGGGGGCGGTGCCGGGCCTGGGCGAGCACACCGATGCGGTGCTGGGCGAGCTGGGTTTCACCGACCCCGAGATCGCCGCGCTGCGCGGTCAGGGGGCGATCGGGCAGGCTGGGGACTGATGGCACAGAACCCCGGCGCGGACGAGCCGGTCCTGCTGAGGACCGATCGCGACGGCGTGCGGACACTCACCCTGAACCGGCCCGCCCGCAAGAACGCGATCAACCCGGAGCTGTGGCGCCGGCTGCGCGATGCGCTGCGTGACGCCGCCGACGACCGCGACCTGCGCGCCCTGGTCATCACCGGCGCCGGCGGCGCGTTCTGCTCGGGCGCGGATATCGGCACCCCCGAGGAGGTCCACCCGGTCGAGAAGCTGCGCCGGCTGTCCGACGTCGCGCTGGCCCTGCACGAACTGTCGATACCGACCGTCGCCAAAGTCGCCGGCGTCGCTGTCGGGGCGGGCTGGAACCTGGCGCTCGGCTGCGATCTGGTGGTCGCGACGCCGGAATCGACGTTCTGCCAGATCTTCTCGAAGCGGGGACTCTCGATCGATTTGGGTGGGTCGTGGTTGCTGCCCAAGATCGTCGGGCTGCAGCAGGCCAAGCGGCTGGCGCTGCTGGCCGAGACCATCGATGCCGCTGAAGCCGAGGTGCTGAACCTGGTCACCTGGGTGGTGGGGGCCGGCGAGATCGACGGGTTCGTCGACGAACTCGCCGACCGGCTGGCGGCCGGCCCGCCGCGGGCACTGGCCCAGACCAAGACACTGCTCAACCAGGGTGCCGACTGCACACTGCCCGAGGCGCTGGTCAATGAATCACGAGCCCAGATAGTCAATTTCGCGGGAACTGATGCCGCGGAAGCGTATGCGGCGTTCGCGGAGAAGCGCACGCCGCGCTTCACCGGTGGATGGCCGGCGAAGTCAACGAGATCGGAGTAGAACAGATGCGACCCACGGTGATCGTCGGAGCGGTGCGCAGCCCGGTCGGCAAGCGCAACGGCGGCCTGGCCGGCACGCACGCCGCGGACCTGTCCGCGACCGTGCTCAACGAGTTGATGCAGCGCACCGGGGTCGACCCGGAGGTCGTCGACGACGTGGTGTGGGGCTGCGTGTCGCAGGTCGGCGACCAGTCCTCCAATATCGGGCGTTATGCCGTGCTGGCCGCGGGCTGGCCGGAGGCCATCCCGGGCACCACGGTCAACCGGGCCTGCGGCTCCAGCCAGCAGGCGCTGGACTTCGCCGTGCAGGCCGTGATGTCGGGGCAGCAGGACGTCGTCGTCGCCGGCGGTGTGGAGGTGATGAGTCGGGTACCGCTCGGTGCCGCCCGGGCCAGCGGGGAGCCCTACGGACCGAAAGCCCTTGCGCGCTATGACGGGTTTCAGTTCAATCAGGGCATCGGCGCCGAGATGATCTGCGAGAAATGGGGTTTCGACCGCACCCGGGTCGACGAATATTCGGCGCGCTCACATGAACTGGCCGCCGCCGCGCAGGATGCCGGGGCGTTCCGCGATCAGATCATCGCGATAGCGACCGACGGCGGGGTTGTGGAGGACGACGAGGGCATCCGCCGCGGCACCACCGCCGCGAAGCTGGCCGGGCTCAAGCCGTCCTTCCGCGAGGACGGCATGATTCACGCCGGCAACGCCTCGCAGATCTCCGACGGTGCCGCAGCGCTTTTGGTGATGACCGAGGACGAGGCCGCCCGGCGCGGCCTGACCCCGCTGGTGCGTTACACCGCCGGCGCGGTGACCGGGGCCGACCCGGTGCTGATGCTCACCGGACCCATCCCGGCCACCGCGAAGGTGCTCAAGCGCGCAGGCCTGGGTATCGGCGACATCGGCGTGTTCGAGGTCAACGAGGCGTTCGCCCCGGTGCCGATGGCCTGGCTGGCCGAGACCGGCGCCGACGAGAAGCTGCTCAACCCGTTGGGCGGGGCGATCGCGCTGGGCCATCCGCTCGGCGCATCAGGCGCGGTGCTGATGACCCGGATGATTCATCACATGCGCGACAACGGGATTCGCTACGGATTGCAGACCATGTGCGAAGGCGGCGGAACCGCCAACGCGACGATCGTCGAACTGGTCGGTTAGGCCGGCCAGGTCGGTTAGGAAGGCAGCGATGCAGCGCGTTCTGTTCACCGAAGACCACGAGGCGTTTCGGGCTCTGGCCCGCGACTTCGTCGAGAAGCACGTGGTGCCCGAATACCCGCAGTGGGAGAAGGCCGGCCGGATGCCGCGCCCGGTCTTCGAGCACCTGGGCTCGCTGGGGATGCTCGGCATGGCGATCCCCGAGGAGTACGGCGGCGCCGGAATCGACGACTACCGCTACAACGTGGTGCTGCAGGAGGAGGCGGCGCGCGCTCTGGTCACGCTGTCCACGGTGCGCACCCAGCTCGAGGTGATCCTGCCCTACTTCCTGCACTACGCCAACGACGAGCAGCGGGCGCGGTGGTTCCCCGGGATGGCGGCCGGCAAGCTGCTGACGGCGATCGCGATGACCGAACCGGGCACCGGGTCGGATCTGGCCGGGATGCGCACCACCGCGGTGCGGGACGGCGACGACTACATCCTCAACGGGGCCAAGACATTCATCACCGGCGGCATCCAGGCCGACCTGGTGATCGTGGTGGCCCGCACCGCCACCGACCCCGACAACCGCCGGGCCGGCTTGACGCTGCTGGTGGTCGAGGACGGCATGGCCGGCTTCGCCCGGGGCCGCGAACTGGACAAGATGGGCTGCAAGGTGCAGGACACCGCCGAGTTGTCCTTCGCTGATGTCCGGGTTCCGGTGGCCAACCGGCTGGGGGAGGAAGGCCAGGCCTTCAGCTACCTGGGCCACAACCTCGCCCAGGAGCGGCTCACCGTCGCGGTCGGCTCGGTTGCCCAGTCCCGCTCGGCGCTGGCCGCCACCATCGACTACGTGAAGAACCGCAATGTGTTCGGCTCGCCGGTCGCGTCGTTCCAGAACACCAAGTTCGAATTGGCGGCGGTCTCCACTGAGATCGAGGCCGCCCAGTGCATGCTCGACCGAGCCGTCATCGAACATGTCGACGGCGCGCTCTCGGGCGCTGACGCCGCGCGGGTGAAACTGTTCTGCACCGAGATGCAGGCCCGGGTGATCGACCGCTGCCTACAGCTGTTCGGCGGCTACGGCTACATGATGGAGTACCCGATCGCGCGGCTCTACACCGATGCGCGGGTGGCCCGGATCTATGCCGGGACCAGCGAGGTGATGAAGATGATCGTCGCCAAGTCGTTGGGTTTGTGAGTCCGTAACCAAAGATTCTTCAGTGAGACCCTTGTCACAACCGACCTAACCAACCTACTGTGTGTTCACTTGGTTGGTTGATCGAAGGAGCCCGGTGACCTCACCACGGCCGTACGCCACCCTCCTGGCCAAAGGCGAGGACCGCAGGCAACGGATCCTGCTGGCGGCTGAACACCTGCTGGCGCGCAATGGCTGGCGCAACACCTCGCTGGCGCAGATCGCCCGCAATGCCGGTGTCAGCGCGGCCGGCCTGCTACACCACTTCGCGTCCAAGGAACAGCTGCTGCACGCGGTTCTCGACGCACGTGACGCCGACGACGACTCGCACGCCGACCGAGGCGGTGACCTCATCGAGGAGATCCGGCGGGTTGCCGAGCGGTTCGTCCGGGCACCCGAATTGGTCGGAATGTTCACCGTGCTGCTCGCGGAGAACGTGCTGCCGGAGGCGCCTCTGCACCATCGGATGCTCCAGCGGTACCGCGCCGCGCTGGACATCGTCGCCGACCTGATCCGGCGCGGCCAAGACGCCGGCCGCTACCGCACCGATTTCGACGCGGGCATCAAGGCCGCCGAGATTCTCGCCTTTATCACTGGAATGGAGATGTCATGGCTTCTGGACCCTTCAATACCCCTGACCGAGGTGTTCACGGCGTACACCGAAACACTGGCCCGCGACTTCGCTCCGCCGGCAAAGGACGCCCAACGGTGACCGCCGACCCGGACATGCGGTACCGGTTCGACATCGTCGGCCGCAGCGTCCTCGACGTCGTCACGGCCGCAGGTGGCTGGCTCTACGACCGCGCGACGGCGGGCTGGGAGGTCACCGTGATGATCCTCGACGCCTTCGCGGACTTCGAGGACACCGACATTCGCCCGTTGCAGATCCTCGGCGCCCGGGTGCTTGACCTGGAGTCGGTGCTCATGCAATGGGAGCACTGGCCGCACCCGCAGACCATCGCCGTCTGCGCCGAGATGTTCGACGGCCACGCTCGGGTGCGCCAGGGTGTGATCGACGCGCTGGAGCACAGCAGCACCGAGGTGACGCTCTGGGGAGACGTGCCGGCCGAGCTGCACCGCGACGTCGACGCCCGACAGCACCGGCTCAGTGCAGCGGCCCGCGCGTTCAAGGCCCAGGCGCTGCGCGCGGCCGGCGCCGACCCGGCGGGCGGGCCAGCGGGATCAACCCACACCGAGATGTTCAGGTGCGGGCCGGCGTGTGCGTCCGTGGCGGCGGACCTGAGCCCGGCCAGTTGACCGGCGCAACCGCGCGTTGACTGCGAACGTGCCGCTGTCGCGCTCCCTGGTGTTGGTGACGGACTATCGGGTCCCGGATCCGACCAGGGTCTGGCCGCTGTTGCAACGACAACGCGACAGCCTGGCTGACCTGGGCGCCCGTCATGTGCTCGTCTACACTTCGTCGGTCGATCCCGGCCGGGTGCTGGCGCTGATGTCGATCCGCGCCGCGGAGCCGGTGGCAGAACTGCTCCGCGACGAGGTTTTCATGCAGTGGTTCGACGCGGTCGGTGTCAACGACATCCCCGCCGTCTTCGCCGGTTCGCTCGTGGAGCGCATCGAGCTGGCTGACCCGGCGAGCCTCGCCGAACCGCCGAGCTCATGTGGCGGTCCCGGCTTCGCCTCGCCTCCGCCGGCCCGGGGGCCGACTCCGGCGAGCCTCGCCGAACCGCCGGGCGTCGTCGTGGCGGCGGTGGCCGAAGTCGTCGACGCCGAGGCGCTCATCGCCCACGTCCATGCCACCGCGGCCGACTTCACCGCGGCAGGCATCCGGAAGATCTTGATATTCCAGGCCTTTGACAATCCCCGAGAGGTGTTCATGCTGCAGGAGGCGGACGACGAAGCCGTCGCCGGGCAGTGGATCGACCAACCCGAATTCGCCTCCGACTGGGTCACCAGGGCCGGCGTCGGAATCTATCCGCCGGTTTTCGTCGGCCGGCTCCAGCATCTGATGCGCGTAGCGGACCTGCCAGAAGCAGAGCCGACGCGATGACGGCGCGTCAGTCGCTGGCCGGTAGCGGCTTGGCTTCCTTGATGACCAAGGGCACCGTGCCGATGCTCAACGTCCCGGTACCGGCCTTGGTGACCAGCACCTCGGCACCGGCGTCGTCGACGTAGCGTTTGCCCATCACCGCGCCGGCGCCGAACTCGGGGTCCAACGTCGCGTCGCCGGGGCCATCAGCGTCCAGCGGCACCATCGGGGCGCCGCCGGCGCGCAGATCATCGAGGCTGTCGGCGGTCTTCACCACGATGATCTGGGTGTCGCACACCTGACTCTTCAGACGGGTACCGGACTTGATCATGGCGTCCCTTCGACTTCGACAACTTTGACGGCTTGCAGTTCTTCGACCAGTTGCGCAACGAGTTCCCGGCGCAGCACCTTGCCGGTGGGGGTGGTCGGCAGTTCCGGGCGGAAGACGACCCGATCCGGCGTGCGGGATCCTCGCAGCTGTTCCCGAACATACTCGCGCAGTGCGTCGGGTTCCGGCGACGTACCGGGCGCGGACACCACGCACGCGACGATGATCTGGCCCCACTCCGGATCCGGGGCGCCCACCACTGCGACCTCGCGGACCTCGGGGTGTTCGACCAGCACATCCTCGATCTCGGCGGGGGCGATGTTCTCGCCGCCCCGGATGATGGTGTCGTCGGAGCGTCCGACGATGAACAGGTAGCCCTCGCTGTCCAGCACCGCGAGGTCGCGGGTCGGGAACCAGCCTTCGGCGTCGAGCACCGACCCGATGCCGGTGTAGGTGCCCGAGACCTGCTCGCCCCGGACGAACAGCTCCCCGGGCTGCCCGGCTTCGAGCACCCGGCCTTGGTCGTCGCGGATGACGACGTCGACGCCGGGGACCGGGCGGCCGACCGACCCCAGCCGTTTCCGGACCGCTTCGTCGGTGGACTCGTATGCCGTCCGGTGGTCTTCGGGGGTCAGCACCGCCACCGTCGAACTGGTCTCGGTCAGGCCGTATGCGTTGACGAAGCCGACGTCAGGCAGCAGGTCCAGTGCCCGGCGCACCAGTGGCAGGGCCACTTTGGAACCGCCGTAGGCCAGGTTGCGCAGGGCGGGCAGCGGGGTGGGGTGGGATTCCAGTTCCGAGACGATGCGCTCCAGCATCGTCGGAACCACCGTCGCGGTGGTCACCGCTTCGGTCTTGACCAGCCGGATCCACTCGGCGGCGCTGAAGCGGCGCAGATAGACCGACCTGCGCCCGGCGTACAGGTTGCTCAGCGCCGCTCCGACGCCGGCGATGTGGTACGGCGGAACGCAGATCAGTGCGGCGTCGGAGGGATCGGCGGAGCCGAACTCGACCGTGCCGGTCACGTAGCTGGTCAGGTTGTTGTGGGACAGCTCAACGGCTTTGGGTGCGGATGTGGTGCCCGAGGTGAACAACACGACAGCGACGTCTTCGGGATCCGGCCACTGCACTTCCGGGCTGGTGGTGCGGGTGCGGGCACAGAAAGTGTCGGAATCGATCTGGCCGACACCGATGTCACCCATCTCGCCGATCAGGTCGAGGTATTCCTTGTCGACGACGACCAGCGGTTGCGGCAGCCGGCCGATCAGCTCGCGCAGCGCCTGGCCGCTGAGGCGGTAGTTCAGCGGCGCGAAGGGCAGCCCCGCCCGCGCCGCGGAGAACAGCAGCAGCGGCAGCATGTCGCCGCCCATCCCGATGTAGGCCACACTGCCCGCGCCGGTTTCCGTGATCACGCCGGCGCCGGCGTCGGCGAGGTCGTTGAGCTCCGCGGTGGTGTAGCGGGTGGTCTCCGACACGACGGCGACGCGATCCGGGTCGCCCGACACCGCCATTTCCAGCAACAATGAAATGCTCACCGCTCGGCTCCCCGTAATGCGTCGTGAATGAGAACGACATTATCATTTTTTGATAGTTGCGCTACCGGCGGGAGCCGGATCGGGACCGTCCATCGGTACGCTGACGTGCGTCATGATCTGCGTGGTCGACCTCGATGAGCAACCACCCGACGCCGAGCCCGGCGCCGGGATCCTCATCGCGACGGGCGCCCGATTCGACGCCCCCCACGCCGAACACTGGCTGCAGCGCGCCACCTTCACCCTCTCGGAGACCGAGGCGGCCGATCGCCGGGTGATCACCGTCGGATCGGTGAGCGAGGCACTGGCCGACATCGTCGACCGGTGCCGGCGCCGGCCGCAGTCGGCGGCGATCTGCGACGACGTGCTGCGCGCGCTGGATCCGGCGGCACCGGCGGTCTCCGGAGTGATCACCGAATCCCTGGCCTATTCGGTGCTGCAGGCCGGCCCGGAGTTCGCCGGCTGGCTGGCCGAGCGCGGGCCGGCGACGACGCCCGACGGCATCGACCCGGTGCTGATCGACCGGGACGGGGACACCCTGCTACTGCGGCTCAACCGGCCGCAACGCCACAACGCCTTCGACAACGCGATGCGGGCCGCCCTGCTCGACGGGCTGGCCGTCGCCGCCGCCGACACCTCGATCGACGAGGTGGTGCTGTCCGGGTCCGGCCGGTCCTTCTGCAGCGGCGGAGACCTCGCCGAGTTCGGCAGCTTCACCGATGTGCCCAGCGCTCACCTGGCCCGCACCCGCCACAGCCCCGCGCTGGCGCTGGACGCGCTGACCGTCCGGCTCGGCACGCGCTGCCGCGCCGAAGTCCACGGCCAGGTGCTGGGCAGCGGGCTGGAGATGGCGGCCTTCTGCGGCCGGGTGCGGGCACACCCCGAGGCGGTACTGGGCCTGCCCGAGCTGAACCTCGGGCTGATACCGGGCGCCGGCGGCACCGTCAGCATCACCCGCCGCATCGGACGTTGGCGCACCGCCTATCTCGTCCTGTCGGGCCGCACCATCGACGCCCCGACCGCGCTGCGGTGGGGCCTGGTCGACGAGGTCGGGACACCCTGATGACCGGGGCTGCCTGGGGCGCGTCGGGGCTGGCCTGGCTCACCGGTGAGCCCGACGGCCGACCGGATTTCTCCCGCGCCGCGGTGCTGCAGCAGGCCGCGCGGACGCTCGACCGCGTCAACGCCGCGACGGGCATCGGGGCCGACGCCGCGACGCTGCTCGCCGGGCGCGCCGGGCTCCTCGGCTGGACCCGCGCCGGTCGCGTCTCGGCCGGGGGAGCCTCCCGGCTGCTGGCCGCCGCCGACGGCTGGTGGGCGATCACCTTGTCACGCGCCGATGATCTCGACGCCGTGCCCGCCCTGATCGAATCCGACTGCCCAGAGCCGTGGGCGGCGATCGCGGCGTGGGCGGGGGAGAGGCCGGCGGCAGAGGTGGTGGCGCGGGCGCGGTTGCTCGATCTTCCCGCCGCCGCACTGGGCGAGACCGCCCCCGCGCCGCCGTCGATCCGCCGAGTCGGATTCCCGGGAGCAGACCGCGGGCCGCGCGGTGCCCTTGTTGTCGACCTGACGTCGCTGTGGGCAGGCCCGCTGTGCGGGCAGTTGCTGGCGCAGGCCGGCGCCACCGTCGTCAAAGTGGAAAGCCCGTCCCGCCCGGACGGCACCCGCGGCGGGCCGAGCGCGTTCTTCGACTGGATGAACGGCGGAAAGCTGTCCTGCGCGGTCGATTTCGACCGTGATGCTGCTTTTCTTGTCCGGTTGCTGGAGGCGGCCGACGTGGTGCTGGAGGGTTCGCGTCCCGCGGCACTGGCCCGCCGCGGGCTGGGGCCGTTCGACGTGGCGGGCCGGCCGGGGCGGGTGTGGCTGCAGATCACCGCACACGGCGCCGAGGCTCCCGGTTCGTACGGCGGTCCCCGCTTCGTCTCTCCTTCGTCGAGCCTCGCTGAACCGCCGGGTTCATGCGGCGGTCCCAGCTTCGCCTCTCCTTCGTCGAGCCTCGCTGAACCGCCGGGTTCATGCGGCGGTCCCAGCTTCGCCTCTCCTTCGTCGAGCCTCGCTGAACCGCCGGGGTTCGGCGATGACGCGGCGGTGGCGGGCGGGCTGGTGGGTTGCGATGCCGCCGGCGACCCGGTGTTCTGCGGCGACGCCATCGCCGATCCGCTCACCGGTATCGAGGCCGCCGCCGCGGTGCTCGATTCGCTGGCTCGCGGTGGCGGCGAGGTGATCACGTTCGCCCTGGCCGCCGTCGCCGCGCGCTATGCCGCGCTGCCGTTGCACCCCGCCGTCGAGCATGAGGTGTTGCCGCCCGCCCGCCCGCGCATCGAGGGCAGCGGCCCGCAGCTGGGGGCCGACAATGCACGAGTCGGCGAGCTTCTGGATGCGGCGTCGCGGTGCTGATCCAGCGGGCGGTGCTGCTGGACGGATCGGCGGTCGACATCCGGCTCGGTGACACGATCGAGGAGGTTGCGCCGGAGCTGACCGCACGCCGCGGCGAAGAGGTCCTGGACGTGCGCAACGCCACGGTGATTCCCGGGCTGCACGATCACCACCTGCATGTGCGGTCGGCGGCTGCAGCGCTGGACTCGGTCCGGGTGGGCCCGCCGCAGGTGCACACGCTCGACGAGCTGGCCGCCGCGCTGCGCGCTGCGACGGCTGACCGCGACGGCTGGGTGCGCTGCTACGGCTATCACGAAACGGTCGCGGGGGAACTCAACGCCGCACTGCTGGATCGGTTTTCACCGGAGGTGCCGGTACGGGTAGCGCATCGCAGCGGCGCAATGTGGGTGCTCAACTCCGCCGGGCTGGCCCGCATCGGCATGACCGACCACCCGGACGGCCGGCTGATGCGGGCGCACGGAGACCCAGTACCCCAGCTGCCGCAGCGGCAGCCGTCGCTGACGCGGCTGAGCCGGCAGCTGGCAGCCTTCGGGGTCACCGGGATCACCGAAGCCACCCCCGGCCACACCGACGCCGACATCGCCGTGTTCGCGGCGGCGCGCAGTGGCGGCGAGCTGCGGCAGCGGCTGCACTGCATGGCGCCCGCCGGGACCGCGGCGGCGCCGGGGATCACGCTCGGGCCGGCCAAGATCATCCTCGACGACGCCCGCCTGGACCTCGATGCACTGACCAAAGCCCTGTGCGACAACCACAGTCGCGACCACGGTGTGGCCCTGCACTGCGTCACCGACGCCCAGCTCACCGTCGCCGTCGCGGCATGGCAGTCCGCCGGGACGCACCGCGACGACCGCATCGAGCACGCGGCGATGGTGCCCGAGGACCGGCTGACCGACCTCGCTGCGCTGCAGATCACCGTCGTCACCCAGCCCAACTTCGTCGCCGAACGCGGCGACGACTACCTCGCCGAGATCGAACCCGACCGGCACCACGAGCTATGGCGACTGGCGTCGTTGCGGGACAACGGAATCCCGGTGGCACTCTCCACCGACACGCCCTTCGGCGACGGCGAGCCCTGGGCGGCCATGCGGGCCGCGGTGAACCGCAGCACGCCCAGTGGCGCCGTGCTGGGCCCCGCCGAGCGGATATCTGCCGGCGCCGCGCTACAGCTGTTCACCGGCCGGCCCGAGCGGCCCGCGACGCCGCGCACGATCGCCGGCGGGGAGCCCGGTGACCTGTGCGTGCTGGCCGGAGACCCGGCCGCGCTGGATGCCGGACTGGTCGACGTGACGATCATCGCCGGTGACGTGGTGTACCAGCACAGCCGCGCTCTGTAGCCTGTCTAATAGTTTGGTTGGTTGGCATATTCGGAAGGCACGACGATGACGCGTACGGACAGTGACAGCTGGGACCTGGCCAGCAGTGTGGGGGCGACCGCGACCATGGTGGCGGCGCAGCGCGCGTTGGCCACCACGGGCCCGGACAAACTGATCGACGACCCGTTCGCGGCGCCGCTGGTGCGTGCGGTCGGCGTCGACTTCTTCACCCGGCTGATCGATGGAGACGTGGAGCTGCCCGAAGGCGACGACTTCGACCCGGTCCGGATGGGCCACGGCATGGGGATCCGGACCCGGTTCTTCGACCAGCACTTCCTGGCGGCGACGCAGAGCGGCATCCGCCAGGCGGTCATCCTCGCCGCCGGGCTGGACTCCCGCGCCTACCGGCTGGACTGGCCGGCCGGCACCGTGGTCTACGAGGTCGACCTGCCCGCGGTGATCGACTTCAAAACCACTACCCTTGCCGACCTGGGCGCCGAGCCGACCGCGGAGCGTCGCACCGTCGCCATCGACCTGCGTGACGACTGGCCGGCCGCGCTCAAGGCCGCCGGATTCGACCCGCAGGCTCCGACCGTGTGGAGCGCCGAGGGTCTGCTGGTCTACCTGCAGCCCGACGCCCAGGACGCCCTGTTCGACACCATCACCGGCCTGAGCGCACCGGGTAGCCGACTGGCCTGTGAGTTCATTCAGGACACCACGGTCTTCGCCAGCCCGGCCTGGCGTGAGCACCGGGAGAAGCTGCAATCCGTCGGCTGCCAGGTGGAGATCGGCGAGCTGATCTATCACGGCGAACGCAACCACATCGTCGAATATCTGACCCAAGGTGGCTGGACGGTGTCGGGCCGCCAGGTTCGCGACCTCTACGCCGAGGCCGGCCTGGAGTACGGGGACGACGAGCTGGCGGTGGCATTCGACGACATGACGTACCTGAGCGCCGCGCTGCCCGGGCCGGGCGTATGAAAATCGTCACAGCGGGTGGCCCGGTGAGGCGGCAGTGCCGCCACCACCGGACCGCGGTGAGGTGCCCCCAGCAGGGCTCGAACCTGCGACCTGCGGATTAAAAGTCCGTAGCTCTACCAACTGAGCTATAGGGGCCGTGCCGGAACAGAATACTGCCTTCCCGATCGGTCCCGAGCGGGGCCGCGTTTGAGGATTGGGCCTGCCGTGCCCTAAGCTAGCGAAGCTCCCAACGTGGCCACGTTGCGAGTCCCCGAAGAGATTCGGTTCTGGCCCCCTTCGTCTAGCGGCCTAGGACGCCGCCCTTTCAAGGCGGTAGCGCGGGTTCGAATCCCGTAGGGGGTACTCGCACCGCGGTGACGACGCGGAGCGAACAGCAAGGCCCTGTGGCGCAGTTGGTTAGCGCGCCGCCCTGTCACGGCGGAGGTCGCGGGTTCGAGTCCCGTCAGGGTCGCTTTATGCGGCGAGGCACCACGTGCCTTCCGGCCAGGTAGCTCAGTTGGTACGAGCGTCCGCCTGAAAAGCGGAAGGTCGCCGGTTCGATCCCGGCCCTGGCCACCTAAGTTTTAGCGCATTGTCCAGCGATTTCGTGTCGTGTCAGCTCGTTGTCGATTGTCGGCTAACTTCCCGGGTGGGCCTCTGGTGGGCCATCCTCGGGCGGGTTGTAATCCGGTTCCTTATTAGCGGTGTTGCTCAGTGCGTCGAGTGCATTCGCCACAGCGTCGAGTTCTGAGTCGTAGAGATCGGCGTAGGTGTGTGCGGTCACAGTGATGGATGCGTGCCCGAGCGTCCGCTGCAGCAACCTGAGATCAGCGCCGGCCCTCCGGGGTTACAGGTTGTGTCCGCTTAGCGTTAAAAGTACGTTGATGGATTCTGTGCCGCTTGGGTGAATGCCCGCCTGGCGGTACAACGTTCCGACCGTCGTTCCTCGTGTGGTCCATTCATCGCTGTACATCTGCCATTGTTCGAGGGCGGCGCAGCGTTCGAAGATTCCGGAGATAGACCACATCTCGGGTGATGGCGGCGGTGGTTCCCGTACCAGGGTCTGTTCGCTCGGCGGCGGGGGACAGTCATTCGCGGGTCGAACCAGGGTGTAGTCCTTGCGGGCGTGCATGGCGGCCAGGTAGCTGTCGATGTCAGCTCGCGGAGCCTTGAACGCCAGTGTGATGCTGGTGTCGGTCTCCATAGGTGCGTTGGTCTGGTGTGCGGTGGTTTCCAACGGAACCAGAGATGTTGGAAGGTGTGCCCATTTGGCGGCACCGTTGATCTTCTGCACCGCGTCGTCGATGGGAATGTCCTGAGTCGATACCTTCGTGACGTTGTCGAAACCGCAAGCGGTCGGGACCTGGGCAACGAGAAGCGCGATCGTAATGGCGATCAAGTGCATGCGTGGCACTAGCGCACCGCGCCTTCAACCGTGTGCACGCTACTGGACCCGGTTATGAGAAAGTCCTGTGCCAGTCCGGCGGCTTGAAGGTCATGTGCCCAGGAGGAAATCTGTTGTGTTGTACCGCTGGCGTAGGGATGCGTCGCAAAGTTGTACCAGTCGTAGACGTCATTGCGATAACTCAGCGCATATGTGCCATCGGGGTTCATGGTTAGGTTGTACGCGGTTGACAACGAGTAGTGACCCAGCGTCCGCACGTGGTCACCGTCGCTTCCCGCTACTGTCTGCCAGTCCGTAGTTCCGCTCAGGGTCACAGCCGTTCCGGTTCGTCGAGCTTCTTCATACGCTTGCTGGGTGACGTTGTTGATGTTGCCAGTAATCTGTTGCGGCGGCGACAGGAAACGGTCGCCGTAGCCGTTTTTCCCGTCCAATAGCCAAGAGTCGAGAAGCTCCGGCGGCAACTGTTTGGGAGCTCCCGTATTCCCCAGGTAGTGCTCCAGCATTCCTCTCGCTGCTGGCTGCTGATTTCTCGTCATCTCTTCCTCGGCAGCAGCGAGTACCGCAATCTCCTTGGGCCGAGCCGAGGTTTGCGAAGACCACCGTTGATCCCCGCCGTGTTTCCACGGGTCGTCATTAGTTCCAGGCAGCCGCGGTGGCGGGAGCGCATCAGGTGGGGACAGCGGGAAACGGTTATTCGCCGGCGCCGTGTCGCCACCCGCCCCGCCGTCGGCTCCTTCGTCGCCGAAGCCGAACTCGTGCAGGCCCGCGGTGGCGGTGGACAGGTTGCGGGCGATGTCGTCCTCGTCGCCGGCCAGTTTGTGGACCTGGGATTTGATGAAATCGGAGTGGCGCTCGGCTTCGAGGTCGCGCTGCTCCAGCTCGGCGGCGGAGCTGTACCAGGTAATGGTGTCGGTGACGGTGTAGTCCTCGCCCACCTGGAAGTTGTCTCTTTCGGCTTCGTCGACGGCGTCGAGCACTGATCGCTTGTTGCCGTCCTGGGCGTCGGCGCCGCGTTCGGCGATCCCGGCGGCCTTCTCCGCGATGTCGGCGGGGCCGCGGACTTTCACCAGGTCACGGTAGGCGCGGTCCTGGAAGGCTTCAGCTCCCGCACCGGTCCAGTCGGTGCCGCCGGGGCGCAGCGAGGAGTTGTTCACCTCGGTGAACGCCGACTCCCAGGTGCGTGCGAGGTTGCGCCAGGCGGTGGCGTTGGTCCGCAGGTGCTCCCAGCTCGCGGCGCGGACCTGCGACAGGGTGGGCAATCCGGGCATCGCCGCTTACCGGCCTGTCCCGAGCCCGGCGGCCCCGCCGTCACCGCCCGCGCTGCGGGGGGCCAGTGGAGTGAGGCCGGGCGGGAGTCCACCGGCGCCGCCGTCGCCGCCGGACCCGGAGGGCAGCTGCGATGCCACGGCGGTGAGGCGCTGCGCGCCGTGGTCGTCCTGGTTCTGGTGGGCGCCCGCCGCGGCGGTGAGCTTGCCGGCGTTGGCCGTCATCCGGGATTTGCATGCGGTGCCGGTGCTGCTCATGCTCGCGTTGACCGTGCTCGCGGCTGCACCGGTGGACTGCCATCCCGACGCGCTCACCGCGGGCAGAGTCGGGGAGACCGCACCGGCCACCGCTGAACACCGCTGCGCCAGCTCGTGCAGACCGCCCGGGGTGACCTTCAAAGGTGCGGGGGAGGTCATGAGGGAACTGTATTAGAGGATCACGGCCAGCGGAATTCAGCGTCGGCTCGGGGTGGCTCGGACAGGCCCAGGCTTCAGGCGCTCAGTCCGCGGTCCCGCAGCCCGGCACCGCGTGATCGTTGGAAATGTTGCGCACCAACCAATCGTCGCCTTTGTGAAGGGCGAATGTGACTTCTGATACCCCCGGAACGGGGTGGTCGTTTGTGTGTGGCCATTCGCTGCGGGCGGTGAAGTTGTATGTGTAGCAGGCGATCACGCTGGCGTCCCCCGCGGACAGTGACGAGATCGTGGCGGCCGCAAGGGCTATGTGGTCGGTTTCGCCCGTCGAAACGCCGCGGGTGTTGAGAAGTTCGCCTATGCCTTGGGCTTGGATCTTCACAGCGCCCGCCTGGTTGGCGCTGTCAACCACTGAATTGAATTTAGCCATCTCGGAGTCCGGTCCCGGCGGTGACTGAGGATCGCCCTGCCCGTAGTGCCGGTAATTCAAAATTGTTGGCCAGATCACGGTCGTGAACCGAGCGATGAGCGCCGGGTCTTGTGGCGCGTCAGGCTTGGCCTCAACGCGATCGCTTGACGCGCCGCATGCCAGAGCGGTGACTAGCGGAAAGACCAGACTGAGTACGAGTTTCATTGCGAGTCACCTTCTGTGTCGTGCCGTCGCAGCCCGCGTCGAGCGAGGCTGGCTCGGTGATGCGAGGATCCGATCAGCGTCCAGCTGTACCGGCCGGCCACGGCGGTGGTGGCCACGGCGCGCAGCAGCTGCGGGATCCCGCTCGTCTTCCGGGCGCGGCTCGTAGGCCTCGAACTCCGCAGCGATCTCGTCCTGGTGCTCAACGACCCAGGAGACGGCGCGGGGCGGGGTCATATAAGTAGTGTGCGCCGGGGTTATTCGGTTCCCATCCAGTCGTCGCTCACCGGGAATGGCTGCGCCCACGTCTTCAGCAGGGCGGCGATGTCCTGCACGCCGAGCTGTCCTTCCGCGACGTCAGTGGTCAGACCGATGACGTCGGCGGCGTCGATAGGCAGGTTGTAGCCGTTTACCAGGTAGAACATCGCCGTCGCAGTCCACGCGGTCCGCTTGTTTCCGGTGACGAACGGGTGATTACGCGCGAGACCGTGCAACAGCGCCGCGGCCTTCTCGTGGATGGAGGGGAAGGCATCTGCGCCGAACGCACTCACCTGAGGGCGCATCGCTGAGCTGTCCACGAGCCCGAAGTCACGAAGCTGATCCGGACCAACATGCTGCTCGTTGATGCGCAGGATGTCAGCAGCGGTGAGGTAGACGGTCATTTACATGTCTTCTAGCTTGTCCAGCGCAATGCGGTGCTGTTCAACCACGCGTTCGAAAGCTGAACGCATCAGGTCCTCGCGGCCGTGGATCTTGAGGTACTCGACGAGCGCACGTTTGATGACCTCGTTGCCCGAAATCCCGGTAACGAAGGCGTAGTTCTTCAGCGCGTCTGCAAGTTCGACGGGCAGGCGCACAGTCAGCCCTGCGGTGCGGATGTTGGAGTCTTGGGCAGCGGCAGTCATGACACCATGGTGGCACGTCCGCCATGGTTGTGTCTACGTCGACGTAACGCCCCCGATCCCTCTTCCTATCGAGTTAAACGATAATGAAACATTCAGCGCCGGCGCGCTGAACTCCGTATCACCGCTGCGCAGCTCGTTGAGCGGCTCGCCGAACTCGGCCGCACCGTGCACCGCAGCTGGGTTAGTGAAATTGAAAACGGCCGCCGGCGAGTAGATGTCGATGACCTGATCCAGCTGGGCGCCGCGCTTGACGTGTCGCCGGTGACGTTGTTGATGCCGCCGACGGTGCTCGCCGAGGAAACCGTGTCGAGCACCCCGATCGGCCCCCGTGACGCCGCGGACTACTGGGCTTTCCTTGTTGCCGAGGAATCGCACAGTCACCGCCGGATCGATCCGCCAGCTCCTTACGCCACCGAGGTGTTCCGGGCGACGGCTCGGCCGCGCTGGGCCGGGTGACCGCCCTGCCCAAGCCGCGGTAAAACCGCCTCAGCTAACCGGCCCGCACCCACTCGGCGCGGTTTTCACCGTCGTCCAGCAGAGCACGGCGGCGTGACCCAGGTGACCCAGGCGACCCACAGTGACCCGCGAGAATGACCCACGAGTGACCCATTCTGCCCACCACGCACCCCCGCCGTGGACTGAAAGCCCAGGTCACTGGACGGTGGCACTCAGCACCGACCTGGGCAGACGTTAGACCGCCGTTCTGAAAAGCGGAAGGTCGCCGGTTCGATCCCGGCCCTGGCCACCACTTCCGATCTTCGCGGTTTATCCCGGTAGGGCTGCTAACCGGAAACAGCGTCCCGTTGTTGCCGAGCGGACCGCAGAACCGATCCCGCGGTCAGGCATGCGGACTTGTCGCGGTCCGCAGCTTCGATGGGCAGGTTGGCGGCGCAGCGCATCACCATCAAGGCGAGTGCGCTGCGGGTCGCATACGAGATGACCAGCAGGTTGACGCAAGCCTGCGTGCCGCTGAGGGTCATCACGTGCTGGCGTTTGCGTTCCCAGCCCGGCCAGTTGAGGTCAGGTGGTCGCTGCAGTGGTGACCAATTCACATCGATAGCGGTGATCTCTCCGAGCAGGGGAGTCAGGGTCGCGACGAGGTTCGGCAATTCATTGGTGATGCGATCAACCCGCGGCCACCAGGCGCCGTCGATGTCGCGACCGAGCTCGCGCGCAACCGTGAGGCGGATAGGGCGGGCACGGCGTGTCCCGCCGATCGGATGGCTCATCGCAGCTGCTCCCGCTGACACCGGGCGCGCCCGGTGATCACACTGACGCACGTGTCACGAACGGAAACCGGTCTTCGTATGTCTAAGTTTCGCACCACATCTCACAATCCACGGGCTGTTCCCTGACGGTCGGATTCGACTGGCCCGTGGGTACGGGTAGGCCGAGGAATCACAATTGCCCGAGGGGGCCGACCGTGGCGAGTCTGGGTGGCCACCGCTGACAATGAAGCGGCTCGCGTTTGACCGTACGCCACCTGCCGCGTTTCGGCGGCGGTTCGACAGCGGGCGGCCCCTAGACTGGGCCGCTGTGCACCGTGCATCCCCTCAGCGGACGGCTGCAGTCCTCACTGCCGCCGCCGCCTTGATCGCGTCCGGCCTGGCGGCGGCCAGCGCCGCCCCTGATGACAAAATTCTGCTCGGCGGCGGCGCCGGGATCACCCTCAACGACGCCACGCTGTGCACGCTGACCGCCATCGGCCACGACAGCGCCGGTCGACTGATCGGTTTCACGTCGGCCCACTGCGGCGGACCCGGCTCGCAGGTCGTCGCAGAGGGCGCCGAAGATCACGGCGCCGTGGGCAAGGTGGTAGCCGCCGACGACGCTCTCACCTATGCGGTGATCGAGTTCGATCCGGCGAGGGTGAAGCCGATCGCTGACTACGAAGGCTTCGGGATTTACGGCCTCGGCCCCGCCGACCCGGAACCTGCCAGCCCAGAGCCGGCCAACCCAGAACCTGCCAGCCCAGAACCTGCCAGCCCAGAACCTGCCAGCCCAGAACCTGCCAACCCCGAACCTGCCAGCCCTGAACCTGTCGCGCCGGAACCCGTCGCGGCGAAGCAGGCATGCAAACTCGGCCGGGGCACCGGACTCAATTGCTTCGATGTCGTTCTTGCCGGACTGGACTCCGCCGGCGAGGAGTGGTGGCAACCCGGTGATGACGGATCACCGATCACCATCGACAACCTGCTCATCGGCATGGTCCGTGACGGATCCGTCCCGGCCGCGCCGCTGGACCAGTCGGGGCCGGGAATCGTGATGTTCAAGGAGATCCTCGGCGACGTCAACGCCAAGGGCGGCCCGGGCGCCGGGTTCGGCCTCGGCTAGCCCTGAAATCCTCAGGGCCGCAACGTCTCCGGGCAGAGTTCGGATTGCGCCGCCTGGATCTGCACCTCGGCCGCTTCGGGGCTGTAGTAGAAGGTGTTGGTCAGCTGGCGCACCAGGTCACCCGGTGAGATGCCGGACCGATAGGTGCCGGTGTGGCCGTACATCCGCAACTGGGCGCAGATGTAGTGCCCTGACGTCACCTTGACGTCATCGGCGACCGGGATCGCCACCGGCGATGCGTTGACCTTCGCCAGATAACTGGCGTCGTCGGCATGGGCGGCGGGTGCGGCGGCCAATGCCGCGACGGCGAGCAGCGGTGCGGCGATCCTCACGGTCACGTGCATGACCTCCATCGTGCCACCGCAACCCGGTGGACGAGACGCATCCGTCTCCGGCGCAATTCCCCGCGCGCCACCGCGCGGCTGGCTATCGTGCCAGCCATGGCAGTCAAGGATTCCCGCGAAGTGGTCATCGAAGCGAGCCCGGAGGAGATCTTCGATGTCCTCGCCGACATAGAGGCCGTGCCGTCCTGGTCGCCGCAATACCAGAGCTCCGAGGTGCTCGACACCCACGACGACGGTCGGCCGCGCCGGGTGCGAAACAGGATCAAGGCCGCCGGCATGACCGACGAGCAGGTGATCGAATACACCTGGACCGCCGACAGCGTCGCGTGGACCTTGGTGTCGGCCGGCCAACTCAAGGCGCAGGACGCTAAATACACGCTGACCCCGCAGGGCGACAAGACCAAGGTTCGCTTCGATATGAACGTCGACCCGTCGATCCCGATCCCGGGGTTCCTGCTCAAGAGCACCCTCAAGGGCGGCATGAAGACCGCCACCGACGGCCTACGGACGCAGGTGTTGAAGGTCAAAAAGGGCGGCTGACTGCGGTTTCGTTCAAAGCCCGCCCGGGGCCGCCTGCCGGGCTAGGCTCGATGTAGTGGCTGTTCGAGCATCGCGGGAAATTGTGATTGACGCGCCGCCGGAGAAAATCCTCGACGCGCTCGCCAATGTGTCCGATCTGGTGTCCTGGTCGCCGGTGCACAAGCGGGTGGAGATCCTCGACAAATACGACGACGGACGTCCCCACCACGTCCGCGCCACCATCAAGGTTCTGGGGTTGGTGGACAAGGAGATCCTGGAATACCACTGGGGGCCGGACTGGGTGGTCTGGGATGCCAAGGCGACGACGCAGCAGCGCGCCCAGCACGTCGAGTACACCCTCACCAGGGAAGGCCCGGACAGCACCCGGGTGCGCTTCGATATCACCGTCGAGCCTTCCGGGCCGATCCCGGCGTTTCTGGTCCGCCGCGCCAGCAACATGGTCCTGGCCACCGCCACCGAAGGCTTGCGGCAGCAGGTGATGGGCGACCGGGCTGCTACCGAGCCGTGACCCGCCCGTCGCGCAGGATCTCCAGGCGCCGGAGCGCCTCATCGAGGGTGTCCTCCCGCTTGACAAAGGTGAATCGCACCAAGTGATTCCAGACCTCGGGCGCCACGGCGTCCGCCGCGGGCACGCAGAACGCCGACAGCGGGATCGCTGCCACCCCGGCCCGATGCGGCAGGTCGGCGCAGAACGTCGTGCTGTCGTCGTAGCCCAACGGGCGCGGGTCGGCGCACAGAAAATAGGTGCCGAAACTGTCGTGTACCTCGAAGCCGACTCGTGCCAGACCGTCGGCGAGCCGGTCCCGCCGGGCCTGCATGGTCGCGCGTAGCGTCGCCACCCAGGCGTCCTCGGTGTTGAGTGCCAACGCCACCGCCGGCTGGAACGGCGCCCCGCCGACGTAACTCAAGTACTGCTTGGCGGCCCGCACCCCGACCAGCAGCTCCGCCGGCCCGCAGGCCCAGCCGATCTTCCAGCCGGTGCAGTTGAACATCTTCGCCGCACTGGAGATCGTGACGGTGCGCTGCGCCATCCCTTCGAAGCCGGCCAGCGGCAGGTGGGTGCGTCCTTCGGGGCCCGGGTAGACGAGGTGCTCGTAGACCTCGTCGGCGATGACCAGCAGATCGGCCTCTACCGCGATGCGGGCGATTGCCGCGAGCTCGGCTTCGGTGAACACCGTCCCGGTCGGGTTGTGCGGCGAGTTGACGATCAGCGCCCGGGTGGCGGGACCGACGGCGCGGCGCAACCCGTCGACATCCAACGCGAAGCCGCGGCCGTCGGGAACCAGCGGCACACTGACCCGCCGTGCTCCGGCCATCGCCACCACCGGGGAGTAGGAGTCGTAGAACGGCTCGAGCAAGATCACCTCTGAGCCCGGCTCGACCAGGCCGAGCACCGCGGCGGCGATGGCCTCGGTGGCGCCGACCGTCACCAGGACTTCGGTGTCCGGGTCGTAGTCGATGCCGAAGTGCCGCTTGCGTTGACTGGCGACGGCTTCCCGCAGGGGCGGAATTCCCAGACCGGGCGGGTACTGGTTGACGCCATCGGCGATCGCGGATCGGGCGGCCTCGAGCATGGCCGGCGGTCCGTCTTCGTCGGGGAAACCCTGGCCGAGGTTGACCGCGCCTATCCGGGCGGCAAGCGCCGACGTCTCGGCGAAGATCGTGGTGGCATAGGGCGCTAACCGCGACACCGTCATAACCGGCAAGCTTAGGAGTCAGGCGGCGTCAACCCGCAGAACGTCGGCCCCATAGTGCCCAACCATCCGGTTGATAGGCTGTCCTGTTAGGGTGGAAAGTAGGGGACTACGCTCCCAGCAGACGCAATCGAAGAATCCGCATCGAACTGAAGAGGAACTCCAGCCATGTCCGAAGAAGCCTTCATCTACGAGGCCATTCGCACCCCGCGCGGCAAGCAGCGCAACGGGGCGCTGAACGAGGTCAAGCCGGTCGACCTGGCCGTCGGCCTGGTCAACGAACTGCGCACCCGCAACCCCGACCTGGACGTGAACCAGATCAGCGATGCCGTGTTCGGCGTGGTGTCACCGGTCGGTGACCAGGGCGGCGACATCGCCCGCACCGCGATGCTGGCTGCCGGCATGCCCGAGACCACCGGCGGCGTGCAGCTCAACCGGTTCTGTGCCTCCGGCCTGGAAGCCATCAACACCGCCGCCGCCAAGGTGAAGGCCGGCTTCGACGACCTGGTGCTCGCCGGCGGTGTGGAGTCGATGAGCCGGGTGCCGATGGGCTCCGACGGCGGCGCCTGGGCCAGCGACCCCGACACGAACTACCAGATCGGCTTCGTCCCGCAGGGCATCGGCGCCGACCTGATCGCCACCATCGAGGGCTTCTCCCGCGAGGACGTCGACGCCTACGCGGCGCGTTCCCAGGAGTTGGCGGCCGCGGCCTGGTCCGGCGGTTACTTCGCCAAGTCCGTGGTGCCGGTCCGCGACCGCAACGGCCTGGTGATCCTCGACCACGACGAGCACATGCGTCCCGGCTCGACGGTGGAGAGCCTGGGCAAGCTCAAGACCGCGTTCGACGGGGTCGGCGCGATGGGCGGCTTCGACGACGTGGCGCTGCAGAAGTACCACTTCATCGAGAAGATCAACCACGTGCACACCGGCGGGAACAGCTCCGGCATCGTCGACGGCGCTGCGCTGTTGCTGGTCGGGTCGGAAAAGGCGGGCAAGGAGCAGGGGTTGACCCCGCGGGCCCGGATCGTGGCCGCTGCCACCAGTGGCGCCGACCCGGTCATCATGCTCACCGGCCCCACCCCGGCTACCCAGCGGGTGCTCGACCGCGCCGGATTGACCGTCGACGACATCGACCTGTTCGAGCTCAACGAGGCGTTTGCCTCCGTGGTGCTGAAGTTCCAGAAGGACCTGAACATCCCGGATGAGAAGCTCAACGTCAACGGTGGCGCCATCGCGATGGGTCACCCGCTCGGGGCGACCGGCGCGATGATCACCGGCACCATGGTCGACGAACTGGAGCGTCGGGGTGCCCGCCGCGCTCTGATCACACTCTGCATCGGCGGTGGCATGGGCGTCGCCACCATCATTGAGCGCGTCTGAGAGGTTTTTGAAAATGGCAGAGAACACCATCCAGTGGGATAAAGACGCTGACGGCATCGTCACGCTGACCCTTGACGACCCGACCGGGTCGGCCAACGTGATGAACGAGCACTACAGCGAGTCCATGCACAACGCGGTGGAACGCCTTGTGGCGGAGAAGGATTCGATCACCGGCGTGGTCATCACCAGCGCGAAGAAGACATTCTTCGCCGGCGGTGACCTCAAGGCGATGATCAACGTCGGCCCGGAGAACGCTCAGCAGGCGTTCGACCAGGTGGAGAACATCAAGAAGGATCTGCGTGCCCTGGAGACCCTGGGCAAGCCGGTCGTCGCCGCCATCAACGGCGCGGCACTCGGCGGGGGCTTGGAGATCGCGCTGGCCTGCCATCACCGGATCGCCGCGGACGCCAAGGGCAGCCAGCTCGGTCTGCCCGAGGTCACCCTGGGCCTGCTGCCCGGTGGCGGCGGTGTCACCCGCACGGTGCGCATGCTGGGCATCCAGAACGCGTTCATGAACGTGCTGGCTCAGGGCACCCGGTTCAAGCCGGCCAAGGCCAAGGAGATCGGCCTGGTCGACGAGGTGCTGCCGACCGTTGAGGAGCTGGTGCCGGCCGCCAAGGCCTGGATCAAGGCCAACCCGGATTCGCACACCCAGCCGTGGGATGTCAAGGGCTACAAGATGCCCGGCGGCACCCCGTCGACCCCGTCACTGGCGGCGATCCTGCCGTCGTTCCCGGCCCTGCTGCGCAAGCAGCTCAAGGGTGCGCCGATGCCCGCGCCGCGGGCCATTCTGTCGGCCGCAGTCGAGGGCGCGGCCGTGGACTTCGACACCGCCAGCCGCATCGAGAGCCGGTACTTCACCTCGCTGATCACCGGCCATGTCGCCAAGAACATGATCCAGGCGTTCTTCCTGGATCTGCAGACGATCAACGGCGGCGGCAGTCGGCCCGACGGCATCGGCCAGACCCCGATCAAGAAGATCGGTGTGCTGGGCGCCGGGATGATGGGCGCGGGCATCGCCTACGTGTCGGCCAAGGCCGGCTACGACGTGGTGCTCAAGGACGTCAGCCTGGAGGCCGCACAGAAGGGCAAGGGCTACTCGGAGAAGCTGGAAGCCAAGGCTCTGGAGCGCGGACGTACCACCGAGGAGCGGTCAAAGGCACTGCTGGACAAGATCACCCCGGCCGCCGACCCGAACGACCTCAAGGGCGTCGACTTCGTGATCGAGGCGGTCTTCGAGAGCCAGGACCTCAAGCACAAGGTCTTCCAGGAGATCGAGGACATCGTCGAGCCCAACGCCCTGCTGGGGTCGAACACCTCCACGCTGCCGATCACCGGTCTGGCGACCGGCGTGAAGCGCCAGGAGGACTTCATCGGGATCCACTTCTTCTCGCCGGTCGACAAGATGCCGCTGGTGGAGATCATCCGCGGCGAGAAGACCTCCGACGAGGCGCTGGCCCGGGTGTTCGACTACGTGCTGGCGATCAAGAAGACCCCGATCGTGGTCAACGATTCCCGCGGCTTCTACACCTCCCGCGTCATCGGCACCTTCATCAACGAGGCGCTGGCGATGCTGGGCGAGGGAGTGGAGCCGGCCAGCATCGAGCAGGCCGGTCTGCAAGCCGGCTACCCGGCCGCACCGCTGCAGCTCTCCGACGAGCTCAACCTGGAGTTGATGCACAAGATCGCCGTCGCCACCCGCGAGGGCGTCGAGGCGGCCGGCGGCAGCTACGAGAAGCAGATGAACGAGATCGTCGTCGAGAAGATGATCGAGCTCGGTCGTCCGTCACGCCTGAAGGGTGCGGGCTTCTACGAGTACGTCGACGGCAAGCGCACCGGCCTGTGGCCGGGGCTGCGCGAGACGTTCAAGTCCGGCAGCTCCACTCCGCCGCTGCAGGACATGATCGACCGGATGCTGTTCGCCGAGGCGCTGGAGACGCAGAAGTGCCTCGACGAGGGTGTGCTGACCTCGACCGCCGACGCCAACATCGGCGCGATCATGGGCATCGGGTTCCCGCCGTGGACCGGTGGGACCCACCAGTACATCGTCGGCTACCCCGGCGGCAAGGCCGGCTTCGTGGCACGGGCCAAGGAACTGGCCGCCCGCTACGGCGACCGGTTCAACCCGCCGGCCTCGCTGCTGTAGCCAGGCGGGAACAGACCGGAAAAGACGTGGAATCCCCCGAACCCTCGTGGCTTCGGGGGATTTCGCGTCTGCTGGACTACCGGGTGAGTATCACCGTCGGGAAGCTGCTGGAGACGGCGTTGTGGCTGGGCCTGCTCTACGTGGTCATCGGGGTGGTGTGCCTGTTTCTGCGCCCCGACGGCGTGGAACTCCTGCAAACCCGGGCCGAGCAGCAGTTCGGCATACCGCCCAACAGCATCTATGAGGTGGCGACGGTGGCCGGAGTGCTGCTGTGGCCGCTGATGATGCTGCTGCCCAGTGCCTGCGGATCCTGAAGCTCAGGCCCGGCGGGCCAACAAGTAGTGCCGCACCGGCTGGCCGCTGTTGGCCGGCAAATAGTTCGGCTCGTCGCCGGAGGTGATCAGCTCCCACTCCGGACCGAAGAGCCGTTCGATCTCGGCCTGGTCGATACCGCGGACTCCGAACAACGCGCCGGGGGTGAATGCGACGATCAGCAGCCGCGAGTCGAGCGCGGTCACCGCGTTGACCTGCTGGGCGTAGACCGCCCGGTCGTGGTCGTTCATCCCGTGCAGGCAGCCGCTGTCGGTCACCAGGTCGAAGTCATTACCGAGACCGGCCGAGGCGAGCTGGGCGATGTCGGCGCAGACGAACCGCACCGACACTTTGCCGGCTTGGGCCTTGGCCCGGGCGGTGCGCAGCGCCCGGGGAGCGAAGTCGACGCCGGTGACCTGCCATCCGTTCTGCGCCAGGTAGATGGAGTTGTCTCCGGTGCCGCAGCCCAGATCCAGCGCGGTGCCCGGCGACAACGCCACGCTCGTGTCGGTCTCGACCAGGTTGCGCAGTCCGCGGGCCAGTGCGTGGCTATCCCACGGGGTGAAACCCGCCCGATACATCCCCCGGAACACCAACCGCCTGGCCGTCATGGCGCCTAGATCGCCCCCAGATCGGTCGACACCCAGTGCTGCGGCCGCAGGTAGATGACGACCTGCTCGCCCAGTTGGGCCAGCGCGAACTGGAGGAACCGCTCGGCCCGTTCGGCTGGCAGGTAGCGGTGGGCCAGCTCGACGTGATGATCTTCGGTGCCCGGTTCGATACGGCTGACGGGACCGTCGACGGCGACGTAGCGCAGTGTCGGTTCCGCCTGCTCCACCATCAGCGAGAAGCATCCGGCCGCCTCGATGAGCCGCGCCTTGCGCGACGTGGCCCCGGTCAGGATCCAGGGCTCGCCGCCCGGGACGTACTGGTACCAGATCGGCACCGTCAACGGGCCGCGGCCGGCGCCGGCATCCACCGACAGCGCCGCGATGCGCGGCTCGGCGAGAAACCGTTCGCGTTCGTCCTTGGATAGAGCCATGTTTCGAGGCTAGCGGCAATTCCACACTCAGAGCGTGTGCCGTGCTGGCGGGTCGCCTAGATCGCGGGACCCAGCAGGTCATCGGCGTCGCGGATGATGTAGCCGTAGCCCTGCTCGGCCAGGAACCGCTGCCGGTGCGCGGCATATTCGGCGTCCAGACTGTCGCGGGCGACCACCGAGTAGAACACCGCCCCACCGCCGTCGGCCTTGGGGCGCAGCAGCCGGCCCAGACGCTGGGCCTCCTCCTGGCGGGATCCGAAGGTGCCCGAGACCTGCACGGCCACCGACGCTTCGGGTAGGTCGATGGAGAAGTTGGCGACCTTGGACACCACCAGGGTGGACACCTCACCCTTGCGGAACGCGTCGAACAGCCGCTCGCGTTCGGCGGTGCGGGTCGAGCCCTGGATCACCGGGGCGTCCAACTGCTCGCCCAGTTCCTCCAGTTGGTCGAGGTAGGCGCCGATCACCAGGGTCTGCTCGCCGGGATGCTGTTTGAGGATCGAGCGCACCACCGCGATCTTGGAGTGCACCGTCGAGCACAGCTTGTAGCGCTCCTCCGGCTCGGCGACGGCGTAGGTCATCCGCTCGCTCTCGGTCATGGTGACCCGCACCTCGATGCACTCGGCCGGCGCAATCCAGCCCTGGGCCTCGATGTCCTTCCACGGCGCGTCGTAGCGCTTCGGCCCGATCAGGCTGAACACGTCGCCTTCCCGGCCGTCCTCCCGGATCAGGGTGGCGGTCAGCCCGAGGCGCCGCCGCGACTGCAGGTCGGCGGTCATCCGGAACACCGGCGCGGGCAGCAGATGCACCTCGTCGTAGATGATCAGCCCCCAGTCTCGGCTGTCGAACAGCTCCAGATGCCGATACTCGCCTTTGGTGCGACGGGTGATCACCTGATAGGTGGCGATGGTGACCGGCCGGACCTCCTTGCGTTCCCCGGAGTACTCGCCGATCTCCTCTTCGGTCAGCGACGTCCGCGCGATCAGCTCGCGTTTCCACTGCCGGCCGGCGACGGTGTTGGTGACCAGGATCAGCGTGGTGGCACCGGCTTTGGCCATCGCCGCAGCGCCGACGAGTGTCTTGCCGGCGCCGCACGGCAGCACCACCACCCCCGAGCCGCCCGCCCAGAACGAGTCGACAGCCATCTCCTGGTAGTCACGCAGCTCCCAGCCGTCCTGGCGCAGCTCGATCGGATGTGCCTCGCCGTCGACGTAGCCGGCCAGATCTTCTGCGGGCCAACCGATTTTGAGCAGCATCTGCTTGACCCGGCCCCGCTCGCTGGGATGCACCACGACGGTGTCGTCATCGAGGCGGGCGCCGAGCATCGGGGCGATCTTCTTGTTGCGCAGCACCTCCTCGAGCACGGCGCGATCCAGGCTGACCAGGGTCAGGCCGTGCACCGGGCTCTTCACCAGCTGTAGACGCCCGTAGCGGGCCATGGTGTCGACGATGTCGACCAGCAGCGGCTGCGGCACCGCGTAGCGGGAGTGACTGACCAGTGCGTCGACCACCTGCTCGGCGTCGTGGCCGGCCGCGCGGGCGTTCCACAACGCCAGCGGGGTGATCCGGTAGGTGTGCACGTGCTCGGGGGCGCGCTCCAACTCGGCGAACGGCGCGATCGCGGCGCGGGCCGCGCCGGCCTGCTCATGGTCGACCTCGAGGAGCACGGTTTTGTCGGATTGGACGATCAACGGCCCATCGGCACCGCTCATGGCGCTGCTCCTCCTCATCGCTGGCGCTCTGCATCGTCGGCAGCGCGCATGGCGCCCATTATCCGGAAGATGCCGACAAACTCACTGTTCGGTCGACGAGATGGACGTGATGCGGTGGATGGTGAAGTCCCGCATCTGCCCGGAGGTCGAATCGAACGCCACCAACTGGCCGCCGCGGACCAGCACGGGGGAGACCTCCCGCTGGGTGGCCACCCCGGCGGGGTCGACGTAGCCGATCAGCACCGTGGACCCCTCCGAGGCGGCGCGCCTCAACATGATCATCGCGGTCACGGGCTCCAGGCGGATGTTGTCGAACGGCGCCGAGGTCACCGTGCGCAGTACCCGGACCAGCGAGGACAGGCTTTCGCCGCTGGGCCCGGTGACCGGCCGATGTCCGCGGCGCTCCGCGGGGGTCGGCACCCGCATCCCGCGCGCCCGGATGTCGACGATCGTTCCGGTGGCATCCTCGGCGGCCGGGGCGAAACCGGCGTCGCGCAATGCCGCCAGCACGTCGGCTATCGGGGCCTGCGCCACCGCCACCGTCGGGGCCAACACCCGCAGGCCGAGCGCCTCGGCGGCTGGCACCGCGACCGCCTGGGCCAGCAGGACCGGATCCTCGCAGCGCACGAAGGACGCCGCCATCCCGATCCGCAGCTGTCCATGCCGGCGCGCTACGTCGTCGATCAGATAGGCGAGCCCCTGCGGCACCGGGGTCTTCGAGTGCTTTGCGAAGAACGCGTGCAGACCCGCGCCGGTCCGGCCGACGTCCAGGGCGGCCCGGATGGTCTGTTCGGAGACCCGGTACACCATTGCCGCACCGGCCGACTCGACGGTGGCGACGACGGCCAGTTCCTCGGCGAGCTCACGTTTCAGCGGCCCGGGCACCACCACGGTCAGATCGGCCTGCACCAGAAAATGGTCGACCGGCTCGGGCAGCGCTTTGGTCATGGCCGAGATGGCCGCGATGGCTGCGGTGGCGGCCGCTGCGGGATTGGTGCCATTCGGGACGCCGTCCAGCAGCGCACGCCCCGGGGAGCTGATCGCGCCGCGGCCCAGCAACCCGAGCGCATGGGCCTCGTCGAGCAGCTCGCCCAGCGGCCCGGGCTGGAGTCGATTCGCCCAGCGCGGCCGGCGCCAGATCAATGCCTGCGACGCGGAAACGGCGTCGGCCCCGGCGCCGTCCGGCAGTTCGGCGAGCATGCCCAGCAGCAGTCGTCGATCCAACGGGGCGGCGGTGGAGAACAGCGGCGTGGACAGCGCCGCCCGCGGCTTGCCGTCCGGGCCGCGGCTGCCGATCAGGCCCGGCCGGGCCGGCAGATCCAGCCAGGTGGCGGCCAGCAGCTGCCAGCGCTCGGCGGTGGGGCGCTCGGCGAACCGGTCGGCGAGCACCGTCGGCGCCCAGTACGGGCCGTCTGCGTCGGGCCACTCCCGCTGGTCGACAGTGGCAGGGTCGGGATAGTCCGAGGCGATCAACCGGGCGGTGGCCGCCACCTCGAGCAGCAAGCCCAGCCGGGTCTCATCGACGCCGGTCGTCTTGGCCAGTCGCTTGGCTTCGCGGACGCCCAGCCCGCCGCTGCGCAGCTCAGGTACCGGCGCATCGCCCAGGCTGGCCAGGATCAGGTCGAGCTCGCGCAACAGGTCGAGCACCGCTCCGGCGGCGGCCGCGTCGACGTCGGCCGCCGTGGTCTGCGAGACCACCGGGTCGGGTGGTCGCAGGGCGATCGGACCCGGCTGCTCACCACGCAGCACCTGCCCGACCACCCGGGGCAGGATCACCGTGTCGTCGTCGATACGGCGTAGCAGTCCCGCCGCCAGCAGCCGCGGCACCGGATGCTCCGGCGGCGCCCCGGGGGCGGCGTCACGGGTGCGGCCGATCGGGGAGCCCGCCAGGAGCTTGTCCAACAGGTCACGCTGGGGTGCGTCGAGGTCGGCGATGGCGTCGATGAGCACCGGCATCTGCTCATCTGTCACCGGGTCCTCGCGGGTGACCTGGCCCGGATGCCACGGCAGGCCGGCACCCGCCTCGGCGGCCACCCGCAGCGCACCGCCCGGGCCGGGCGAACCCCAACACAGCGCCCGCTGGATCAGGTCGGTCAACGCCCCGTGCACCGCGTCGGCGGGCGCGCGCGCACCGATCAGCGTCAGCAACGCGGCCACCGGTACCGCGGCGGTGTCAGCCTCCAGCACCAGCAGGGCGTCGATGACCGCGAGCCGCAGAAAATCCAGCTCGTCGGTGGCCGCCCGCACCGACTGGCGGGCCTGCGCCCGCGCCGCCAGGGCGGCGATACTGCCCGGCGGCGGTTGGGCGAGGTCGGGCCGCAGCTCCAGTAGCCGGATCAGACCCTCGTCGGGCAGGTCGGCCAGCCACGACCCCAGCGGGATACCCCGGGCGTGTTCGGTCATCGACGACCAGCGTAAGGCCCAACCGGTGAACGACGCCGATCGCGACCTGTCAGAATGGAAGCCGTGGCTGCAAACCAGGACAACAAGAACCGGTACGTCGACAACGGGTGGCCCGAGACCGACGGCGAACCCGCAGTGAGCGAGCTGCGCACCGACCGGGCCGGCGCCCTGTCGCCGTTCGGGGACGTGGTCTTCCCGCTCCCGTCCGACGCTCTGCCGTACCTGCATCCGGTCACCGCCGTCAACCGGTAGCCGGTGACCGCCATGACCGGGCCGCTCTCACACCTCGACGAACGCGGCGCGGCCCACATGGTCGACGTCAGCGCCAAGGGAGCCACCAAACGCACCGCCGTCGCCGCCGGGGTGCTGCGCACCACCGCGCAGGTGGTGCAGCTGATCTCGGCCGGCGGGCTGCCCAAGGGTGACGCGCTGGCCACCGCGCGGGTGGCGGGCATCATGGCCGCCAAGCGCACCTGCGATCTGGTCCCGCTCTGCCACCAGCTGGCGCTCACCGGTGTCGACGTCGACTTTGCGATCGGCGAAGCGCAGATCGACATCACCGCCTCGGTGCGCACCACCGATCGCACCGGGGTGGAGATGGAGGCGCTGACCGCGGTCAGCGTCGCTGCTCTGACCCTCTACGACATGATCAAGGCCGTCGACCGCGCTGCCGTCATCGACGACATCCGGGTGCTGAGCAAAGACGGCGGACGTACCGGGGCATGGGAGCGCCAATGAGTGTCCCGAGCGCCCGGACCGCCCACGTCATCATCGCCTCCACTCGCGCCTCGGCCGGGGTGTACACCGACCGCACCGGGCCGATCATCGCCGACTGGTTGGCGCAGCGCGGCTTCGCACCGGCACAACCGGAGGTTGTTCCCGACGGGGAGGCCGTCGGCGCGGCGCTGCGGGCCGCGGTGGCCGCGCCCGTCGACCTGGTCATCACCTCTGGGGGGACCGGGATCTCGCCGACCGACGACACCCCGGCGCAGACGGTCGCCGTGCTGGACTACGAGATACCGGGACTGGCCGATGCCATCCGCCGCTCGGGGCTGCCGAAGGTGCCGACCTCGGTGCTGTCCCGTGGCGTGTGCGGAGTGGCCGGGCGGACCCTGATCGTCAACCTGCCGGGCTCGTCCGGTGGGGTGCGCGACGGGCTCGGTGTACTCGCCGAGGTGCTGGAGCATGCCCTGGATCAGCTGGCCGGCGGGGATCACGACCGATGACGGGCACCGGTGCGTTGGTGCTGCGGGCGGCGGTCACCGAGCAGCCCATCGTGCTGAGCGAACACGAGGACCTGGTGGGCCACCGGGCCGCCGGGGCGATCGTCGGCTTCGTCGGCATGATCCGCGATCACGACCATGGGCGATCGGTGACCCGGCTGGAGTATTCCGCGCACCCCACGGCGCAGCAGGTGATGGCCGACGTGCTGGCCGAGATCGCCGAACAGGCCCCCGGGATTCGCGCGCTGGCGGCCAGCCACCGGATCGGTGCCCTGCACATCGGTGATGCCGCGCTGGTGGCCGCCGTGGCGGCTGATCACCGCGGGGAGGCGTTCGCGGCCTGCGCGCTACTGGTCGACACCATCAAGGCACGGCTGCCGGTGTGGAAGCACCAGTTCTTCGCCGACGACACCGAGGAGTGGGTCGGCTCGGCCTGACAGCGGCGAGATACGAAAAAGCGGGGGCCGGATATCCGGCCCCCGCTTCTTCGTTGCTTCTGCGTAGCTATGCGACCCGGCTGGGCTGCTGCGCGAACGCGGCAAGCGCGTCGTTGCCGCTGACGTTCTCCGACCGGATGGCTTGCCACAGCTGCTGGTGGAAGCCGACCGAGACGGCCTGCGCCTTCTCACCCTCGGGTGCCGGGGCTACCTCGTCGCCGGGCGCGGGCGCCTCGGGAGCAGGAGCCTCGGGAGCCGGGGGCATCCACCAGGGTGCCTCGGGGGCCGGCGGCGGGACGTCCTCGGCGGCCGGGGCCGGTGCCTCGGGCGCGGGTGCCTCCGGGGCCGGGGCCTCGGGGGCCGGAGCCTCAGGGGCCGGCGGCAGGTCCTCGGCGATCGGGGGAGCCTCGGGTGCCGGGGCCTCAGGAGCCGGAGCCTCCGGAGCGGGCGGCAGCCAGCCTGCCGGAGCCGCCGGGGCGGCGTCCTCGGCTGGTGCCGGTGCCTCGGGGGCCGGCGGGGCCCACCACGGTGCCGGCTCGGGGGCCGGCGGCGGGGCCATCGGGTTGTCCATGGCCACGGTCTGGCCGTTGACGTCCGGGTTGTCGATGGGGGCGTCGGCGGGGGCCGCCGGGACCTCACGCTGCGACGCGCCGGACAGGCCGCGGCCGCAGGTCGGCCAGGCGCCGCGTCCCTGGGTCGCCAGCACGTGCTCGGCGATGGCGATCTGCTGCTCGCGGCTGGCCAGGTGCGCCGAGGGGGCGTACTTGCTGCCGCCGTGGCCGCTCCAGGTGCTGGGCGAGAACTGCAGGCCGCCCTGGTAGCCGTTGCCGGTGTTGATGCCCCAGTTGTTGCCGGACTCGCACCGGGCTACGTGGTCCCATTCGTCATCGGTGGCTGCGGCCGCGTGCCCGGCGAGGGTAAGGCTGCCGCCACCGATCACGGCACCGGTGAAGGCGATCTTGGCGATGTTGACGTTCGACTGGGTGGGCTTGCGATGCCGTCCACTCATACGGTGGTGAATTCCTCTCTGTCTACGCCTGCGAGGTCAGCGTCGGGTGCGGGCTGATGAGATTGCCCGGCCGTGGCGCACCGTGGTGCGTCGTATGGCTTCACCCCAAGGAACCGGTTGTGGCCCCAGGTCCGCTCGCGGCGGACCCGGTGGGTCCCCCGCCTCCATCCATCAGGTATTCGTCGGATTCCCCGCCCCGTTGGATGGAGCTCGGCGCTACGAGAGGGGAAAGGTGGATCGACCGGAAAATTTTCGATGCACCCGGAGATGTACCGTAACCGGTCTTACCGGGCTCGTCACGCTTAGCGCTCCGGGGTGTTTTCACTGCCGGTTCTTCTAAAAACACCAGGTAGTGGCTGCATCTGTGCAGGTCAAAGAGGGCGCTACCAAGCCGTTGTCAGTCCGTAATCAATTCGTTATGTGACGTAGATCATGCTATCCGCCGGCGAACGGGGGCAGCACGTCGATGGTCTCGCCGGGCTGAAGCGCCGCCGCGTGATCGCGCACCGCGACCCCGTCCCGCAGGTAGGAGCATCGGTTCAACACGGTCGCCAGCCGCTCATTGCGACCGGCGAGCGCCTCGGTGAGTTCGGTCACGCCGGCCCCGGTGGGCACGGTGACGGTCTCCGAGTCGGCTCCCGCCGCCGCGCGAGCCGCGGCGAAGTAGCGGACGGTCACCGCAACTCCGGTGGTGTCGCTCACCTGCTGGGCCATGAGTCAGCCTCCTATCGCGCTCATCGGGCGGTCCGGCTGGATGAAGTCCGGATCATTGATGCCGTGGCCGGCCTTCTTGGTCCACATCGCAGCCCGCCACGCCTGCTCGATGGCGTCGTCGTCGGAGCCGTCCCGCAGCAGGGCCCGCAGATCGGACTCCTCGGCGGCGAACAGGCAGTTGCGGATCTGGCCGTCGGCGGTCAGCCGAGTTCGGTCACAGTCGCCGCAGAACGGCCGCGACACCGACGCGATGATGCCGAACGTGCCGGCCGGACTGTCCGGCCCCTCCTCGACCAGCCACACCTCGGCCGGTGCGGAGCCGCGCGGTTTCGGATCGACGCGCAACGTGAACTGTGCCTGCACCAGTTCCAGCAGTTGGTCGACGCCGAGCCCGGCGTCGCGGCTCCAGTTGTGGTCGGCGTCCAGCGGCATCATCTCGATGACCCGCAGGTGGTAGCCGTGTTGCAGGCAGAAGCGCAGCAGGTTGACGATGTCCTCGCCGGTGACCTTGGGCGCGAGCACCGCGTTGACTTTGATCGGCGCCATGCCGGCGCGCGCGGCGGCGTCGAGGCCGTCGAGCACGTCGGGCAGCCGGTCCCGCCGGGTGATCTCGGCGAAGTGGGCGCGGTCGACGGTGTCCAGAGATACGTTGATCCGGTCGAGCCCGGCGGCCACCAGAGCACCGGCTCGCCGCGCCAGTCCCAGGCCGTTGGTGGTGAGTGCGATCTCGGGCCGCGGCCGTAGGTTCGCCGCAGCGGCCACCACATCTTCGAGGTGGCGGGCCAGCAGCGGCTCGCCACCGGTGAACCGGATGTCGGTGATGCCCAGCCGGGTGACGCCGATGCCCAACAGCCGGATCAGCTCATCGTCCTGCAGGAGGTGCTGGCTGGGAATCCAGTCCAGGCCTTCGGCCGGCATGCAGTAGGTGCAGCGCAGGTTGCACCGGTCGGTCAGGGATATCCGCAGGTCGGTGTGCACTCGGCCGAACGTGTCGACCAGTGGTCCGGTGGTCGGCATCTGTTCGGCGATGGCTCGCTCCACCGAGTCATGGAAGGCCTGCCGGGCGGCCTTCTTGTCATCCGCGCCGGCAGCGTCCACCTGCGGTGCTGGGGTCTGCGGACCCCGTTGCCTCAACGTCATGTGCGTATCCGATTCGGTCGGCCGGAAAGCGACCGGATCGCATTCGGGATCCGGCGCGTATCTCCTCCAGCGGCTCCACCAGCTTACCGAGGAATCCGGCGTGCTCCGCGGGCCGCCGTCCGAGTAAGATCAGCTGGCGACGCGTCCTGCGAAGGCGGGGCGCTTCCTTTATGTCCGTCCACTACGTGATCAAGCAAGACAAGCAGGTGAGACCAGTGCCGACCGGCAAGGTGAAGTGGTACGACGTCGCGAAGGGCTTCGGCTTCCTGTCCCAGGAAGAGGGCGAGGACGTCTACGTCCGCGCCTCGGCCCTGCCGGACGGTGTGGAAGGTCTCAAGGCGGGCCAACGGGTGGAGTTCGGCGTGGCAGCCGGACGCCGTGGACCGCAGGCGCTGACAGTCACGCTGATCGACCCGCCGCCGAGCCTGTCGCGCACCCGTCGTGAGGCAGCACCTCCGACCGAGCACAAGCACAGCCCCGACGAGCTGCACGGCATGGTCGAGGACATGATCACCTTGCTGGAAGGCACGGTGCAGCCGGAACTGCGCAAGGGCAAATACCCCGACCGCAAGACCGCTCGGCAGATCTCCGAGGTGGTCAAGGCTGTGGCCCGCGAACTCGACGCGTAGACGGGCTGAGCCCGGCAAGGTTACCGGTCGGCCTGATCGGGGAACACTGGACGACAGCATGCTCAATGAGCGCTGTCAGGCCAGGAGGTGCCCCGATGACACAACAGGTGCAGGTGACCGAGGAGCAAGCCAGGGCGGTCGCCGAGGAATCTCGCGAAAGCGGGTGGGATAAGCCGTCGTTCGCCAAGGGGCTGTTTCTCGGCCGTTTCCCGATGGAGCTGATCCACCCGTTTCCCCGGCCGTCCGCTGACGAAGCCGCCCGCACCGAGGCGTTCCTGGGCGAGCTGCGGCAATTCCTCGCCGGCGTCGACGGTGCGACGATCGAACGTGATGCCCGGATTCCGGACGAGTGCGTGAAAGGCCTTGCCGAGCTGGGCTGTTTCGGGCTGAAGATCCCGGCGGACTACGGCGGGCTGGGGTTGTCTCAGGTCGCCTACAACCGCGGCTTGGTGATGGTGTCCAGCGTGCATGCCAGTCTGGGCGCACTGCTGAGCGCCCACCAGTCGATCGGTGTGCCCGAACCGCTGAAACTGGCTGGCACCGAACAGCAGAAGCGCACGTTCCTGCCGCGGTGCGCCGCCGGGGCGGTCTCGGCGTTTCTGCTGACCGAACCGGACGTCGGCTCGGATCCGGCTCGGCTGGCCTCAACCGCGACCCCTATCGAGGATGGTGCCGCCTACGAACTGGACGGGGTGAAGTTGTGGACCACCAACGGCGTGGTCGCCGACCTGTTGGTGGTGATGGCTCGGGTGCCCAAAGGCGACGGGCATCGCGGCGGGATCAGCGCGTTTGTGGTGGAAGCCGGCTCTCCCGGGATCACCGTGGAACGCCGCAACGCGTTTATGGGCCTGCGCGGGATCGAGAACGGGCTGACCCGGTTGCATCGGGTCCGGGTGCCCGCCGAAAACCTCATCGGGCGGGAAGGGGACGGGCTGAAGATCGCGCTGACCACCCTCAATGCCGGCCGACTGGCCATCCCGGCGATGGCGGCCGGGGCGGCGAAATGGTCGCTGAAGATCGCCCGGGAGTGGTCGCGAGAACGGGTGCAGTGGGGCAGGCCCGTCGGAGAGCACGAGGCGGTGTCCAAGAAGATCGCGTTCATCGCCGCAACCGGTTACGCGCTGGAAGCGGTGCTGGAGCTGTCGGGACAGATGGCCGACGAGGGCCGCAACGACATCCGGATCGAGGCGGCGCTGGCCAAGTTGTGGTCCAGCGAGATGGCGTGCGTGATCGCCGACGAGCTTTTGCAGATCCGCGGCGGTCGCGGTTATGAGACCGCCGAATCCCTTGCCGCGCGCGGGGAACGCGCGGTGCCGGTGGAGCAGCTGGTCCGGGATCTGCGGATCAACCGCATCTTCGAAGGATCCTCGGAGATCATGCGGTTGCTCATCGCGCGTGAGGCCGTCGATGCCCATCTCAGTGCCGCGGGCGCCCTCGCCGACCCCAAAGCCGGCCTGCGTCAGAAGGCCGAAGCGGCCGCCGGTGCCAGCGGATTCTATGCGAAATGGCTGCCGCAGTTGGTGTTCGGCGAAGGCCAGCGTCCCACGTCGTATCGTGAATTCGGCCCGCTGGCAACGCATCTGCGGTTCGTCGAACGCAGCTCGCGCAAGCTGGCGCGCCAGACGTTCTACGGGATGGCGCGCTGGCAGGCCGGCATGGAACGCAAGCAGGGATTCCTGGGCCGCGTGGTCGATATCGGCGCGGAACTGTTCGCGATGTCGGCCGCGTGTGTGCGGGCCGAATCGCAGCGGGAGGCGGATCCGGTCGAAGGCGGGGCGGCCGGTGAACTCGCCGGTGCATTCTGCGCGCAGGCCAGGCTGCGGGTCGAGGCGCTGTTCGAGGCGTTGTGGGCCAACACCGACGACACTGACGCGAAACTGGCCCGCGACGTGTTGGGGGACCGCTACACCTGGCTGGAGGGCGGCATCCTCGACCAATCCGAGGGCACCGGTCCGTGGATCGCACACTGGGAACCGGGTGCCTCCACGGAAACGGATCTGGCCCGGCGGTTCGTATCGCATGCTTGAGTCATGAACGCTTACGTGGCCACCGGCGGTGAATTCAATCGAGACACCGACTACATCACCACCCGAATCACCGCCGATGGCCGCGACGGGTATCCGGTCGAGTCCGGTCGGTACCGACTGGTCGTCGCGCGGGCCTGCCCATGGGCCAATCGCGCCATCATCGTGCGACGGCTGCTCGGGCTGGAAGATGTTATCTCCATAGGGTTTTGCGGTCCCACGCACGATCAGCGCAGCTGGACTTTCGACCTGGACCCGGGCGGCATCGACCCGGTTTTGAAGATCCCGCGGCTGGCAGACGCGTATTTCAAGCGCTTCCCGGACTACCCCAAGGGCATCACCGTGCCGGCGATCGTCGATGTGCCCACCGGAGAGGTGGTCACCAACGACTTCGCCCAGATGACCCTGGATTTCTCCACACAGTGGACGGCCCACCACCGCGACGGCGCCCCGCAGCTGTATCCCGAACCGCTACGCGCCGAGATCGACGAGGTGGCCCGACGGATCTATACCGAGATCAACAACGGCGTCTACCGATGCGGTTTCGCCGGCAGTCAGGACGCCTACAGCGCCGCCTACGACCGATTGTTCACCGCGCTGGACTGGGTCAATGAACGTCTGGGGCAGCAGCGTTATCTGGTGGGTGACACCATCACCGAGGCCGACGTGCGACTGTTCACCACCCTGGCGCGCTTTGATGCGGTCTACCACGGGCATTTCAAGTGCAACCGGCAGAAGCTGTCCGAGCTGCCGGTGCTGTGGGCCTACGCCCGGGATCTGTTCGCAACGCCGGGGTTCGGTGACACGGTCGACTTCGTCCAGATCAAACAGCACTACTACGTCGTGCACGCCGACATCAATCCGTCCCGGATCGTTCCCGACGGGCCGGACCTGTCGAATTGGCTCTTACCGCACGGTCGAGAAGCGCTGGGCGGCAGGCCATTCGGGGACGGAACCCCGCCGGGGCCGGTGCGGTCAGGCGAACGGGTGACGGCCGGGCACGGAGCTCAACCGGCAGACCGGTGACGGCTCCACTGCAGGCCCACCGCCCACTCGGCGTGCGGTACCGCGAACTTCTCACCGGTGCTCTGATCGATGACCAGGGTGAGCAACTGCACCACCAGACCGCGCAGCGGGCCACGTTGCGGGTCAACGGTGGGGACGGTGACCGCCAGGGTGCTGCCCGGCTGATACAGCTTGCCGGTGGTGTCGACAGGGTCGTCGTAGAGCCGCAACAGCCGCCACGGCGCCCGGCCGATGACGGCGTCCACCGATAGTTGCACCGGGTTGCGCTCGTCTACCGCCAGCTTGCCCTGCTCTTCGGCCAGCACACACGCGTTGAGGTCGAGCACCTCGCAGTACATGTAGGGCCCGGCATGGGTGAGGTGCCCGTTGGAGTACGCGCTGACCTGCGGCGGCGACGGCTCGCCGTCGCGGCTGAACCACCAGGTACCGAACCCGGCGAGCGCCGACGCCGCCACCACCAGCACCGTCAACAGCACGGCCGTCGACCGTTTCACCTGTTCATCCCCTCTGTCTCATCGGATCGAGGCGGGCACCGTCCTGCTCGATCAGCACCGGACGGTTGCCCCCCAGGCCGGGGATCAACGAGTCGCCGTGGAACGACAGGATGGTCTGGGCCAGCCCCGGGATCAGCAGCGCGGTGATCGCGGTGAAGCCCACCCACAGGTCGGTGTATACCAGCACGCCCAGCGCACCGCCGAGCACCCAGGCCAGCTGCAAGGTGGATTCGGTGCGGCCGAACGCCGAGGCCCGCGACTCCTCGGGCAGGTCGTCCTGCAACGCGGCGTCCAGCGATGCCTTCGCTATCGCGCTGGAACCGGAGGTGACCAGGGCGGCGATGGCCGCCATCACCAGGGTTCCGGCCACCGCCGCCGCCAGCGCGACGGCGGTCACCGCCATGGTGCAGCGCACCACCAGCACCGCGGGCCTGCCCAGTTGCAGTCGGGCGCTGGCGAAGTTGCCGGCGAAGTTTCCCACCCCGGCGGCCACGCCGATCAGCCCGAGGATGCCCAGCTGCACCCAGCCGTTGGCGTCGTGCTGTTTGGCCACGAACGCCGGGTACAAGAACAGGAAGCCGACCATCGCCTTGATGGTGCAGTTGCCCCACAGCGCGGCGATGATATTGCGGCCCAACGGCTGGCGCAGCGGTTGGCTCAACGCCCCGCCGGCCCGCCTTACCTGCTCGGGCCAGCTGCGGCGCTCGTTGGAGCGGTAACTCAGCGTGGTCGGCACTTCTCCGGTGGTCACCTCCACCCATCGCGGAATGCGCATCGCCAGGCCGGCCCCGGCCACCGAGACCGCGACGACCACGAACAGCGCGCCGGGCAGTTCGAGTAGCCGGATGAAGACGTACTCGGCGCCCGCGGCAACGCCACCGCCGACAATCGTCCCGCCCAGCAGACCGAACATCGTCAATCGAGAATTGACCCGCACCAGATCGATGGACGGCGGCATCACCCGCGGCGTCACCGCGCTGCGCAGCACCGTGAAGGACTTCGACAGCACCATCATGGCCAGCGCACACGGATAGAGCACCCAGGATCCGAAGGTGCCCGCGGCGCCGTCGTAGTTGGAGATCAGCACCAGGGCCAGCACGGTGCGCAGCACGAACGACAAAGCGAGCGCGGCGCGCCGGCCGTGCTGGATGCGGTCCAACGCGGGACCGATCAGCGGCGCGACCACCGCGAACGGCGCGATCGTGACCAACAGGTACAGCGCGACCCGGCCCTTGCTCTCCCCGCTGGCCGCGGCGAAGAACAAGGTGTTGGCCAACGCCACGGCCATCGCCGCGTCCACCGCGAAGTTGGCCACCACCGGCCAGGTCAACGCGGTCAGCCCGGATTTGTCTGCGCCGTCGGCGGTGGCGGCCCGCTGCACCAGCCCATACATCCGTGAGCCCATTTCGCGGCTGCGGGCCGCGGCGGCCCGGGTGACCGTGAAGCGGTCGTCGGTTCCCGGGTCGCCGGGCGGGCTTGGCCGGCGGGGTGCGTCGGTGTGTTCGCGCAGCGGTGGCAGGTAGCGATTGGCGCTGGGCATCGGCTTGCGCTGCCGCTGGTCACCTTCGCTGTCGCTGGGGTAGTTGGCCATGCCGGGATGTTCTCCGGCCGAGCCGTTTCGGGGCCCGGGGCCGGTGGCCGCAGGCGGACGGCGACGCCGGCCAGGGTCGGGGAGGTCACGCCGCCGTGCAGACACGGGTCAATTCTTCCCTACGATCGCCGCCCGGCCGCGCAGGCCGCGATCGTGGCTGCGATGTGGCTGAGTGGGCCGCGCTGCGGCAGTATGAGGGACGTCATTGAATGGAAGGGACCCGCGTGATGCGACCCAGCGCAGAATCAACCACTGCGACCATCGCCGTGCCCACGGTGTTGGCCGCGGCCGTCGATCAGGCCCGCGCGGCCGTCGCCGAGTTCAGCGGCGCCGATACCGTCGGCGAGCACCTGGGCGTCGACTACGAGGAGGCGACCGCCGCCACCCACCGGTTCGGTGCGCTGCTGCCCGGCTATCAGGGCTGGCAGTGGGCCGTCGTCGTCGCCGCCGTCCCGGGCGGAGCGCACTCCACGGTCAGCGAGGTCGTCCTGGTTCCCGGACCCACCGCTTTGTTGGCACCGGAATGGGTGCCGTGGGATCAGCGGGTCCGGCCCGGTGACCTGGGCCCGGGAGATCTGCTGGCGCCAACCGCCGACGATCCGCGACTGGTCCCGGGCTACACCTCGACCGGCGATCCGCAACTCGACGAGGTGGCCGGCGAGATCGGCCTGGGCCGGCGCTGGCTGATGAGCCCGCTGGGCCGCGCCGAGGCGGCGCAGCGGTGGCATGACGGCGATCACGGTCCGGATTCGGCGATGGCGCGGTCCACCAAGCGGGTCTGCCGAGACTGCGGCTTCTACCTGCCGCTGTCCGGTGAGTTGGGCACGATGTTCGGGGTCTGCGGCAATGAGCTGTCCGCGGACGGCCAGGTCGTCGACATCGGGTACGGCTGCGGCGCCCACAGTGACACGCCGGCACCGGCGGGCACCGGTTCGCCGGCCTACGAACCCTACGACGACGGTGTGCTGGAGATCCTGGAGAGCGATGCCGACGCTGAGATCGTCGCTGTCGAGCCGGCTGAAGCACCGGCCGAAGCGGCTGTCGAGCCGGCTGAAGCACCGGCTGAAGCGGCCGAATCGGCTGAAGCGGTAGCCGAGCCGGCTGAAGCACCGGCCGAACCGGCCGAGGTAGTCGCCGAAGCTCCCGTCGAGGCGGAACCGGCGCCGGAACCGGCCGAACCCGAAATCGAAACCGAAACCGACGTCGTCGCCGTTGAAGCTTCCGCCGATACATCTGTCGAAGCCCCCGCCGAACCGGGGGAGTCGGACACTCCCTAACCGAAGTTGAACAGGAACTCGCCCGGAATCACCACGGCCATCTCGTAAACAGTGTTGACCACTAGTCCGGGTAAGCCGAGTACGTAGTTGATGATGTCTTGCGGGATGGCGAACAACTCACTGAAGGCCAACCCGAAGTTGAGGTCGGCGAGGCTGGTGATCACGCCTTGGATGTCATTGAACAGCGTGCCGGGCAGACTGAACAGGCTGTTGAACAATCCTTGGGCGGCAGCGAATTCGGCGTTGAGCAGGCCGCTGATATCGAAAGCCTCTGCCACACCGGGGGTGTCGAAAACCGTGGGGTCGGCCAGGCCGTCGAAGATCGTGTCGGCCGTCAGCGCCACCTCGGCGGACACCACGGCGACGGCGCGGGTGCTGATGTCGGGTGTCGCCGCCACCGGGGCCAGGCCGGCGGCCAGCAGTACTGCGATTGCTGCGATACCACTCAGCATTCGGGGGCTGGATGTCGCGGTTTCCACCATGCCCGGGGCTCCCTCCAGTTTCGCCGATGACGATGGACGTTACCCCACTTGCGGGACGCTTCAGCGGTTTTCGGCGGCTGCCTTGATCCTCGCCAATGAGGCGTTCATGCCCGCGAGCAACTCGTTGTCGAAGCTCTCCACTCCGCCCATGAAGAGCTTCGTCACAAACGTCGAGACCCCGGTGATTCCCTCGTCGGCGCGTCGGCTCTCGGTGATCCGAGTGCCCTCGGCGGTCGGCTCCAGTTCATAGCTCCACACGCTGTGGTTCTCAGTGACCCGGAAGGCCAGCTTGCGATCCGGGACGTACTCGGTGATGACGGAGCTGGTGGGCCAGAACATCCGGCCGCGCCGGTTGACGTTGACGGTGCGAGTACCCGGGCGCACCGCACCCAGTGGTTTCATCCACCGGCACTGCGGGCTCCACTCCGGCATCCGCCGGAAGTCGGAGATCAGGTTCCAGACCTCGGTGACCGGCGCTTTGACGTCGATCTGGGTCTGCAACAGCGGGGCTGCCATCTCGTTCCTCCTTGAATCGGCCGTAACTCTATTCGTGTTCCAGTCCGGTTTGGGCGCCGCGCGCACCGCGCCGTGCCGCTGTGCGCTGCACCAGAAATATCGTGGTGCCCAGCACCCCGACCCCGAGGCCGGCCACGCTCACCGGCCGCCACGACTCCAACGCCGGTACCGCGAACGCCGCGATGGTCGCGCAGCAGAAGCCGGCGGCCCCCGCGCCGATCACCGGCCACGCCCGCAGCAGGGCGTCCGGCAGCGATGGCGGCTCGGGGGAGGGCTCAGACGGCGACTGGGGGGTCATCGCCGTTGACGTTAGCGCGTCGCCGGTAGTGTTCGGCCAGTGGCCAGGGTCATCGAGGTCGTCGATGTTGCGGACCCGCGCGATTCCCGGCTGGACGATTTCCGCGACCTGAACAGCATCGACCGCCGCCCGGATCTGCCCACCGGCAAAGGGCTGGTGATCGCCGAAGGGGTGCTGGTGGTGCAGCGGATGCTGGCCTCGCGTTTCACGCCCCGGGCGCTGCTGGGCACCGACCGCCGACTGACCGAACTCGTCGACGATCTGGCCGGCGTACCCGACGTGCCCTACTACCGGGTGTCGGCCGAGGTGATGGCCGAGGTGGTCGGCTTTCACCTCAACCGCGGGGTGCTGGCCGCCGCGTCGCGGGTGCCGGAACCGACGGTGGCCGATCTGGTCGCCGGTGCCCGGACCATCGCGGTGCTCGAGGGCGTCAACGACCACGAGAACCTGGGCTCGATCTTCCGCAACGGCGCCGGCTTGGGAGTCGACGCGGTGGTGTTCGGTAGTGGCTGCGCCGACCCGCTGTACCGGCGCGCGGTGCGGGTCTCGATGGGGCACGCCCTGCTGGTCCCGTTCGCCCGTTCGGTGGACTGGCCGGCGGACCTGGCGATGCTGCGCGAGCGTGGGTTCCGGCTACTGGCCATGACGCCGGACCCAGGGGCCGATCCTTTGTCGACGGCCATGGCGAAGGTGCGCGATGAGCCGGTGGCGGTGCTGGTCGGCGCGGAAGGGCCGGGGCTGTCGGAGAGGGCGATGCGGGCCAGCGACATGCGGGTCCGCATCCCGATGTCGCGGGGCACCGATTCGCTCAACGTCGCGACGGCGGCCGCGCTGGCATTCTACGAGCGCATTAGGCTGCCGGAATGACGCCCAGCCAAACCACGCCCTGGGCAACGGGTTTGACCGTGGCGGCGTTCGTTGCGGCGGTGTCGGGGATCGCAATCGCAGTGCTGAGTCTGGGGTTGACCCGGCTGCACCCCGCCGTGACGGTCGCCCTCAACCTGATCGCGGTGGGCGGACTGGCGCCCACGGTGTGGGGCTGGCGACGCCTGCCGGTGCTGCGGTGGCTCGCGCTGGGCGCCGGACTCGGCGTGGCGGGGGCGTGGCTGGTGCTGCTGGCGCTGGTTGCTCAGCGCTGACCGGTTGAGCGCACCCCGAGCAGCACGTCCTCCCAACCCGGAACCGGCGGCTTGCTGCGGCGGGAGCGGGTCGTAGAGCGCTGGTGGACCGGCTCCTCTTCCACCACAGGCGGCGCGGCGGGCTCGTCGAAGTCCAGTTCGGCGACCACGGCAACCGGCCGCAGCGGACGGTCGAAGGCGGGGTCGATCAGCTCCATCGCCGAGTCGTCGACGGCGGTCACCGTTCCGCCGTGCGCGCCCGGGACGAACCAGAAATGGGCGACGTTGTCGGAGCGCCCCGCCTTCCAGGCCAGCTGTACCGTCCAGCGTCCGCCATCGGTACGCCAGGCGTCCCAGCTGCTCTGATCGGGATTGAGGCCGCGGCTCATCAGCGCGCTGCTGATCACTTCGAGCAGCGTCGGCACCGCGGGCCCATCGGCCAGCACCGGGTGGGCCGCGGTCGCCAGCTCCGCGGCACGGGAGCGCTCCAGCAGCACCGGGTGCGCGAACCGCTCAACCCGGGAGACATCCACGCCGGCCGCTGCGGCCACCTGCTCGACCGACGCCCCGGCACGGATACGGGCCTGGATGTCCTTCGGGCGCAACATGGTGGTGCCCAGCTCGATCGCGGTCTGTCCGACGCGGCTGCCCTCACCGCGCACCGCGCCGCGCAGCCGGTCGTCGATCCGCACGCGGAACATGTCGGTGCGGTCATCGTCGTCGCCGACGCTCTCACAGATGATGTGTTTGCCGTCGGCGTCGAGGCCTATGGCTCTCAGTTCCCGCATGACTTCTCCTTGCGAAGGCCGGTTAGCTGCGCACTTTAGTGCAGTGAACGAACCGGGCCGGGGTGACACGCTGGGGTTATAACGACTTGATTACGGCGGTTCAGCGAGGCTCGACGGAGGAGAGGCGAAGCTGGGACCGCCGCATGGTTACGGCGGTTCAGCGAGGCTCGACGGAGGAGAGGCGAAGCTGGGACCGCCGCATGGTTACGGCGGTTCAGCGAGGCTCGACGGAGGAGAGGCGAAGCTGGGACCGCCGCATGGTCACAGGCGCTCGACGACGAAGTCCACGCACTGTGTGAGTGCGCTGACGTCGTCGGGTTCCACCGCCGGGAACATCGCCACCCGCAGCTGGTTGCGGCCCAGCTTGCGGTAGGGCTCGGTGTCGACGATGCCGTTGGCCCGCAAAGCTGCCGCAACCGCCGCCGCATCGACGTCGTCGGTGAAGTCGATGGTGCCCACCACCTGTGACCGCAGCGCCGGGTCGGCGACGAACGGCGTGGTGAAGGAGCGCTCCTCGGCCCAGGAGTACAGCCGCTGTGCCGAATCCGCGGTGCGCTTGACCGCCCAGTCCAGCCCGCCGTTGCCCAGCAGCCAGTCCACCTGCTCGGCCATCAGCGCCAGGGTGGCGATCGCCGGGGTGTTGTAGGTCTGGTTCTTGGTGCTGTTGTCCACCGCGATCGGCAGCGACAAGAACTCCGGCACCCAGCGGCCCGAGGCGGCGATCGCCTCGATGCGGGCCAGCGCCGCCGGGCTCATGATCGCCAGCCACAGCCCCCCGTCGGAGGCGAAATTCTTCTGCGGCGCGAAGTAGTAGGCGTCGGTCTCGGTGATGTCGACCGGCAGTCCGCCGGCGCCCGACGTCGCATCGATCACGACCAGCGCGTCACCCGCGCCGCTGGGCCGGTGCACCGGCACCGCCACCCCGGTCGATGTCTCGTTGTGCGCCCAGGCGATGACGTCGACCGACGGATCGGATGTCGGCTCGGGGGCGCTGCCGGGATCGGCCTTGATGATGATCGGGTCGCCGACGAAGGGGTTCTTGGCCACCGCCGAGGCGAACTTCGCACTGAACTCGCCGTAGGTCAGGTGCAGGGAGCGCTGGTCGACCAGCCCGAACGCCGCGGCGTCCCAGAACGCGGTCGAGCCGCCGTTGCCCAGGACCACCTCGTAGCCCTCGGGTACCGAGAACAGCTCGCGCAAACCGCTGCGGACCCGGCCGACCAGGTTTTTGACCGGCGCCTGCCGGTGCGAGGTGCCGAACAGCGGCGCCGCCGTGGTGACCAGCGCGTTCAGCTGCTCCGGCCGGACCTTGGACGGCCCGCAGCCAAACCGCCCGTCGGCGGGCTTGATGTTGTCCGGGATCGTGAGCTGCTGCGCCATGGCCTCTAGCGTAGACAGCGGCCCACGGTCGTCCGTACGGCAGGTTTATCGTGACGTAGATCACATCGACCTCTTGACACTTGTCACGGCCACAAGGTTGCCCGGAGGTCTGGACGGGTAGTCGATACCTGCGGTACCGTTATACATAACAAGCCCAAATGTAAAACGTTAGTGGGGGTGTTCTCGATGGCTCAGAAGATGGCTCAGAAGCCGGCCCGAACCGGCATCGTGCGGCGGTGGCGGGCCAACATGGAAGTGTCCGACGACACTGCGTACGTCGACATGCTCAACACCTTGTCGGAAGGCTCGGTGCGGCGGCACTTCAACCCGTATCTCGACATCGACTGGGACAGCCCGGAGTTCAAGGTCACCGAGAATGACCCGCGGTGGATCCTGCCGGCCACCGACCCGCTGGGCAAGCACGCCTGGTACCAGGCGCAGCCCGAGGACGTCCAGATCAAGATCGGCATGTGGCGTCAGGCCAACGTCGCCAAGGTCGGCCTGCACTTCGAGTCCATCCTGATCCGCGGCCTGCTCAACTACGCGTTCTGGGTGCCCAACGGCTCACCGGAATACCGGTACTGCCTGCACGAGTCGGTCGAGGAGTGCAACCACACCCTGATGTTCCAGGAGATGGTGAACCACATCGGCGCCGACGTGCCCGGCATGCCGCGGTTCCTCAAGTGGGTGGCGGCCTTCATTCCGCTGGTCGCCGGGCCGCTGCCGATCCCGTTCTGGTTCGGCATCCTCGCCGGCGAAGAGCCCATCGACCACATTCAGAAGGACATCCTGCGCGAGGGCAAGACGCTGCACCCGATCATGGAGAAGGTGATGGCGATCCACGTCGCCGAGGAGGCGCGGCACATCTCCTTCGCGCACGAATACCTCAACAAGCGCATCCCGCACCTGCCGCGCCGCAAGCGGTTCTGGCTTTCGCTGTTCGTGCCGATCACCATGCGGATTCTGTGTTCGGCGATCGTCGTTCCGCCGAAGGCATTCTGGGCGGAGTTCGACATCCCCCGTTCGGTGCGCAAGGACGTCTTCTTCGGGTCGGCCGATGCCCGGCGGATGCTGTCCGACATGTTCGCCGACGTGCGGATGCTCTGCCACGACACCGGCCTGATGAACCCGCTCGCCAAGCTGGTGTGGCGGATGTGCCGGATCAGCGGGGCGCCGTCGCGCTTCCGCGCCCAGCCGCAGCGCGCGCACCTGTCGCGCGTCGCGTAAAGCCAGCGAGCCCTCCGCCTCATGCCGCACGTCATCAGCCAGGCATGCTGTAACGACGCATCCTGCGTCTTCGCCTGCCCGGTCTACTGCATCCACCCCAGCCCGGACGAACCGGACTTCGCCACCACGGAGATGCTCTACATCGACCCGGACGCCTGCGTGGACTGCGGCGCCTGCGTCCGGGCCTGCCCGGTCGACGCCATCTACCCCGACACCCAACTGCCGCAGCGGCAGCTGCCGTTCGTCGAGATCAACAAGGCGTACTACCCCAAGCGCCCCGAGGGCGTGAAGCTGCCGCCGACGTCCAAGCTGGCGCCGATCCTGCCGGCCGCCGAAGTGCACAAGCGCGGCAGGCATCCGCTGACGGTGGCCATCGTCGGCTCCGGGCCGGCGGCAATGTACGCCGCCGACGAACTGCTGACCCAGCCCGGTGTTCTGGTCAACGTCTTCGAGAAGCTGCCCACGCCTTATGGTTTGGTGCGTGCCGGTGTTGCCCCGGATCACCAGCACACCAAGCTGGCCACCAAGCTGTTCGACGAGATCTCCTGGCAGCGGGGCTTCAACTTCTTCCTCAACGTCGAGGTGGGCAAACACCTGCGCCACGCCGACCTGCTGCAGTACCACCACGCCGTGCTCTATGCCTCCGGTGCGCTGCATGACCGGCGGTTGGAGATCGACGGCATGGGACTGCCCGGGACGGGCACGGCCACCGAGATCGTCGGTTGGTACAACGGGCACCCGGAGTTCACCGATCTGCCGGTCGACCTCAGCCACGAGCGGGTGGTGATCGTCGGCAACGGCAACGTCGCCCTCGACGTGGCCCGCATCCTCACCTCCGACCCCGACCAGCTGGCCGGCACCGACATCGCCGATCACGCACTGGCGACGCTGCGCGGCTCCCGCGTGCAGGAAGTGGTGATCGTCGCCCGGCGCGGCCCGATCTCGTCGGCGTTCACCCTGCCGGAACTCGTTGGGCTGACCCAGGCCGCCGAGGTGGTGCTGGATTCCGAAGATCACGCTCGGGTGCGCAACGACCTGGCCACGGTGCGGGACACGTTCACCCGGCAGAAGCTGGAGATCCTGGCCAAATTGGGTGATGCTTCAGCGCCGCTCACCCGGCCGCGCATCCGGTTCGCCTACGAGCTGACCCCGGGCCGGATCACCGGTGAGAAACGTGCTGCCGCAGTGGAATTAACCGTGACCGGCACCGATGAAGTCCGCCGGCTCGAGGCCGGTCTGGTGCTGAGCTCGATCGGCTACCACGGCACCCCGATCGCCGATCTGCCGTTCGACGACGCCGCCGGCGTCGTTCCGAACGAGGGCGGTCGTGTCGTCGACCCGGCCAGCGGGCAGCCGGTTCCGGGAGCGTACGTATCCGGGTGGATCAAGCGCGGCACCAACGGCTTCATCGGCACCAACAAGTCCGACTCGCTCAAGACCATCCACTGCTTGGTCGCCGATTACAACGCGGGACAGCTGAGCGAGCCGATCGGCGGGCCGCGCGCGGTGGCGCGGATGGTGCACGCCCATCAGCCCGAGGTGATCGACGCCGCCGGCTGGAAAGCCATCGACAAAGCCGAGATCGCCAGCGGCGACGCACAGGGCCGGCCGCGGGTGAAGTTCACCCGGGTGCCCGACATGCTCGACGAGGTGGCGGACCACTCCGATGTGCCGTTGCTGCAGAACCTGCTCAGCGCCCTGCGGCGACGCTGAATCGACAGACCTGAACCTGACGTCCCGTCGAACGTGCACGCACCGCGAAAAAAATCGCGCAGTGGCTACCCGTTTGGCGCGGTTCTAGACCTGGGCGACGTGCTCCCAGCCGGCCACCGACGCCGCGCTGCGCGGCGCCGGCCCGACGTAGATCGCCGACGGGCGCACCAGCTTGCCCAGCCGCTTCTGCTCCATGATGTGCGCGCACCAGCCCGCGGTACGGCCACAGGTGAACATCGCCGGCATCATCGCCGGGGGCACCTCGGCAAAGTCCAGGATCACCGCCGCCCAGAACTCCACATTGGTCTCGATCGGCCGGTCCGGCCGGCGCTCCCGAAGCTCGGCCAGCGCCGCCTGCTCCAGCGCGGCCGCCACCTCGTAGCGGGGAGCGGCCAGCCGCTTGGCGGTGGCCCGCAGCACCCGGGCGCGTGGGTCCTCGGCGCGATACACCCGATGCCCGAAGCCCATCAGCTTCTCGCGGCGATCCAAGATGCCCTTGACCACGGCGCGGGCATCACCGGAGCGTTCCACCTCGGCGATCATCGGGATCACCCGGGCCGGGGCGCCACCGTGCAGCGGGCCGCTCATCGCGCCGATCGCGCCGGACAGCGCCGCGCCGACGTCGGCGCCGGTGGAGGCGATCACCCGGGCGGTGAACGTCGAGGCGTTCATCCCGTGCTCGGCCGCCGACACCCAGTAGGCATCGATCGCCTCGACGTGGGCCGGGTCGGGCTCGCCGCGCCACCGGGTCATGAACCGCTCGGTGATGGTGGCGCAGCCGTCGATGGCCGATTGCGCCACCGGTGCCTGCGAGCCGCGAGCCGATTGGGCGACGTAGGACAGCACCATCACCGCCGCGCGGGCCAGCTGGTCACGTGCAGTGGCGTCATCGGTGTCCAGCAGTGGCTCAAATCCCCACTGCGGCGCCAGCATCGCCACCGCTGCCTGGGCGTCGACCCGGACGTCGCCGGTGCGCACCGACAATTCCTGCGCCTCGGCGGGCGCCAGCGGACGGTTGAAGTCACCGTCGACCAGCAGGGCCCACACGTCACCGAAGCTGACCTTTCCGGCCAGGTCCTCGATGTCGACACCGCGGTAGCGCAGTGCGCCGCCGTCCTTGTCCGGCTCGGCGATCTCGGTGGTGAACGCCACCGTGCCCTCCAAGCCGGCAACGAAATTCTCCGGGACTGCTGCAGTCATGCGTCGGATTCTTCCACCCGGACGCCCCGCCGTTACTACCGGCCGGTAACACCGGCTGGGCTGCGCCGGGGCGTAGCGTTGGGCGGTGCACTGGACAGGCCCAGACAACGAGCACCTGGCGGCGATGCGAGTGGAATACCGGGAGAAGGACAACAGCGGCGACCTCGACGTCGACTGGCTCGAGGAGGGCTGGGAGGTGTTGCTGCGCAACTGGATCGGCGACGCCGAACGTGCCGGGATCGCCGAACCCAATGCCATGGTGCTGGCCACCGTCGAAGACGGCCGGCCGGTCAGTCGCTCGGTGCTGTGCAAGAACCTCGACGAGAACGGCATCACCTTCTTCACCGATGACGGCTCGGACAAGTCCGCCCAACTGGCGGCGACACCGTACGCATCGGCGACGTTTCCCTGGTATCTGCTGGGCCGTCAGGTCCACATCCGCGGCCGGGTCACCAAGACCGACGCCGCGATCCCCGCCGAATACTGGGCGCACCGGCCGAGGGCGTCGCAGCTGGGCTTCTGGGCGTCGCAGCAGTCGCAGCCGATCGCCTCGCGCGCCGCGCTGCTCGATCAGCTCGTCGAGGTGACCGAGCGATTCGCCGACACCGACCAGGTTCCTGTCGCACCGACCTGGGCCGGGTATGTCATCGCCCCCGAGGTGGTGGAGTTCTGGCAGGGCCGAGAAGGCAGGCTGCACAATCGGATTCGGGTGAGCGGCGGGCGCGTCGAGCGTTTGCAGCCATGATCCCGGGTCCCCTGGGGTGAGGCTGTTCGCCGACACCACCCCGCTGCGCAGCCCGGACTTCCGGCGGCTGTGGGTGGCCGGGATACCGACCGTCATCGGCGCGAACCTGACCATTTTCGCGGTCCCGGTCCAGATCTACGCGCTGACCGGCAGCTCGGCCTATGTCGGGCTGGCGGGCCTGTTCGCACTGGTTCCGCTGGTGGTCTTCGGGCTATTGGGCGGTGCCTGGGCCGACGCGATGGACCGCCGCACATTGCTGATCATCGCCTCGTGCGGGTTGGGGCTGGCCTCGCTGCTGCTGTGGGTGCAGGCGGTCCTCGGCGGCGGGGTCTGGACGGTGCTCTGCCTGCTGGCCGTGCAACAGAGCTTCTACGCGATCAACGCCCCCACCAGATCCGCGGCGATTCCGCGGATGGTCGCCGGTGGTGACCTGCCGGCCGCCAACTCGCTGAACATGACCGTGATGCAGTTCGGGGCGATCGTCGGGCCGCTGCTGGCGGGCCTGCTGCTCGGCTGGGTGGATCTGCCCACGCTCTACCTGATCGACGCCGCGACTTGCATCTTCCCGATCTGGGCGACGTTTCGGCTGACCCCGATGCCGCCCACCGGATCAACCGAGAGCTCTCGCTTCGGAGTGGCGGCGGTGCTGGACGGGTTTCGTTACCTGGCCGGCAACACCGTGGTGCTGATGTCGTTCGTGGTGGACCTGATCGCGATGGTGCTGGGGATGCCGCGGGCGCTGTTCCCGCAGATCGCCGCCGCGGACTTCGGCGGACCGGTCGACGGCGGCACCACGATGGCGCTGCTGGCCGCGGCGATGGCGGTTGGGGCGGTGGCCGGCGGGGTGTTCTCGGGCTGGCTCCCGCGGATCACCCGCCAGGGTCTGGCCATCGTCGTCTCGATCGTGGTGTGGGGCGCCGCGATGGCCGGCTTCGGGCTGGCGGTCGCGCGCGCAAACGGCCACCCCGGTCCGACGCTGTGGGTGGCGCTCGGGTTCCTGGCGGTCGGCGGCGCCGCGGACATGGTGTCGGCGGCGTTCCGGTCGACGATGCTGCAGCAAGTCGCCTCCGACGAGGTCCGCGGCCGGCTGCAGGGGGTGTTCACCGTCGTCGTCGCCGGTGGCCCCCGGCTCGCCGATGCCGTGCACGGCGCGGCCGGCGCAATGGTGGGTACGGCCGCCACAGCGGCCGGCGGTGGGGTACTGGTGATCGTCGGAGTGCTGCTAGCTGCGCTCGTGGCGCCCGCTTTCATCGGCTATCGTCGGCCGGGACCGACGGTGGCGCGATGACCGTCCGGCGATACCCGGCCCCGGGCGGGCGCGTCGGCCTGGAACCGACTACCTTTTCCTGTACACACCCAATCTGGTTAGCCGAATAGCGCAAAGGGGTTCCTTGTGGCCGCAACCGACGACACCGCCACTCTCCGGTATCCGGGCGGCGAGCTCGAGCTGCCGATCGTCAAAGCCACCGAGGGGTCCGACGCTCTGGCCATCGGGTCGCTGCTCGCCAAGACCGGATACACCACCTTCGACAACGGCTACGCCAACACCTCGCCGGTCAAGAGCGCCATCACCTACATCGACGGCGACGCCGGCATCCTGCGCTACCGCGGCTACCCGATCGAGCAGCTGGCCGAGAAGTCGACCTTCATCGAGGTCAGCTACCTGCTGATCTACGGCGAGCTGCCCACCACCGAGCAGCTGGCCGCGTTCACCGGCCGGATCCAGCGGCACACCATGCTGCACGAGGACCTGAAACGGTTCTTCGACGGCTTCCCCCGCAACGCCCACCCGATGCCGGTGCTGTCCAGCGTGGTCAACGCGCTGAGCGCCTACTACCAGGACTCACTGGACCCGGCCGACAACGACCAGGTCGAGCTGTCCACCATCCGGCTGCTGGGCAAGCTGCCCACCATCGCCGCCTACGCCTACAAGAAGTCGTCGGGCCAGCCGTTCCTGTACCCGGACAACTCACTGAGTCTGGTGGAGAACTTCCTGCGGATGACGTTCGGCCTGCCGGCCGAGCCCTACGAGGCCGACCCCGAAGTGGTCCGGGCACTGGACATGTTGTTCATCCTGCACGCCGACCACGAGCAGAACTGTTCGACATCGACGGTGCGGCTGGTGGGCTCCTCGCGGGCCAACTTGTTCACCTCGATCTCCGGCGGGATCAACGCGCTGTGGGGTCCGCTGCACGGTGGCGCCAACCAGGCGGTGCTGGAGATGCTGGAGAAGATCCGCGACGAGCACGGCAACGTCAGCGACTTCGTCCGCAAGGTCAAGGACCGCGAGGACGGCGTCAAACTGATGGGCTTCGGCCACCGGGTCTACAAGAATTACGACCCGCGGGCGCGGATCGTCAAGGAGCAGGCCGACAAGATCCTCGGCAAGCTCGGCGGCGACGACGAACTGCTCAACATCGCCAAAGACCTCGAAGAGGCCGCGCTGACCGACGACTACTTCATCGAGCGCAAGCTATACCCGAACGTCGACTTCTACACCGGCCTGATCTACCGGGCGATCGGCTTCCCGGCCCAGATGTTCACGGTGTTGTTCGCGCTGGGCCGGCTGCCGGGCTGGATCGCGCACTGGCGCGAGATGCATGACGAGGGCGACAGCAAGATCGGTCGGCCCCGTCAGGTCTACACCGGCTACACCGAACGCGACTACACCAGCCTCGGCGGGCGGTAACCGCTGTGACGAACCCGGCCAAGCCGCAGATCACCGTTCCGACGGGCCCGGCCCCGACCGAACTGGTCATCGAGGACATCGTCGTCGGGGACGGCGCCCAAGCCGCACCCGGTGCGCTCGTCAACGTGCACTACCTGGGCGTCGACTACGACAGCGGCGCGGAGTTCGACAGCTCGTGGAACCGCGGCGAGTCCCTGGAGTTTCCGCTGGACGGGCTCATCGCGGGCTGGCAGGACGGCATCCCGGGGATGAAAGTGGGCGGCCGGCGCCAATTGGTGATCCCACCCGAACTGGCTTACGGTCCAGCCGGCACCGGGCATCAATTAGCCGGCAAGACCCTGGTCTTCGTGATCGATCTGCTCGGCACCCGCTGAGTGCGCGCCTGCCTGAGTTGGTGATCAGCTCGCCTGTGGCGCACTAGGGTCACCAAAAGCGACTGACTACCTCCATTGACCAACTGAAGCTCCTACACTCGCGGTGTCCTGGACACGTAGGTGCTTTTCGGTCGTCAAGGAGGATCCATGCCAGGCTCCGAAAGCCGGACCGTGACCGGCTGGCGAAAGGCATCGCGTTTTTACCGGCGGTCTCCAGGCTTCGGCTGGCTGTTGGCCCTGGCGGCAATTCCGTTGCTAATCGCGTTGATCGGCCTCGGAATGGCGGATCGTTCGAAACTCGACACCACCGCACCCGACATGACCGGACCCGATCTCGCCGCACCGTCGCTTACCGTGCCGGACGTGAATGCGCCGGAGGCGACTGTGCCGGGCGTGAAGGGGCCGGGATTGTCATTTGCCAGGTTATCGATTCTGCGCAACGGCAACGTCATCACCCTCAACGGTGACCTGCCCGACATCGCCACGCGGACAGGGCTTCTCGATATGCTCAAGGGGTTGTACGGCAGCGGGGTGCAGCTGGTCGACAACCTCAACATCAAACCGGGTGTCGCGGTGCCCGACTCCGCGGCATTGGGATCGGTGTTCAAGGCCGCGGTGACCATGCCGGACTTCAAATTCAAGATCAGCGGTGACACCGTCACGCTGACCGGCACCGCTGGCTCGGGCGCGGTCAAGTCCGCCGTCGAGGCGGCCGCGAAGGCGGCCTGGCCAAACCTGGAGCTGTCCAACAACATTCTGATCCTGCCAGATGCGCCGAAGGCGCCGATCGTGCCGCAGCCTTGCGGCAACCTGCAAGCCGACATCACCGCATTGATGAGCAAGCCGGTCACCTTCGTGACCAACGGCCACACCTTGTCGCAGGGCACGAGGGAGCAACTGGGCCGGGTTGCGGAGAAGCTGAAGGGTTGTCACAGCGTCCATGTGGCGGTCAGCGGCTACACCGACAGCACCGGCAACGACGGCATCAACGTGCCGTTGAGCGCCAGCCGGGCCAAGTCGGTCGCGGACTTCCTGGTGGCACAGGGTGTACCCGCAAACAGCGTCACCGCCAAGGGATTCGGGTCCGCCGAACCGGTCGCCGGCAACGCGACTGCGGACGGCCGTGCCCAAAACCGTCGTGTCGCGATCACCGTCAGCTAAGGAGAACCTCCAATGGATTTCGTCATTCACTGGCTGTGGTACCTGCTGGCATTCCTAGTGGGTTCGGCGATCGCCTGGTTACTCACAATTGTGTCGATTCGCCGCACGCGCGAGGAGGAGGCCATTGCGGCCCTGCCCGACTCGCGTGAGATAGGAGCCACCTGATGCACGGCGCCGATTGTTGGTTGATGGGCTTGTCATTTCTGTTGGGGCTACTGCTGACGTTCGCCTTCGCCATCCGGCGAGTCAAACGCGAGGTGCCGGTTTCGGCAGCCTTGAGCGACGGCGCGCCCTACGGCGCCCGCTGGGACAGCGCGACCAAGGAGAAATGACGCCTGGGGCGGGGCGAGCTCAGCGCGGCGGCGGCAGCTGCAGCAGCAGGCGTACCCCGCCCATCGGACTGTCTTCCAGCGACGCCGTGCCGCCGTGCAGTTCGGCCTGTTGAGCCACCAGGGCCAGCCCGAGGCCGGAGCCGGAATGCGATGCCGTCGACCCTCGGGAGAACCGTTCGAACACCATCCGGCGCTCATCCTCGGGCAGCCCGCCGCCGTTGTCGTCGATGGCGATCTCGACCCCGTCTCGCGAGGTGACCGCCGACAACTGCACCTGGGTCGCGCCGCCGTGCTTGACCGCGTTGGCGATCGCGTTATCCACCGTCAGCCGCAGCCCGGCCGGCATTCCGAGGATGATGCAGGTCGGCGACGGCACCAGCGAGACGTTCAGGTCGGGGAAGACCCGCATCGCGTCGTGGGCCGCCCGGTCGAGCAGATCGGTGATGTCCACCGGGACATGGTCGTCGGCCGTCGACAACTCGCCCTGGGCCAACCGCTCCAGGGCACTCAACGTCGCCTCGATCCTGGACTGGGTGCGGACCATGTCGCCCAGAACCTCCTTGCGCCCCTCGTCGGGCAGGTCCAGGGTGGTCAGCACCTCGAGATTGGTGCGCATCGCGGTCAGCGGCGTACGCAGCTCGTGCGAGGACACCGCGGCGAAGTCGCGCGCGGACGCCAGAGCCTCTTTGGTGCGGTCCTGCTCGGTCCAGATCCGCTGCAGCATGCCGCGCATCGCCTCGGCGATCTCCACGGCCTCGCTGGCGCCGCGCACCTCGATGTCGGGACGTTCGTCGCCGGCGTCGATCGACCGGGCCTGCTGCGCCAGCCGACGCAAAGGCCGCACCGCGAACGCCGCCAGCAGCCAGCCCAGCACCGCGGCCGCGCCGATCGCGAACGCGCAGAGCAGGATCACCCGCCGGTGCAGGTTGTTGATGTCGGCGAAGGTGGCCTCATAGGTGGCGCCGACCGCCAGCGACCGCGGACCCGGCCCCGGGATGTCGACGGTGCGCACCCGGTAGAGCTCCCCGTCGATCTCGGTGTCGGCGTAGCCCGGCGGCAGCTCCGGCAGCACCACCGCGGCGTTCGACGTCACCTCGTTGGGCCGGCGCAGCGTGATCACCGCGTCGGTGGCGCCGGCCGACCGGGGTAGCTCGCCCAGGCCGATCAGCGGGACGGTCAGCCCGGCCGCCTCATCGAGTCGGCGGTCCAGCCAGTACTTGCGGTCGTTGGTGACCCCGACCCACACGATGGCGCCGATGATGACCGTCACGATCGCGGTACCGATCGCGGTGGCCAGCACCACCCTGGCGCGCAGCGACGGCGTGCGGGCGAAGACGCGCCGCAGCATGTGCATGACGTTCATGGTGGTCCTCACTGCGTGCGCAGAACGAATCCGACTCCGCGGACGGTGTGCAGCAGCCGGGGCGCGCCACCGGCTTCCAGCTTGCGTCGCAGATAGCCGATGAACACGTCGACGACGTTGGTGTCGGCGGCGAAGTCGTAGCCCCAGACCAGCTCGAGGAGCTGGGCGCGCGACAACACCGCGGTCTTGTGCTCGGCGAGCACGGCCAACAGGTCGAACTCCCGCTTGGTCAGGTCCACGTCGACACCCTTGACCCGGGCACGCCGGCCCGGGATGTCGACCTCCAGCGGGCCCACCGTGATGGTCTCCGAGGAAGAGCTGGCCGAGGACCCGCGCCGCCGCAGCATCGCCCGCACCCGGGCCACCAGTTCGGCGAGCACGAACGGCTTGACCAGGTAGTCGTCGGCGCCGGCCTCCAGCCCCGCGACCCGATCATCGACCGAACTGCGCGCGGACAGCACGCAGACCGGCACGTCGTCGCCCATGGCCCGCAGCGCCGTCACCACGCTCACGCCGTCCAACACCGGCATGTTGATGTCCAGCACGATCGCGTCCGGGCGGGACTCCTTGGCGCTGCGTAACGCCTCGGCGCCGTCGGCCGCCGTGGCCACCTCGAAACCGGACAGGCGCAGTCCACGTTCCAGCGAGGCGAGCACATCGGAGTCGTCGTCGACGACCAATACCCGGGGAGCGGGGGCGGCGTTGGCGGGGTTGTTCATGGCCGCCATTTTGCCTGAATATTGCCGCTAACGCGGGACGTGCCGCGGGACGGTGCTGGGTTCTTGCGGCGATGGCGCCGCGGGTCGCCGCCGTCAATCTAGGGTCGATTGGGTGAATCCGGCCTCTGCACTGCGCAGCCTGCTGCCGTACCTGCGGCCATACCGGGCCAGATGGATCACCATGATCACGGTGGCCGTCGTCAGCCTCGGCGCCACCGTGACGATCCCGCTGATGACCAAGGCCGTCATCGACGGGCCGGTGGCCCACCGCGACCAGCACGGATTGTGGATGCTCGGCACAGCGGCCACCGCGCTCGGGGTCGGCGAGGCCGTGCTGTGGTTGGTGCGGCGCTGGCTGGTCGCGCACGCCACCATGGGTGTGGAAGCCGACCTCCGCAAGGATCTCTACGCCCGGCTGCAGGTGCTGCCGATGACCTTTCACGGGCGCTGGCAGTCCGGGCAGCTGCTGTCGCGGATCATGAACGACCTGGCCACCATCCGCCGGTTCCTGTCGTTCGTGCTGGTGTTCCTCCTGCTCAACATGTTGCAGATCGTCGCGGTGACGACCATTCTGCTGCTGTTGTACTGGCCACTGGGCGTGGTGGCCGGTGCGTCGATGGTGCCGGTGACGCTGGCGGTGCAGCATTTCCGGCGCCAGTACACCCGGCTGTCGCGGCGGGCCCAGGACCAGGCCGGCCAGGTGGCCACCGGAGTCGAGGAGTCCGCGCTGGGCCTGCGCACGATCAAGGCGTTCGGCCGTGAGGACTACGTGTTCGCGCACTTCGATGCGCAGGCCAAGACCCTGCGCGACCTGGGCATCGACAAGGTGGTGGTGTCGTCGAGGTTCTGGACGCTGCTGGAGGTGATCCCCAACCTGACGCTGATCGTGGTGCTGGCCATCGGTGCGTACGCGGCCGGCCACCACCAGGTCACGATGGGCACCCTGGTCGCGTTCATCACCTTGATGCTGTCGCTGGTGTGGCCGGTGTCGTCGCTGGGTTTTCTGCTGTCGGCCACCCAGGAGGCGATGACCGCCGCCGACCGGATCACTGAGATCTTCGATGCGCCGCTGGAGATCACCGACGGTGACGATCCGGTGCCGCCGTCCGGGCGACTGGAGTTGCGTGACGTCGGATTCCGTTTCGGCGCTGCCGGTCGGGCCGGTCCGGATGGCCCGTGGGTGTTGCGCGGGGTCGATCTCATCGTCGAACCCGGCGAGACCGTCGCTCTGGTGGGGGCCACCGGGTCAGGAAAGTCGATGCTGGCGATGCTGCTGTCGCGGCTTTACGACGTCGACGAGGGGCAGATCCTCATCGGCGGGCGCGACATCCGGTCTCTGACGCTGGCGGCGCTGCGTTCTGCGGTGATCACCGCGTTCGACGACCCCACGTTGTTCTCCATGTCGGTGGCCGAGAATCTGCGGCTCGGGCGGCCGGACGCGAGCGACGCGGAGCTCGTCCGCGCCATATCGACGGTTTCGGCTGATTTTGTCTATGACCTGCCCGACGGGCTCGATACCCGCATCGGCGAGCAGGGGATGAGCTTGTCGGGTGGGCAGCGCCAACGGCTGTCGCTGGCCCGGGCCCTGGTGGCCGCGCCGACGGTGCTGGTGCTCGACGACACCTTGTCGGCCCTGGACGTGCACACCGAAGCCGCGGTGACCGATGCGCTGCGCCGGGTATTGCGTGACGGGCCGGAGCCGATCACCGGGATCGTGGTGGCCAGCCGGGCCTCCACTGTGGCGCTGGCCGACCGGGTGGCGCTGCTGGAGGACGGTGCCATCGCAGCGGTCGGTACCCATGCCGAACTGCTGGCCGGGGTGCCGCGGTACCGCTACCTGCTGGCCGCCGACGACGAGCTCGATGACGGCGCCGAACACCTCGTCGACTGGGTACGGCGGTGACGGCCGTTGCCGGCCGGGCCGCGGCGCGCGCCCTGCTGTGGTCGCTGCTGCGCCCCTACCGTGTCGCGGTCATCCTGCTGGCATTGGTCGTCGTGGTGGAAAACGCTGCCCGCCTCGCGGTTCCGGTGCTGGCGCAGCGCGGTATCGACCGCGGGATCCCGCCGATCGCCGCCGACGGCTCGACCCGGGTGCTGACGGTGATCATCGTCGCGCTGGGTGCGGTCGTGCTCACCCAGGCCGGCAGCCGAATGCTGTTCCTGCAGTGGTCGGGGCGGATCGGCCAGCAGGCACTGCTGGAGCTGCGGCGGCGGGTGTTCCGCCACTTCCAGCGCCTCGACATCGGGTTTCACGACCGCTACACCTCGGGCCGGGTGGTCAGCCGGCTGACCAACGATGTCGACGCGATCCAGGAGATGCTGACGAGCGGGTTCGACAGCCTGGTCAGCGCCGCGCTCACGTTGGCCGGCACGGCGGTGCTGCTGATCGTGCTGGATTGGCGGCTGGGCCTGATGTGCCTGGCCGCCTTCCCGGTGCTGGTGGTGTTGCTGCGCTGGTTCCGGGCCGAGTCGTCGAAGACCTACACCGCGGTCCGGGAGCACGCCGCAAGGGTGATCGTGCAATTCGTCGAGACCATGACCGGGATCAAGGCGGTGCAGGCCTACCGCCGCGAAGCCCGCAACGCCGAGATCTTCGCCGACGTCGCCGACCGCTACCGCACCGTCAACGAGAAGGCGTTCAAACTGGTCGCCATCTTCAGCCCTGGTGTCAAACTGGTCGGCAACCTCACCACCGGGATGGTGCTGCTCTACGGCGGTTGGCGAGTCCTGCACGGGCACATGACGATCGGGACGTTCACCGCATTTCTGCTCTATCTGCGGATGTTCTTCGAACCGATGCAGGAGATCACCCAATTCCTCAACACTTTCCAGTCGGCGGCCTCTGCGTTGGAGAAGCTGGCCGGGGTGCTCGCCGAAAAACCCGCGGTCGCCGACCCGGAAAACCCGGCCACCCCGGGCGAGGTACGAGGCGAGATCGCCTTGCGCGACGTGTGTTTCGGATATCGGGCCGATGCGCCGGTGCTGGCCGGACTGTCGCTGAGCATCCCGGCCGGCCAGACGGTGGCGCTGGTCGGCAGCACCGGGGCCGGCAAAAGCACCATCGCCAAGCTGATCGCCCGGTTCTACGACCCGACGTCGGGGTCGGTGACGCTCGACGGTGTCGACCTGCGTGCGCTGACCCAGGCGGAGCTGCGCCGGCACGTGGTGATGGTCACCCAGGAGAATTTCCTGTTTGCCGGGACGCTCGCCGACAACATCCGTTTCGGCCGTCCCACCGCGACCGACGCCGAGGTGGCCGCCGCGGCGGCGAGCGTGGGCGCCGAGGCGTTCATCGCCGCCTTGCCGGACGGCTATGACACCGACGTGGCCAAGCGCGGCGGCCGGCTGTCGGCGGGCCAGCGCCAGTTGGTCGCGTTCGCCCGAGCGTTCCTCGCCGACCCGGCGGTGCTGATCCTCGACGAGGCGACCTCAGCGCTGGACATCCCCGGCGAGCGGATGGTCCAGAAGGCGCTGCGCAACGTGCTGGCCCGGCGGACCGCCCTGGTGATCGCCCACCGACTCTCGACGGTCGAGATCGCCGACCGGGTACTGGTGATCGAGGGCGGGGCCATCGTCGAGGACGGGCCGCCGGCCGAGTTGATCCGCGCCGAGGGGCATTACGCCGCCCTGCACGAGGCCTGGCGGCGCTCGCTGGCTTAAACCCAGCGGAATTCTAATGAAACAGCGTGCAAACGCGCTGTTGGTAGCGGCCGCCGGTCCGGGTCGATCACCGCTGCCCGCTTACACTTCTCGCCGTGATACACACGGCGAACGCCAAGGTCCCGGGGTGATCGGCTCCCCGGCAGCGCAGGGGTTGGCGTTGGCCTCTGCCACCAGCTTCGGGATCAGCGACTTCGTGGGCGGTGTCGCGTCGCGGCGGGTCGCCGCGCTTCGGGTGGTCTTGGTGTCCACCCCGGTCTCGATGGTGATGCTGGGATTGCTGGCCCTCGTCGGCGGTGGGCGGATCACGACCGCCGCGGTTGTACTCGGCATGCTCGGTGGGCTCAGCCAGGCGCTGGGCATCTGGTGGTTCTACGCCGCCATGGCCGCGGGCCCGATCTCGGTGGTGTCGCCGTTGGCCGCGGTGGTGGATGCCACCGTGCCGGTGTGCGTCGGGCGCTTGCTGGGGGAGCGGCCCGGCATGCTTGCCAGCGCAGGCATCGCGGTGGCGTTGGGGGCCGTGGTGCTGATCAGCTGGCACACCGGCGAAAGGGGCGTCAAGCGCCAAGGGCTGCCGCGCGGCGTGATCTGGTTGACGATCGCTTCCGGTATAGCCCTGGGATTGAACTTCGTCTTCCTCGACCGCACCCCGCCGGACGCCGGACTGTGGCCGCTGCTGTTCGCCCGCGCGGCCGCCACGGTTCTGGTGGTCGGGGTCGCGGCGGCCAGCGGCAATCTTCGGGCTCCCACGGGTACACCGTTGCGGCTGGCGTTCGTGATCGCCCTGCTCGATACCGCCGCCAACGTCACGATGCTGTTCGCACTGCAGCTCTCGTTGCTGTCACTGGCCAGCGTGCTGATCTCGCTGTACCCCGCCGCGACCGTGTTCTTGGCGGTTGCGGTGCTGCGGGAGCGGGTGCGGCCCCGACAGGTCGCCGGAATGGTGCTGGCGTGTGTGGCGGTCGCGATGATCACCGGCTAGTCCACCTCGTCGCCGAAACCGACGTTTTGCAGGCCGCCACTCGCACTTTCGCTGCGAAACGTCGGTTTGGGTGATCAACTCGGCAGCCCGATCCGCCGGTAGCGGTCCAGTCTGGCGGCGAGTCGCGTTTCGTCGGGCATGCCGCGCAGGGCGTGCAGTTCCGCGGCGATCGCCTGTGACATCCGCTTGGCGAAGTCGATCGGCTCCTCGGCGGCATCCGGGTGCTCGCCCACGATCACGTCGACGATGCCGTGCGCCTTGAGATCCACCGACCGGACGCCCTGCGCAGCCGAGAGTTCGGGGCCGTGCTCGGTGTCGCGGAACACGATGGCGCTGGCGCCCTCCGGCGGCAGCGGTGCCAGCCAGCCGTGCAGCGCCGCCAGCACCCGATCCGCCGGCACCATCGCCAATGCGGGACCGCCGCTGCCCTGACCTAACAGCACCGACACCGTCGGCACCTCGAGGGTGACCAGTTCCGCCAGGCATGCCGCGATCTGCCCCGCCAGACCGCCCTGCTCGGCCTCCACCGACAGCGCGGGCCCCGGGGTGTCGATGGCCAGCACCAGCGGCAGTCGCAGGCCCGCGGCCAGCGCCATGCCGCGGCGGGCGTCCCGCAAGGCAACCGGGTCGGTGAGGCGATCCGGCCCGCGCAGCTGCCCCAACACCACGGCTGGCTGGCCACCAAAGCGGGCCAGCGCCAGCAACATGGTGGCACCCCGTTCGGGGCTCCCGGTGCCCGCCAGGAAGACCCGCTCGGTGGCGCCGTGCCGCAGCAGAAAGCCCACGCCCGGCCGATCCGGACGGCGGGACGCGCACACCGAGTCCCACGCCGGAATGTCGGGAACCGGCGCAGGGGCCGGTTTCGGAGGTGGGGGCCCGGGGTCGTCGAGCATCACTTTGAGCGCCCGGGCGCAGGTGCGCCGCAGCCACTTCACCGGGATCACACCGTCGATCACGCCGTGGGCCTGCAGGTTCTCGGCGGTCTGAACGCCCGGTGGGAACGGTGAGCCGTAGAGCTGCTCGTAGACCCGCGGGCCCAGGAAGCCCACCAGCGCACCGGGTTCGGCCAGCGTGACGTGGCCCAGCGAACCCCAGGAGGCGAACACCCCGCCGGTGGTGGGGTGGCGCAGGTAGACCAGGTAGGGCAGGTGGGCGCGCTTGTGCAGCTCGACGGCGGCGGCGATCTTCACCATCTGCAGGAACGCGACGGTGCCCTCCTGCATCCGGGTGCCGCCCGAGCTCGGTGAGGCCAGCAGCGGCAGCCGTTCGGCGGTGGCCCGCTGGATCGCGGCGGTGATCCGCTCGGCGGCCGCCACCCCGATCGAGCCGGCCAGGAAGTCGAAGTCGCTCGCGATCAGCGCCACTCGCCGCCCGTTGATCCGGCCCTCGCCGGTGCTGACCGCCTCATCGCGTCCGGTGGCGGCCCGTGCGGCGTCCAGCTCGGCGGCATAGTCGGCACTGACCGGCACGGCCAGCGGCTCGTCATCCCAGCTGATGAACGAGCCGCCGTCCAATACCGCGTCGCGTAGTTCGTCGGCCCCGGTCCGGCTCACAGCACGAGGCTAAACCGTCAGGCGGTGTATCCGCCGTCGACGTTCCAATTGGCTCCCGTCACGAATCCCGACTCCGGGCCGGCCAGGAAACTCACCACGGCAGCGATGTCACCGGTGTGCCCGTAGTGGTCCAACGCCATGACTTGCCGCATGGCGTCGGCGAATTCGCCCCCGGCGGGATTCATGTCGGTGTCGATCGGGCCTGGCTGCACGTTGTTGACGGTGATTCCGCGTGGGCCGAGTTCGCGGGCCAGACCACGAGTCAGGGATGCGACCGCACCCTTGGTCATCGCGTACACGGCCAACCCGGCGACCGGGACGCGGTCGGCGTTGATGCTGCCGATGTTGATGATCCGCGAACCCTCGCCGAGGTGACTGATCGCGCTGCGGATCGCCGAGTACACGCCGCCGATGTTGATCGCCACCACACGGTCGAACTGCTCCTGTGGGTATTCGTCGATCGGCGCGATGTGCGCGGTCCCGGCGTTGTTGACCAGGATGTCCAATCCGCCGAGGCCGGCGACTGCCTGCTCGACCGCTGCGCCCACCTGTGCCGGATCGACGCTGTCGGCCTGGATGGCCACCACCTTGGCCCCGTCGGCGGTCAGCTCGGCGACCAGCTTGTCGGCCTCGGCGGCCGATGACGCGTAGGTGAACGCCACCGCGGCGCCGTCGGCGGCAAGCCGGCGCACGATTCCCGCGCCGATTCCGCGCGAACCTCCGGTAACCAGTGCTCGGCGTCCGGCCAGGGGTGCTGTGCTCATGTCGCATGCCTCTCGAGTCGTTTCGAACCGGTTGGTTACAAAGTATGATCAGGTCAAGCGCATTGTCCAGCGGGAGATTCCCGCTGTGACCGGGATCACGGAAGGCGGAACATGGCCATCGGGCGACCGCGGGAGTTCGACCCCGACACGGTTGAGGACATCGCGATGAAGCTGTTCTGGGACCGTGGTTTCGAGGGTGTGTCGATCAGCGATCTGACCGACGCAACGGGGGTGAACCGCCGCGGTATCTACGCCGAGTTCGGCTCGAAAGAGGGACTCTTCGAGCGGGCCACGCTGCGATACATCAATGGCCCGGGTGGCTACATGGCGACGGCGCTCACTCGTACGACCGCGCGCGAGGTTGCCGAAGCCATGGTCCACGGGGCCGTCGACGCGACGTCCGGCAACCCGGACGGCTGCCTGCTGGTCGGAAATGCGGCCGGACTGGCCGAATTTCGTGATGCGGCCGCGCGTGAGCTGGCACGCCGGTTCGACCAGGCGGTGGCCGCAGGCGAACTGTCCGACGTCGACACCTTGTTGCTGGCCCGCTGGATCAGCGCCGTCTGCCAAGGGATTTCCATCCAGGCCCGCAGCGGTGCCGATCGTGCGGAACTGCACGCGATCGCCGATCTGGCCTTGGCGGGCTGGCCGAAGCCCTGAGGTGGGAACAGCGGCATCGAGCACCCGAACAAAGTCGTTCGACAGGCTTCAATAGGCTGGAGCGTCATGATCGGTATTACCCGCGACGAAGCCGTCACCACTATCGAGTTGCAGCGCCCGGAGCGGCGCAACGCACTGAATTCCCAGCTCGTCACCGAACTGCGGGCGGCCGTCGAGGACGCTGCCACCCACGACGTCCGGGCGATCGTGCTGACCGGGCAGGGCACGGTGTTCTGCGCCGGCGCTGACCTGTCCGGCGACGCGTTCGCCGCCGACTACCCCGACAAGCTGGTCGCCCTGCACCGCAGCATCGCCGACGTGCCGGTGCCGGTGATCGGCGCGATCAACGGGGCGGCGATCGGCGCCGGCCTGCAATTGGCGATGGTCTGCGATCTGCGGGTGGTGGCTCCCGAGGCATTCTTCCAGTTCCCGGTTGCCAAGTACGGTCTAGCGCTCGACAACTGGAGCATCCGGCGGCTGACCTCACTGGTCGGCTACGGGCGGGCCCGGGCGATGATGCTCACCGCGGAGAGGCTCCCGGCCGATGTCGCGCTGCAGACCGGCATGGCCAACCGGATCGGTACGGTGGCCGACGCGCAAGCCTGGGCGCACGAGATCGCCGGGCTGGCGCCGCTGGCGCTGCAGCACGCCAAACGGGTGCTCAACGACGACGGCGCCTACCAGGAGCAGGAACCGGCGCACAAGGAACTGTTCGACCGGGCCTGGGCAAGCCAAGACGTCATCGAGGCCCAGATGGCGCGCATCGAGAAGCGGCCCCCGAAGTTCCAGGGCGCTTAGCGGGTGCGGCGGTGATCGCAAAAGCGGCGGAGCCGGGTGCAGCGGGTCAGGGTCATAAGCTGGGCGGCATGTTGCGCGGAGCACTTCGGCTTACGGCGGGCACGGCTTCCCTGGCCGCCGGGAGCTGGACGCTTCGCGCGCTGCGCGGCACGCCGGCGGCCCTGGGCGCCGCACCGGGCGCCATTCACGCGGTGGCTGCCCGGTCTGAGCACTACCGCGACGGGATCTTCCACAACGTCGAGCGTGCCGCAAAAGTCAACATGGACCGCGAACAACAGCGCATGATGCTGCGTGAGCTGTTCGCGGATCGCGGCGCGGGACGGCCCGCGGCACCGGTCCCGCTGGTGGTCCCCGATTTCACCGGCGCCGCCGAACCGCTGTCGGTCACCTGGCTGGGCCACGCAACGGCACTGATCGAAGTCGACGGCTACCGCGTCCTGACCGACCCGCTGTGGAGCGAGCGCTGCTCGCCGTCGGATGCCGTCGGCCCCAGGCGGCTGCACCCGCCGCCGGTCGAACTGTCGGCGCTGCCCGCGATCGACGCGATCGTCGTCAGCCATGACCACTACGACCACCTCGACATCGACAGCGTCACTGCGCTGGCCCGCAGCCAGCGGGCGCCGTTCGTCGTCCCGCTGGGGGTCGGTGCGCACCTGCGGGCGTGGGGCATTCCCGCCGACCGGGTCATCGAACTCGACTGGGACGAACAGACCTCGCTCGGCGAGCTCACGTTGACCTGCACCCCGGCCCGGCACTTCTCCGGCCGGTTCCTGACCCGCAACACGACCCTGTGGGCCTCGTGGGTGATCGCCGGGCCCAGCCACCGGGTGTACTTCGGCGGTGACTCCGGATACACCGGCAGCTTCGGGCAGATCGGCGCTGACCACGGCCCCTTCGACGCGAGCCTGCTGCCGATCGGCGCCTACAACACCGCCTGGCCGGACGTCCACATGAACCCCGAGGAGGCGGTCCGGGCGCATCTGGATCTCAACGATGGCGGCGGTGGGATGCTGGTGCCGATCCACTGGTGCACATTCCGGCTGGCGCCGCACCGCTGGGACGAACCGGTGGAACGGCTGCTGGTCGCCGCCGACGCCGCAGGGGTGCCGGTGGCGGTGCACAAGCCCGGTGGCCGTGTCGAACCCGGCGTCTCCGCCAGAGCACCCTGGTGGAGGCCCTAGCGCCATGACCAGGCTGGCGGCAATGGCCGCGGCCGCGCTGTTGGCCGCCGAGTTGAGCGCGTGTGCTCCGGCGGCGTCTCCGCCCTCACCGCCCGCGCTGTCCGACGCGCCGCCCAACCAGGTGGCCGGGGTGGAGGTCCCCTCCGGGCGCGTCGATGAGGCGGTGGCCCGACTCGATGGTCTCGCACGGGATCTGATGGACAGCACCGGAATACCCGGCTTGGCCGTCGCCGTCGTACACGGCGGGAGAACGCTGTACGCCAAAGGCTTCGGTGTTCGAAGCACACGGGATGGCGACGGCTCTGATAACGCGGTGAACGCCGAGACGGTGTTTCAGCTGGCCTCGGTGTCCAAATCGGTCGGAGCCACCGTGGTCGCCCATCAGGTCGGCGCGGGCACCATCGCCTGGGACACCCCGGTGGTGAAGCAGCTGCCGTGGTTCGCCCTGTCCGACCCGTACGTCACCGAGCACGTCACCATCGCTGACCTGTACGCGCACCGATCCGGGTTGCCCGACCACGCCGGCGATCGGCTCGAAGACCTCGGCTACAGCCGCCGGGAAGTGTTGCAACGGCTCAAATATCTGCCACTGGCCCCTTTTCGCAGCAGCTACGACTACACCAACTTCGGGGTGACCGCCGCCGCCGAGGCCGTCGCTGCCGCCGCCGGCGTCTCGTGGGAGCAGCTCTCGGCCGATGCGCTATATCGGCCGCTCGGTATGACTGCGACCAGTTCCCGCTACGCCGATTTCATCGGTCGGCCCAACCGCGCGGACACCCACGTCAAGGTCGACGGCAGCTACCAGCCGCGATACCAACGCAATCCCGACGCCCAGTCGCCGGCCGGCGGGGTCAGCTCATCGGTGAACGATATAGCGCGCTGGCTGACCATGGTGTTGGCCAACGGCAGCTACGAAGGCACCCGGATCCTCGCTCCGGAGGCATTGCTCCCAGCGATCACACCGCAGGTGATCAGCGCCCCCGCCGATGTCGGCGCCGCCCGGCCGGGGCTCTACGGCGAGGGATTCAACGTGTCGATCGGGTCGTCGGGACGCACTCAGTACGGACACTCGGGCGCATTCCTGTTGGGCGCGGCTACAGCGTTCTCGGCACTGCCTTCACTGGATCTCGGGATCATCGTGCTGACCAACGCCACTCCGATCGGCGTTCCCGAGACCTTGATCGCCCAATTCCTGGATCTCGTCCAGTACGGCGAGATCCGCGAGGACTGGGCCGGGTTGTATCGACAGGCGCTGGCGCCGATGTCGCAACCCGAAGGGACGCTGCGCGATACGGCGCCGCCGGCCCAGCCGGCGCCCTCCCGGTCGTTGCCCGACTACATCGGCCAGTACACGAACCCCTATTGGGGCGAGGCCACCGTCACCGAGGACCACGGTGCACTGGAGCTGGTTCTCGGTCCGCAACACCAACGATTCCGGTTGACCCACTTCGACGATGACACCTTCACCTTCGGGCTGCAGGGCGAGAACGCGGCGGACGGGACGATCTCCAAGGCCACGTTCGCCAAGGACACCTTGACCCTGGAGTATTTCGATCACGACAAGCTGGGAAGGTTCACCCGTTGACAGTGTGGACCGTCGGACTCACCGACGCCGAAGTCGCCGAGCGGGTCGCCGAGGGCCAGACGAACGACATCCCGGTGCGTGCCGCGCGCAGTGTGCGCGAGATCATCCGGGCGAATGTGTTCACCCGGATCAACGCGATCCTGGGCGTGCTGCTGGCCATCGTTGTCACCACCGGATCACTGATCAACGGGCTGTTCGGACTGCTGATCGTGTTCAACAGTGTCATCGGCATGGTGCAGGAGATCCGGGCCAAGCAGACGCTGGACAAGCTTGCCATCGTCGGTCAGGCGAAACCCTTGGTGCGCAGGCAATCCGGGACAGTGGCGCTGGCGGCCCGCGAAGTGGTTCTCGACGACGTCATCGAGCTCGGCCCGGGCGACCAGATCGTCGTCGACGGCGATGTCGTCGAGGTGTCCGATCTGGAGGTCGACGAGTCCCTGCTGACCGGTGAAGCCGACCCGATCGGCAAAGGCATCGGTGACCACGTGATGTCGGGCAGTTTCGTGATCTCCGGCAGCGGCGCCTACCGGGCCGCCCGGGTCGGCGCCGAGGCGTACGCGGCCAAGCTGGCCGAGGAGGCCAGCAAGTTCACTCTGGTGAAATCCGAACTGCGTAACGGCATCAACCAGATCCTGAAATTCATCACCTACCTGCTCATCCCGGCCGGACTGCTGATCATCTACACGCAGTTGTTCACCACCGACGTGGGCTGGCGGGCATCGGTGCTGGCGATGGTCGGCGCGCTGGTGCCGATGGTTCCCGAGGGCCTGGTGCTGATGACGTCGTTGGCGTTCGCGGTCGGGGTGGTGCGGCTGGGGCGGCGGCAGTGTCTGGTGCAGGAACTGCCCGCGATCGAAGGGCTGGCCCGCGTCGACGTCGTCTGCGCCGATAAGACCGGCACCCTCACCGAGAACGGCATGCGAGTGTCCGAGGTCGTCGAACTCGATGGCGCCGAAGGCCTTCCGGTACACCAGGCGCTGGCCGCGTTGGCCGCCGACGATGCCCGCCCCAACGCCAGCATTCAGGCCATCGTCGAGGCGTTCCCGACGTCGCCGGGTTGGACGTCGAGCGCGTGCGCCCCGTTCAAGTCGGCTACCAAGTGGAGCGGCGTCTCGTACGGCGAGCACGGCAACTGGGTGATCGGGGCTCCCGATGTGCTGCTCGAACCGTCATCGGAGGCGGCCGAACAGGCCGAGCAGATCGGGTCGCAGGGGTTGCGCGTGCTGCTGCTGGGTTCCGGCGACCGGCCCGTCGACCACCCGGACGCACCCGGGCAGGTCACCCCGGTGGCGCTGGTGGTGCTGGAGCAGAAGATCCGGCCCGACGCCCGCGATACCTTGGATTATTTTGCTGCACAGGATGTCTCGGTGAAGGTGATCTCCGGCGACAACGCGGTGTCGGTGGGCGCGGTGGCCGGCGCGCTTGGGCTGTCCGGGGACGCGATGGACGCCCGCGAGTTGCCGACCGAGCCGGACCAGCTGGCCGATGCACTGGAGGGCCACACCGTGTTCGGCCGGGTGCGCCCGGATCAGAAGCGGGCCATGGTGCAGGCTCTGCAAGCGCGTGACCACACGGTGGCCATGACCGGCGACGGCGTCAATGACGTGCTGGCGCTCAAGGACGCCGATATCGGTGTCGCGATGGGCGCGGGCAGCTCGGCGGCTCGCTCGGTAGCGCAGATCGTGTTGCTGGACAACAAGTTCGCCACGCTGCCGTATGTGGTGGGCGAAGGTCGCCGGGTGATCGGCAACATCGAACGGGTGGCGAACCTGTTCTTGACCAAGACGGTCTACTCGGTGCTGCTCGCTCTGCTGGTCGGCCTGGTCGGGTTGGCTTCGGCGCTGTTCGGCACCAAGCCGCTGCTGTACCCGTTCCAGCCGATCCACGTCACGATCGCCGCTTGGTTCACCATCGGCATCCCGTCATTCATCCTGTCGCTCGCGCCGAACAACGAACGGGCGCAACCCGGATTCGTCCGGCGGGTGATGAGCGGGGCGTTGCCGGCCGGTCTCGTGGTGGGTATTGCCACCTTTACCTCCTACCTGCTGGCCTACCGCGGCAGCGACGCCACCGCGGTGCAGCAGATCCAGGCCTCCACCACCGCCCTGATCACCTTGCTGACCACCGCGTGCTGGGTGCTGGCCGTGGTGGCGCGGCCCTATCAGTGGTGGCGGCTGACACTGGTGATCTGTTGCGGTCTGGCCTATGTGGCGATCTTCGCGATACCGCTGGCGCGGGAAAAATTCCTGCTGGACCCCTCCAACGTCGCGCTGACGTCCATGGCGCTCGGTATCGGGGCCCTGGGTGCTGTTGCTCTCGAGGTGATGTGGTGGGTGCGGGGTGCCATGCTCGGTGAGCGCCCGAAGTTGTGGCAGGAACCGGCAACGGCCAAAATGGTCCAGCGATAACGGCATAGAAACGGGTGTGAGGGGAAGAGAATCCATGGCCAAGATCTCCGGATCCATCGACGTCCCACTGCCTCCTGAGCACGCCTGGGAGCATGCCGCGGATCTGTCGCGCTACAAGGAGTGGCTGACCATTCACCGGGTATGGCGCAGCGTGCTGCCCGAGACCCTCGACAAGGGCACCACGCTGGAGTCCATCGTCGAGGTCAAAGGCATGCCCAACAAGATCAACTGGACGATTGTGAGCTACAAGCCGCCCAGCGGCATGACGCTCAACGGCGCCGGCAAGGGCGGGGTCAAGATCAAGCTGCTCGCCAAGGTGACCCCGGCCGGCGAGGGCTCCACGGTCAGTTTCGACATACATTTGGGCGGGCCGGCGTTGTTCGGGCCGATCGGCATGCTGGTGGCCGCCGCGCTGAAGAGCGACATCAACGAGTCGCTGCGCAAGTTCGTCACGGTTTTCGCACCGTCCTGACCGGTTGCGCGCCACGCTAACCCATGGCTAGGGTGGCGGAGTCCCTTCACAGGAGGTCTGGAGAATGACAGGCATCGCCGGTCTCGCGCCGCTGTTCGCGCGCTGATCACCGACGAATCGCCATAGTCGCGTCCCGGTTGTCAGCGCACCGCTGACTTTCCCGGAGACCTCATGTCCAAGCCCTTTTCTGACCTCAGTTCCGTTGTCACCCTCACCGATACCGGTTTGACCTGGCCCGACGGCGGTACCGCGCTGGCCGGTGTCACCGGCTCGTTCGGCGCCGGGCGCACCGGCCTGGTCGGCGTCAACGGCGCTGGAAAATCCACGCTGCTGCGACTCATCGCCGGTGAACTGACTGCCACAACCGGGTGCATCACCACGGTCGGCGAGGTCGCCTACCTGCCGCAGTTGCTCACCCTCGACATCGGTGCGTCGATCGCCGAATTGCTCGGCGTCGCTGGGCAAATCGCCGCGCTGCGCGCGATCGAAAGCGGTGCTGCCGACGAAGCCCACTTCGAGGTGATCGGCGACGATTGGGACATCGAATCCCGGGCCGACGCGGTGCTGCGACCCATCGGGCTGGGGTCGAGCGACCTCGATCGGCGAGCCGGCGAGTTGTCCGGAGGTGAGGCGATGCTGGTGGCGCTGACCGGTCTGCGCCTGAAGGCCGCCCCGATCACCCTGCTCGACGAACCGACCAACAATCTCGACCGAACCGCCCGCGAGCGATTCGCGCAGCTCGTCGGAGCCTGGCCGGGGGCGCTCATCGTGGCCAGCCATGACACCGCGTTACTGGAGCAGATGGACAGCATCGCCGAACTGCACGATGGGCGGCTGGCCACCTTCAGTGGTCCCTACAGCGCGTGGCGGGCGCACCTGGACGTCGAGCAGGCTGCCGCCCGGTCGGTAGCCCGCGCCGCCGAACAGGTGGTCAAGGTCGAAAAGCGGCAGCGCTTAGAGGCTGAGACCAAGCTCGCCCGCCGCAGCAGCGCCGCCCGGACCTCGTATCAGAACAAGCGCGCCGCGAAAATCGTGATGAACCAGAACGCTTCCAACGCACAGGTTTCGGCGGGCCGGCTGCGCGGACACCTTGACGCGCGGGTACGTGACGCGCAAGCCGGCTCCGACGCCGCATCCGCCCGGGTCCGCCACGAGGAACACATCCGCGTCGACCTACCGGACCCGGATGTACCGTCGGGCCGCCGGCTGGCCGAACTGCCCGGCAGCGGCGGGCCGATCATCGTGCAGGGGCCGGAACGCATCGCGCTGGACGGCGCGAACGGCGTCGGCAAGACCTCACTGCTCGAAGCGCTGCGGACCGGTGCGGGCGGCCGGCTGTTGACCGACCGGGTTGGCTATCTTCCGCAGCGACTGGATCATCTCGACGACACGGTGTCCGCGTTCGACGCCGTGTCGGCGATCTCCGGCAGCGAACCGCGGGCGGTGCGCGCCCAACTGGCCCGGTTTCTGCTGGACGCCGATTGTGTGGCCCGGCCGATCGGCAGCCTGTCCGGTGGTGAGCGGTTCCGCGTCGCACTGGCCCAGCTGCTGCTCGCCGACCCGCCACCGCAGCTACTACTGCTCGACGAACCGACCAATAATCTCGACCTGGCCAGCGTCGGTCAGCTCGTCGAGGCACTGAGCAGCTACCGCGGAGCGTTCATCGTGGTCAGTCACGACGACGACTTCCTGGCCCGGCTCGGCCTGACCAGGACGTTGACGATGCCGCGCAGCGGCGAACTCGTCGATGCGAGCTAGTGTCACAACATGACTCGCCTACACCCCGGCTGGCTCGTCGCGCTGTTCGCCGTGATCCTGTCGGTCAGCGTGTGGCTGCCGTGGCTGACCACCTCGGCCAACGGCGGCGGGCATGCCAGTGCCATCGGCGGCAGCGTCGGTGCCATCGCGTTGCCGCCCCGCTTCGGCGTCAGCCAGTTGATCGCGCTGCTGGCGGCCGCTCTGCTGGTGGCCGGCGCGATGATCGGTCGCGGACTCTTCAGCCGGCTGGCCTCGGTTGCCGCACTGGTGATGTCATCGGGCATCGCCGGGCTGGGCGTCTGGTACTACCGGCTGAACGTCGTTGCGCCGATCACCGCCGGCTACGGACTGTACATCGGCGCCGTCAGCGTGGTCGGCGCGCTGGTCTGCTCGGTGTGGGCTCTGATCACCGCAGCGCGGCAATGACCTTCGCGAACGCTTCGGCGTGGTTCTGCTGGACGGTGAGATAGCTCAATCCGTACCGTCGGCGGTATTCCCGCAGCGTATCGGCTATTTCGTGCGGAGATCCGGACAGCACGGTGGGCATGGCCAGCAACTCCTGATCCGACAGTGTCGGCGCGAACTGGCGGGTCAGCGACAGGTTGGGCATCCCGGAGTCATCGGTCGGCACCGCCGTGATGGCCAGATTCAGTTCCAGATCCTCGAACCGGTCGCCGGCCGCGGCGCGGACGAAGGCGACGCGCTCGGCCAGCGGGTCATCCGCGCCGGCCACCAGCGCGCCGGTCAGTCCGATGATGCCGGCGTGCCGGGCCGCCACTGTCAGCAGCCGGTCGCCGCTGCCGGCGATCAGGATGGGCACCCGCGGTTGATGTGTGGCCACATACGTCGTCAGGTGTTCCAGGTACTCGATGCGGCGGGCGGCGGTCGGGAACGGCAGTTCGGCGGCCTCGAATTCCGCGCGGACATAGCCGGCGCCCAGACCGACCTCCAATCGGCCACCGGACAGCAGGTCCACGTCGGCGATGTCGCGGGTCAGCAGCGCCGGTTTGTAGAAGCAGGCGTTGAGCACGTAGGTGCCCAGCCGGATCGTCGTAGTGGCCGCGGCGGCCGCGACCAAGGCGGGGAAGGGAGCCGGGGCACCGAGGTGATCGGGCACGTTGAGAACGTCGAACCCGAAGCCCTCCATCCGCCGTGCGGTCTCGGCCAGCAGGGCCGCAGACCCGATCGTGTGCAGACCCACGCCGAAGCGAAACTGCTTGTCCACCAACAACCTCCTAAATATCCCAGGATTGGGCCGCGGCCGCCAGGCCGCGCACCAGTGCCGCTGTGGCCGGTGACAGACCGTCCCGGCCGGGCGGCTGACTGCGAGGGCTGATGCCGCGGACCCGCGGCGACAGTTCCAGCTGGGTCCCGCCGCCGCGGGCCTGATTCACCGGATTCGCCGGGTGCAGGCCCCGCAGACCCGCCGGGATCGCGTCCAGATCGGTGATCACCTGATAGCCCGGCAGATCAAGGCATCGGGAGAGGTGCGCGGCAAGTCTGCGGTTGCGGCCCCCGGCCAGCAGTTGGGTGCTGCGTCCGATCCGGCCGTACCCGTGCAGCGACACCACGACGTCGACGTGGTCGAGAAATTCGGCAAGCCGCGGCGACTCCGCTGCGAGGTAGCGCGCCGATGGCAGGTGTCTCGGACATCTACCCGCATGCCGCACCAGATACACCGATGCGCCGGCGGCTTCGGCGGCGCGTTCGGCGATCACATCGGTCATCTGCTCCAGGCCCCCGCCGTGAATGGCCAGGAAGCCGAACCGCGATCGCAACCGGATCTCCTCGATGACGTCGGGGTCGGCCAGCAATTCCGAAAGCGATTGCGGCACCGCATCCTTTGCCGGAGGTGTGCGCAACGGCCACTGGACCGGATCCCAGCGGCGCAGAAACTCGATCCATGCCTGGGGCAGCCCGTGCTGGACGGCGGCGCCGACAATGCGCTCCAGGTAGCCGTTGCGCGGGGCACCTGGCTGTACCCGGTGGTCGATATACACCCAGGCCGGCGCCGATCCGTCGGTGGTGTGCACCGTCAGCCGATCCCGGTGATAGCGCACCGGAACACCCTCGGCGCTGTCCAATGCGGCCAGGTCGCGATCGGACACTCGCCACAGCACCCCGTGCACGCGCGAACCAGGGAAGGGCTCGACGGTGGCCACGCCGCGCTGGTTGATCAGCCAGTCATGGTCGGCCAGCGTCGCCGGGCGGGGGTCCGACGCCTCGGGGCAGCGGCGCGCCATCTGCTGTGCGCACAGGTTGGACCCGTACGCGAAGTAGGCATGCCGTGTCAGCGGCACTTAGCCCGGCGTCTGCCAGTTGAACACCACAATCAGCAGACTAACGGCGGTCGGGTCGGGTTGTGCGTCGATGTTCCTCAGCGCGGCGGACGCGTCGGGTACGTGGCCGGCGGAGGCGGGCGGGTGTCGACGGCGGCCGTCTCCTCCGGTTGCGCCGCCGGGAAGACCCACTTCCCGGAGAGGATGTCCGGTTCTGGCCGGTACAGCCGGACCAGATAGTTCCAACCCGGCGTGATCGGCAGGCAGTTGACGGCGGTGGCCGAACATCCGCCGAACTGCACGGTCACCGATCCGTCGTCGGACTTCGTCGCGGTGATGTCGTTGAGTGAGTAGGCCTGTTGCGGGTTCTCGGTGAAGTAGCCGTTCTTGTTGTAGACACTGACCGACCAGAAAGCGTCCACCGGAACGTCTTTGACGGTCAGCCGATACACGGTGTTGCCGTCGTTGCGGGCCGGGGTGACATTCAGGTACAGCGCTTCGGTCTCCGGGTTGCCGCCCCAAGCCGCAGCGGCTCCGATCAGATGCCGAACCGGGTCGGTGTCCGCCAGGGTGCCGAACATGCCCCGGGTGTCTGGGATGGTCTCGGCCAGGACCAGCAACGCGTCGTTGACCTTCTTCTGGCTGACCGGATCCCACCGGGGCACCTCGAAGCTGCCGGAGTCCTCCTGGGCTGCTGTGATCTGGTCCTGCAAGTGGCGTGCGGTGGCCAGATCGGCCGGATCCGTGGCGTCGGCCAGGACGCGGACGACGACCATGACGTAGCGGGTGCCGACCTGCTGCTGGTCGAGGGTGTGCTCGCCGCTGCCGTAGAACGTGTCGGTGACGTACTCGTCCTGGTTGAGCACCTGCGCCGACATGTACCGCTCACCCGGATCCGGCAGCGTGATCGTCACCGGACCCGCCTGCAGGTCGAATACGGCCGCCGAATACAGGGTGTCCCGGTTGGATCGCACCACCAGTTGCCGGTCGATCGGAGTGAGCTCACGCATGTGGAAGAAGCGGCCGAAACCGTTCTCGTTGACGACGTTGGTGAATTCCTGGTCGGTCACGGCCCGCACGAAGTTGTCCGGCGATACCAAGACCATGCCGTTGGGGGTGCTGCGTGGTGCCTGGTGCGCCAGTGGGTCCGGGCCGGCCTTCGTCACCGTCAGCCCACATCCGGAGAGGGTCAACGCCGCAGTCGCCACGCCGAACGCAGCGAGCCATCGCTTCGACATGCAGCGCAACCTACCTGTCGGCACCGGTCGATGTCGGCAAAAGGTTTCGCGACACGGGTAGCGGAATTCAGGTGAAGTCATTGCACGCCCCAGGCTCCCGACGTATGGTCCCGAATGAGAGTTTGCCATTAATTCGATGAGCGAATGATTAGAGACCCAAACCAAGGGGGCGGCCGTGCGCATGACCGGGAGTGTCGAATGCGACCGTTCCGGCCAGGTCAGGCGGTACGGGCTCGTCGCAGCAGCACTGGGCACCGCGCTGTCAATCGTGGTGGGCGCCCCGGCGGTCACCGCTCGAACCGCGCCCGCGGTGGCGTTGACGTCGACGGATGGGTTCCAGCCGGCAATCGATGAGCTGATCGCCGCCATGAAGCAGGCCGTCGACTATGACATGGCACTGCCGTATGCCGTGGCCGGCAGCGAAGACAACCTGATGACGATGCTGCAGAACACCAACTACCAATTGCTCAGCGCCGGGTTATCGAGGGTCACCGAACTGTTCAACGGAGTCTTTTTTCAATCGCCCGAGGCGATTGCGGGCAATGCCGCCGACCCCCGGCAGTATTTCGACTACTTCACCCCCGACATCTACTACCACGTGACCGCGGGCCTGGCTCCCGGCGCGACCTATGCGCTGCACGGGACCCTGGGCGGGGGGACCGAGCACTTCACCGTCAGCACCCAGGCCATCACCGGCGGCTCCGCGCAGACCGTCGAGGACCTGGAACTCGGCCACGGCCTGGTGCTCAATCCCGACGGCACGTTCACCATCTATATCGGGCCGGAGGCGCCGGCCGGCGCCCTCAACTTCATGGATTCCACCGACGCCACCGTCGGCGGAGCCGCGTCCCTGCTGATCCGGGACATGATGGGTGACTGGGCGAAGGGACCCGGCAGCGTCTCCCTGCAATGCGTCTCCGACTGCCCGCCGTTCTTCGCCATCCCGGAGGGCGGGTTCTTCCCCAGCGACGACCCGGTGGCGGCGGCGGTCGGGGGATCCGGCGGCATCACCTCGGTCGATTCGATGCTCACCACGTTGTTCAGTGCCTTCGCCCAGATCATCGGCCCGTTCAATCAGCGGAGCATCGAGGGCGGGGCGTCGGTGGGCATGAACATTCCCGCCAACACCATGCACGACTTGGGTCCGGAGACGAGTTACGGGGCCGGCTTGGCGAGTGCGGTCGTCACCGGCGGCAATTTCGATCTGGATCCCGGTGAGGCGCTGGTCATCAAGGTGCCCACCGTGGATGCGGCCTACAGCGGCATCGAGCTGATGAACGTCTACGGCGGCGCGCTGCCGTACGTGATGGCGCAGACCACGCTCAACCACACCAGCACCTACCAGGACGCCGACGGCTACACCTATTACGTTGTCAGCGCGACGAATCCGGGTGTGGCGAACTGGCTGGACACCGGTGGCCTCACCCGGGGTGAGATCTTCGCCCGGTTCGAGAACGTCACCGACCCCGACGCCGCGATCGGGCAGGGGGTGACGGCGCACGTGGTGCCGATTGAAGATTTGGGCGCCTACCTGCCGACCGACACGCCCACCGTCAGCCCGGAGGAATTCGCCGCCGACATGGCCCAGCGGGTGTTCTCCTACGACTACGCCTTGAACGTGTCCCGGATGAGCGCCCAACCCGACTGGGTGATTCAGCATCTGCTGATGAACGGGCTGCAGGGCGTGATGGGCAACGAGAATTACGACGCGGTGTTCGGCAGTGAGCCGTTCACCCCGATCGCGCTGCGGTTCACCGATGCGTTGAGTCCGAACTGGGACGCCGTCATGAACAGCGTGTTGCAGCACCCGATGGAAAGCCTGACGGCGGTGTGGAACAACCTGCCGCTGCTGGCCAGCGACATCAACCTACCCATCACGCTGGCGCTGGCCCAGACCGCGCTGTCGGTGGTGATGCCCCAGCTGCTGATCCCGGCCATCAACGGGGCGCTGTTCGATCCGAACACCAGCATCCTGTCCGGGTTGCTCAACGCCCGTGACGACCTGGCGACGGTGATCTTGACCGCCACCAACGCCTGGCCGACCGAACTGGGGGAGCAGGCGGCCCAGCAGTGGGCGAACATGGCGGACCTGATCGCGACCACACCGAGCTTCGACCTCAGCGACCTGTTCGGGGGCTGAACCCGGGTTCGCCGGGAGGCACGCAACAATTTCGGACTTGGTGCCCCCGGCATGATTCGAACATGCGACACCGGCTTTAGGAGAGCCGTGCTCTATCCCCTGAGCTACGGGGGCGGGGGACCTGTAGGAATAGGTGTTGAAAACACTAGTGGATGCCCGCGGGCGCATGGTGCGCGGTCGGTCCGAGTGTTTGGCGGCGTGTTGCGATGGTGCTGGCGATGCCTGTGAGTCCACGGTGCTTCGCGGGGCGGATGGGACTGGCCTGCGGGCAGACTGGTCCGGTGTGGTGGGCGTCAGACGGTGGCGGGTTGGGCTTGTCGTTGGTGGATGTAGTTGGCGATTGCGTTGCGGCCGAGGGCGAATCCGATCATGACGGCGTGCTGTCGGGTGGCGGTGTGTGCGGTCATGCGGCCGCCGTAGAGGGTGCGGTCGAGGGTGTTGTTGAGGGATTCGGCGTCTTCGCGCCAGCCATAGCAGCGGTCGTAGAGGCTGTCGCCGGTGTCGGTTTTGGTGTGCTGACGTAGGTGTTCGGTGCGGTTGTAGCCCTTGGCGGTGTCGTCGTCGGTGATGTCGAGTCGTTCGTGTTGGACGGTGCCGCAGGTGGTGGCGAAGTCGATGTACCAGCGGTGGGTTCCGGCGGGGTTGCGCCGGGAGTAGACCTTGGCGATGGGTAGGGGTTGGAGGTGGGTTTCGCCGGTGTCGAGGATGGTCCGCTCGTGCAGGCGCCCGCTGGCAGTCCAGAGGGTGTGGGTGTCGCCGCAGCGGCAGTTGATGGTGGTGAACGGGGTCGGTACGGCGGTGCCGGAGTGCGGTGGGGCCAGGACGGTGAGGCCGGCTTTCATGGCGTGGTTGATGTGGGTGCCGCGGAAGGCGCCGTCGTAGCAGATACCGTCGACGCGCACGTCGGGTCGGTTGGTGAGGCGGTCGAGCATGGCCAGGGCGATGCCGGCTTCGCCTTTGTAGCCTTTGCCGGGTGGCACGGGAGTGGTGTCGAGGACGACGCGTAGGTTGCGGGTGTTGTCGGGGCGGGTGCTCATGATGGCGAATTTGGTGCCGTAGCGGAATTCTGGTGCGCCGTCACCATTTTGGACTTCCAGATGCGCATTGACGCGGCGACCGCCGGCGGCGGTTTTACGTTCGATGGTCGACTTACGCTCAGGGGCGGCGACGACGGTGCCGTCCCCGACGATGAACTGGCCGCGGGCGGGGTCAGTGCGCGATGCTCGAATGTTCGGGTTGAGGCAGTCGAGTTGGCGGGCCAGGGTGGCTGCGGTGTCGAGCAGGCCCCGATGCAGGTCATCGACGTGGGTCTCGAGTCGGTGTTGAGCGTAGGTGTGGTGGTGACGTCTCGGTGGTGTGGCGCGCGCGGCTTTGCCGCACGCGGCGGCGTGCTCACAGATGATCTGCCAGTACTGCGGATTGGCCATGATCCGGGCTGCATAATTGGCGCTGCCGAACGCCCCGTGCAGCACTTTGTGGATGACTGACACCCATCCGGGGTAGTGGGCCGGACGCCCGGGGGTGTTGGCGAGTCGATCGGGGATCAGGTCGCTGATCGCATACAACGCGCTATAGGCGGCGACGGCGCGGACCTTGTCGATCTCCAGCAGCGTGTTGTCGTCACCAGGGGTCGGGCGGGAGTGAACGCTGTGTTGGTTGATGCGGTGCGCACCGTGGGCATCGGCACGCCGGCGCCGAGGCGGGAGACGGTGCGTGCTGGACATGGGACTGTTCAGTCGCCAGCGTTCCACTGGTGGCCGATGAGGGCGGCCACACCGTCGAGCGAGTTCGATCCGAGAAGGCGGGCAGCGGCTTCGACGCGTCCGGTGTCGTCGAAAACCTGTCGTCCTGCATGCGCGGTCAGCGAGGAGGGTTTGATGCCGGCGGTTCCAGTCAGCCCGGAGCGGGTTAGCACGTCGCGGACGGTGACGCAGACCCGTGCTTGGCGTTGGGCATCGGATCCTTCTGAACCGGTGCACACGATCGCATCCGGGCCAGCCCCCTGCTCGGCCAAGTAGGTGATGCGTTGGGAGACAACGCGACGTGCCCAGGCGTCCAGGTCAAGCCGGCGAGGCCGGTGTTTGCTCGACCCGTGTGCCCACACGGTGTTGCCGGTGGTGTCGACGTCGGCGATGCGGATATAGCCCAGCTCGCTGGTGTGGGCGCCGGCCAGCAGCAGGGCGACGGTTGCAGCGTGCCGGGTGGGGGTGGCGTGCTCAGCGAACAACCGCACCAGCGCCGCCTCGTCGTCGCGCAGCGGCCGCACCGAGGTGGCTTCCCGCTCAGGCAGGTCGATCTGGCTGGTTGGATCATCGAGGGCCAGTCCCAGGCGGCGCGCGGTGCGGAAGAAGGCCCGCAGGGCTGCGCGCCGATTGTGCATGGTGGCCACCGCAGCCGAGGTGACCGTGCCGTGGCGGGAGCGCCCCTTGGCGGCAACGAATTTGGTCACCAGCTCGTAGTCGGCGCCGGCGAGAGTGGTGACGTCGTAGGCGGCGGCGAACCGGGTGAAGCGGCGCGCCAGCAGCGCGAACTTGTCCAGTGTCTGATCCGACATCGCCCCGTCGACGCTCCACGCCGCCACCACGGTGTCCACCGCGCTCACCAGGCTGCTCTCAGCCATGGCCGGACCCCACGGCAACGCCAACACCAACTGTGCTGTACTCATAATCTGCCCACGTCGAGACGTGATTCACCGTTGCGGACCCTTCCATCGTGGTGCATACGTGCACCAGAATGGTGGGGGGGCTGCGTTTTGCCGATGCCCGGGTGGTCGGTGCGCGATATCGTCGGCTCATGCCGCGCAGTCACGGTGATCGCTCGCCTGTCGGATACCTGGCCGCCGGAGCATGGCCCGATGGGCAGTTGTTTCCCGACGCCCCGGCCTCGGCGCTCGCGGCTCAGTGCCTGGCGCGTGCGCTGCAGGCGGCAATGATCGAGACCGGGATCGGGCAACGCGCCCTGGCCACGGCCACCGGGTTCGCCCACACCACCATCGGCCGCATCCTGGCCGGCACCGTGCTGTGTGACATCGGAACCCTGGCCAGCCTCGATCGCGGCCTGGACCGCCCGCTGTGGCCGGGGCCGGCCCTGAGGGAGTGACTTCCTGAAACCCATTTTGGAACGTGTCACGTGTGTCACGATACGAACCGTGGAACAGGGTTGCATTGCAGCGACACGCCAAAAGTCACGCTTGATTCATGTTCCATGTTCCATAAGAATGGGCAGCACGTGGGCGTGCCTCGAGGCGATGACGCAAGGTGGGTGTGGTGATGGGTAACCGCGACAAATCGCTAGTGGATCTGATCGACGTCGCCATGCAACGCCACGACGGCGCATCGGCGCGCAGGCTTGCCGATCTGGCGCAGCGCGCCGGCCACGACATCTCGCACACGACCCTTAATCGGCTTCGCCAAGGCGCTTATGTGTCGCGGCCCACCGACGCATCCCTGCGGGCCATCGCCTACCTGGCGGAGGTGCCCGAAACGGCAGCGTTCGCGGCAGCCGGTGTGCGGCCTCCTGGTGCTGAGCAATATCGGTTGCCTGTCGATGCGCAGCGCATGAGCACCCGGCAGCGTCGCGCTCTGGATGAGCTGCTGCGCGCATTCGTCACCGAACAGCTACCGCCTACACCGGCAAGCATGGGTGCGCTGCTGGCGGCACGCGACAAGCTCGCGGCCGCACTCGATCGTGCTGACGACCGAAGTGGGCCGCTACTTGAGGCGGCACGCGCGGTGATCACCGCGATCGACGACACCACCACCGCACTGTTCAGCAACGCAGACGCTGATACCGGTGCTGATGCGATGACCAGCGATCAACTGTGGCCGCCGCCGGGCGATGTGGCAGCGGCGGCACTCGCCGCCACCTGATACCGGCCGGGGCTGCCGAGGACAGCCGATACGTCGCAGCAGCCGACAGTGGGGGTGGATGGTGATACCGCAGATCGGGCCCGACGAGACACTGCCACCCGGGCGCTACCGTGCCACCCGCGACGAACTGCACACTCGATTCGTCGACGGACATGACCCGATGCGTGCGCTGTTGTGGCGTGACTGGACGTCGGCGACCAATTTGCTGGGCCGCTACGTGCATCTCAACGCCGCCTGGCTCTACGGGCCGTTCCTGTCGACGGCCGCGCAGCCTCAGACGGTGAACTGCCTGTACTGGGCCGAAGACGTCGAACTCGACAAAGCCTTCCTGGATGCCACTGCCGCACGGTTCCTGCGCGTCTTCGCGGTACCCGGTCACATTCGCCGCCTCACCGGGCTCAAGGTCGACACCCACGTGGCCGCCTGGCACTGCCAACCCGATCTGAAGGCCCGCGACGACCGCTACGACCGATACACCCAGCACCGCGGCACTATGGACGACCTGCTGCAGCGCACCGTAACCACTGGGGTTGCAACCCGGGCGGATGCCTGGCCGCAACGCGGCTACGTGGAAGTGATCATCGATGACTACACCTGACGACGAACTCGACCGGTTGGAATCGGTGATCTTGGCCGCGATGAACAACCCGGCCACCACCGATCAGATCCCCGACTGGTCTTGCGCCGAGGACCTCACCCGCATCGGTATCGAAGCGCTACTGGACCCCGATCCGTTCGGCCGGCGGCTGGCGTCGCATGGAAACATCCGCATCACCGGCGACGGCGTCACCGGATCGTCAGCGCGGGTCAGCGAAGTTGCCCACGTCATGACTGGATTTCAACGCCTGACCACCGCCGTCGGCGCCGCACACACAGGCGACAAAACCCTCGGCAAGAAGCCCAACGCCCACGTGTCACGCCGCACCGATCTGCTGCTGACCGCCGCCCCGAGCGTTGGGTCGATCGTCCTGACCGTCACCCCCGCCGTCGCCCCCGTTGACGAGGTCGGACAGCCCGGCATGATCGAGGAACTCGAAACCGGCAATCAGATGCTCGACACCGCTATCGGCACCACCATCGACGTCCTCACCGCCGGCAACGAGATCGGCCCCAACCCTGATGACTCCGACTTCGTCGGCCAACTCACCACCATGGGGCCCCGCGCCGCCGCTGCCATCCGCGACCTGGCCAGAACACTCGATCGCGCACGCTTCGACATCGACATCAACTGGCAACAACCCGCACACGCCACCCGCCACGTCCAGGTCACTGCGGCCACCGCCGGCTACATCGCCACCGTCGTCGAACACGCCAACCTCGACGAACAACCCGTCACCATCACCGGCGAGTACCTCACCGTCAGCTCAGTCGCATCCTGGCTTATCCAACAAGATGACGGCGAGGTCATCACCGTCAAACTCGGCCGCATCGGCTCCGGCCAGATCAAAGGGCTCGCCGTCGGTGACCGCATCCGCATCGAGGCCATCATGAAAGTCGAAACCACGCCAGGCGGCAACGCCAAAACGACATACACGGCACAGTCTTTCGAAAGATTCAATCCACCGGAGTAGCTCAGTAGGGCGCCCCGATGCCCGTAGCGCAGCGGCATCGTCATGCTGGTCCGAGTGGCCGGCCGCAGCTCGACGCACGCCAACGCACGGGGCCAGACGATGCTCCCGCAGCCGCCGGCGGAGTCGACGCGGTTCTTCGGCGGCCCGCTACGCAAACTCACCCGGACCACGATCGACCAGTCCTGAAGCGGGAAATCCGGCTCTTCCGGTTTTAGAGTGTGTCGATCCGCTGGGTGAGGTTGCCGCAAAGCCGCGGACGTTACGACGCAGGGCTTCGAGGCGGCCGTTGATGGCCTCGGTGGGTCCGTTGGAGGTGTGGTGGTCGAGGCAGGCCAGCACGTCGTAGCCGCGCACGTTGTTCAGCAAACGTTGGCGAGTTCGGATCGAGTCGTCAGCAGTCGATTGGCCCGACCGCGGTCGTGAGTGAGGGGCGGCCTCGGTGGATGGCCGAACGGCTCTGGGCAACAGACCGAGACGACCGGTCCGACAGGTTCAGAATCGTTGTGAGCGTATCGGCCGCGCGGCGCTTGGTATCCGGGCTCGGAAAAGCACTTGCCAGTGCGCTCGACCCGGGAACTCGGGGCCTGACCCCGTGTGACGATCGCCGCGAGTGTTGCCACGTTGCTGGCCCTCACCGGCCTGCTGAACATCACCGCATTGGCCGACAACACGATGGTGCTCGGCGGCGGGGCCGGCATAGTTGTCGGTGGCAGCTATTGCACCTTGACCACCATCGGCTGTTCGGGATGGCCTACCGCGGTTACATCGCGATGCCCGGCTTCTCTGCCCCCGCCTTTTTCAGCTGCCGACCGAGGTGATATTCCAAGGCAGACGTGGGAACGGACTGATGCGATTACGGATGAGGTCACCCCGTATTGCACATGCTGTGAACCAGTTCGACCCAGCATCCGGCCCAGTGGCGCGTTCCGGAATCGACTCTTGCGCGTTCCAGTGCCGGTGACCTGACCCCAGACAACCAGCAGTCCAGCCGGGGTCGGCCGCCACCGCGGCGGAGGTTTTCGCCGGCCAGGGCGAGCAGGTCGGCAGGGGTCCAGCGGTGAGGGTCGGCGGCAGCAATGGTGGCGACCAGGGACTACGTGATGGCCCTGGGCTACTCCGTCCTGCCGGTGAAGCCGATGCTGATGCCTCGATATTCCTGATCGGGGTGGGCGAGGTCAAGGCAATTGAGCACATCTTCCAGTGTCGTCATCACGGCACCTTTCTCGCCGAGCATCGCTCAGCGTGTCAGTGCCGGAAACACCGTTATTTCCACAGTCCCTCGGGCGGTACTCACTGGTGCAGCGACGGCTGGTCGGTTCAACCAGCAGTGTCGAGCGTTCACTCTCTGTGTGGGCGAGAGCGGCGGCGGATGACGAACACTGCCGCGACCGCGAGGAGCACGGCGCTGGCCCCGGCGATGATGAGGGCGGTTGGCGAGTGCAAGGCGTGAGCCGCGGTCCGCCAGTTCGCCCCGATGGCATAGCCGGTTGCGGCCAGTGCCGCGCTCCAGGGCAGGCACCCGAGCAGGGTGTAGACACCGAAACGGACCGGCCGCATGCCGGCGAGCCCGGCCGGCAGCGAAATAAAGCTGCGGATCACCGGCAGCAGGCGCCCGAAGAATACCGACGCGGCACCGTGCTGGGCAAACCACCGCTGCGCTCGGTCGAGGTGAGTTTCGTTTAGCCACCAGTGGTGGCCCCAGCGGCGTAGCGCGGCCCGGCCGCCGTAGCGGCCCACCGCCCAGCCCAGATAGCTGCCGACCAGGTTGCCGACGGTGCCGGCCGCGATCACCAGCGGGAGGTCCATGTGTACGCCCGCCACGGCGCCGCCGGCCAACGCCCCACCGAGCAGCATGGTGACCTCGGAGGAAATCGGGATACCGGCCGACTCGGCCACCATCAGCACAAAGACCGCGATAAGCCCGAAGCTGACGATGAACTGCTGCATGAATCCTCTTTCTGAGCGGTCGCATACGGTCGCGGGAGGTGAGCTGTTGTCGGGTCGCAACAAGTAACGCCTGACACCACTGATCCGATCAGTATATGTTGATATTGCAATATCACTATGTTAGCCTCGTCATTGGTTGACGTGATCGGATGCCCGCCGGCCCAAATGGGTGCCGGCAGGGCAAGACTGGAAGGAAGTTACAGATGATTCCGCACGTGTTGTTCGCGAAGGCGGCCACGATGGTTCTTACCGGGGTGGTCGGCGTGAGCGCCTATGAGCTGTTGCGCAAGGTGGCCGGTTCGGCGCCGGTCCGCTGGACCGCGGTGGCCGCGACGGAGGTGGGTTTGCGTGGGGCTCGGCGGGCCGAGACGGTCGCGGAGTCGGCGCGGTTGAAGGTCGGCGACGTGGTCGCCGAGGCGCGGGAGCGCCTTGGTGAGGAGGCGCCGACGCCGGCCGCCGCGGACGTTCACGACCACGACCACTGATCGCGCCACCGGCGCGACGGTGTTCATGGGCTATCCGTTCTTCCGCGGGGCGCTGCGCTCGCTGCGCTCTGGGCGCGCCGGCACCGATACCTTGGTGACGGCCGCGATCGTGGCCAGCCTGTTGTTGCGCGAGAACGTGGTCGCGTTGACCGTGTTGTGGTTGCTCAACATCGGTGAGTACCTGCAGGATCTGACCCTGCGCCGGACCCGGCGGGCCATCTCGGATCTGTTGCGCGGCACCGCTGACACGGCCTGGATTTGTCTGGACGACGGCAGCGAGGTGCAGGTGACGATCGACACTGCGCGAAGACGAGAGGGGTGCTGCGTGCGGCCGACCGCCGCGCGCCTCACCCTGCGTACATCTTGGTGGACATCCCCGCATGTCCCGGCAACAAGGAGGGAGGTGAGAACGCAGTTCAGTCGGCAGTGGCGATAGTCCCTATTCGAACCGACAACTGTTTCGTTCCACCTCGGCCACGAAACAGCCTGAGTCAGCTTACCTGAAGTCATTTTTCACGCACACGCTGGCGCATCGCACCACCGGGTGTATTTCACCTCGAGCCGAATTCGGCTCGATACGCGGTCGCCACTCCATAGAGGAGGATCGTCATGTCTTTTGTGACCGCGCAACCGGAGATGCTGGCGGCGACTACGCGGACCATCCCAGTTACGGGGTCCCCACCAATGACGGCATCCCCACCAAATCCCTCACCGCCCGTACACCGGCCGGCGGATGAGCGGCCAGCGAGGGCTGCGCACGCAGGATGCAAGACCCTAGTGCCGGAATCACCGGCTGTCCCCGATGTGCCGGGACGGCTGACCGGGGCCGGGCGGATTTTCTGGACCGTAGTCCTGGCAGATGGGGGTCGGGTTGATTGGCCGATCTTCCCAAAATACGGGCGGTAGTTCCACACAGCGAGTCCAGCTGCCGTCGGCTTCGACCGGGCCGTCGCAGAACAATGTCCCGACCGGGTCACTTTCGCAGTCTTGGCCGTTATCGCCAAACCCGGGGTCCGGGTCGGCGCCAGCGTGCGGTACTCCCGCCGCTGCTGTCAGCATGGCGATGGTGATCGCGGTCGACAACCGACTGGACCAAAACGTCACCGTCCGATTCTGCACTGTCGCTGAGGTCTGGGGACTTGGTTTGGTCGCATGGCATCGTCCGCCGTCGCGGGGGTCGGCGAGATATCGACGGTCGGGCCGGCGCGCTCAGGCTGCGCCGGCTGGACCTCGAGGCCGGTCAGAAGGGCGGCGGCCCGTCGTTGTGGATCCGCCGGGCCGCTTGTTTTCGGCCCACCCGGGCGGGCCGCTCTTCGCTGATCCGCCGCACTTTGTCGATGCGGTAGTGGCGTTCCACGGCGCGGGGGCTATTTCGCCGCACGCTTGGCGCGGTCTTGTGCCGAACGCTAGCCACGCAAGGGCGCACACTTGCCGCACGGCATGCCCATCAAGGCAGCGTGCGACCGTTCGACCTGCTCGGCCGGGTCCGGCAGTCTCGGGCCGGTCAGCATCCGCCGAGCCGTCGAGCGACCCATCCCGGTCGTCGACATCGCCCACTCCAGAATCTCGCCCTTATCCGCCTTCGGCGCCTTGCGGTACTAAACCTTGCAGTTTGTTGGTTACCTGCCGCCTCGCAGCCATGTCGATCTCGCCTTCCACATCAGGCAAGCCTCCCGGGCCACGCGCTCAAAATCAGTGAGGCGCCACCACCGGCCACGCGCTCAAGGCAGGTGCGGCACGTTGATATGTTGATATAGCAATATCACTATGTTAGTCTCGTCATTGGTTGACGTGATCGCACGCCGGCCGGCCGAATGGGTGCCGGCAGGGCAAGACTGGAAGGAAGTTAGACGATGATTCCGAACGCGTTGTTCGCGAAGGCGGGCACGATGGTTCTTACCGGGGTGGTTGGGGTGAGCGCCTATGAGCTGTTGCGCAAGGTGGCCGGTTCGGCGCCGGTCCGCCGGACCGCGGTGGCCGCGACGGAGTTGGGTTTGCGTGGTACTCGGCGGGCCGAGACGGTGGCGGAGTCGGCGCGGTTGAAGGTCGGCGACGTGGTCGCCGAGGCGCGGGAGCGCCTTGGTGAGGAGGCGCCGATGCCGGCCGCCGCGGACGTTCACGACCACGACCACTGATCGCGCCTGACGTGACTGTGGCAAATCGTGCTGCCCTGGTGGTGGTGTCGGATACGGGTGCCGCCGATCCTGCGCCGGGTGATTCTGACCTGGTGGTGGTTTCGGATGCGGCCGGGCGGATGCGGGTGCAGGTGTCGTGGGTGCGGTCGGATTCGCGTCGTGCGGTGGCGGTCGAAGAGTCGGTGGGCCGCCGGGCCGGGGTGCGGGTGGTGCATGCATATCCGCTCACCGGGTCGGTGGTGGTGTGGTATTCACCGAAGCGCTGTGACCGTGCGGCGATCCTGGCGGGGATCCACGACGCCGAGCATGTTGCCGCCGAGCTGATTCCCGCGCGCACCCCGCGGTCGGCTGATGTCCGCAACACCGACGTGCTGCGCCTAGCCATCGGTGGGGCGGCGCTGTTCTTGCTGGGTGTGCGCCGCTACGGCTTCAAGCGGCCGCCTCTGCTGGGCTCGAACGCTCAGCTGGTCGCGACCGGTGCGACGGTGTTCATGGGCTATCCGTTCTTCCGCGGCGCGCTGCGCTCGCTGCGCTCCGGGCGCGCCGGCACCGATGCGCTGGTGACGGCCGCGACGGTGGCCAGCCTGTTGTTGCGCGAGAACGTGGTCGCGTTGACTGTGCTGTGGTTGCTCAATATCGGTGAGTACCTGCAGGATCTGACCCTGCGCCGGACCCGGCGGGCCATCTCGGATCTGTTGCGCGGCACCGCCGACACCGCCTGGATTCGTCTGGAAGACGGCAGCGAGGTGCAGGTGCCGATCGACACCGTGCGAATCGGTGACGAGGTGGTGATTCATGACCATGTGGCGATCCCGGTTGATGGTGAGGTGGTCGACGGCGAGGCGGTCGTCGACCAGTCGGCGATCACGGGAGAGAACCTGCCGGTCGGCATCACGACCGGGTCGGCCGTGCATGCCGGGTCGGTGGTGGTGCGCGGGCGGCTGGTGGTGCGCGCTAGCGCGGTGGGCAACGACACCACCATCGGTCGCATCATCTCCCGCGTCGAGGAGGCGCAACTCGATCGGGCGCCGATCCAAACGGTGGGCGAGAACTTTTCGCGCCGCTTCGTGCCGATCTCGTTCATCGTCTCCGCGCTCACCCTGGCGATCACCGGGGATGTGCGGCGCGCGATGACCATGCTGTTGATCGCGTGTCCGTGCGCAGTCGGGCTGTCGACACCGACGGCGATCAGTGCGGCGATCGGCAATGGGGCGCGCCGCGGCATCCTGATCAAGGGCGGCTCGCATCTGGAGCAGGCCGGTCGGGTGGACGCGATCGTGTTCGACAAGACCGGCACCTTGACAGTCGGGCGCCCGGTGGTGACGAACATCGTCGCACTGCACAAGGACTGGCAGCCAGAAGAGGTGCTGGCCTATGCGGCCAGCTCGGAGATCCACTCGCGTCATCCGCTGGCCGAGGCGGTGATCCGCTCGACCGAGGAACGTCACATCAGCATTCCGCCGCATGAGGAATGCGAGGTGTTGGTGGGCCTGGGCATGCGGACCTGGGCCGACGGGCGGATCCTGCTGTTGGGCAGCCCGTCGCTGCTGCGCGCTGAAAAGGTCCGGGTGTCCAAGAAAGCCTCGGAGTGGATCGACACGCTGCGTAAGCAGGCCGAAACGCCGCTGCTGCTGGCGGTAGACGGCAAGCTGGTGGGGTTGATCAGCCTGCGCGACGAAGTTCGCCCCGAGGCGCCCGACGTGTTGAGGAAGCTGCGTGCCAACGGGATTCGCCGCATCGTCATGCTCACCGGCGATCATGCCGATACCGCTGCGGCGGTCGCCGACGAGCTCGGCATCGACGAGTGGCGCGCCGAAGTGCTGCCCGACGACAAACTCGAGGTGGTCCGAGCCCTGCAAGACGAAGGTTATGTCGTCGGGATGGTCGGCGACGGCGTCAACGACGCCCCGGCACTGGCCGCCGCTGATATCGGGATCGCGATGGGGCTGGCCGGCACCGACGTCGCCGTCGAGACCGCCGACGTGGCGCTGGCCAACGACGACCTGCACCGCCTGCTCGACGTGCGCGATCTGGGCGGCCGCGCCGTCGAGGTCATCCGGCAGAACTACGGCATGTCGATCGCGGTCAACGCCGTCGGACTGCTCATAGGTGCCGGCGGAGCCCTGTCGCCGGTGCTCGCGGCAATCCTGCACAACGCGTCCTCGGTGGCCGTGGTCACCAACAGCTCCCGGCTGATCCGCTACCAACTCGCCGATAACGCATCGCGGGCCGACGGCGCGGGCCGCCCCGAATGAGGTCGCTCGTTGGCGCCAGATCTCACGTCGTGAGCACCGCGGCTATGGCCGCGGCGAGGCCGAAACGTCCGCGGTCAACACCTCGATGCGACCGCCCGCCGAGGATAGCCGTCGGAAATCATTCCCCTCGCTGGGAATCGCCGGACACGCCGTCACAATCGGCTCTGCGAAAGAGCTGCAGCACAGGCCGTCCGACGGTAGGCCAGCGCGTGGGGTGTCGGTGGGTAACGCGTGTCGATGAACGCGAAGGACGCCCCAGTGGGCCGATTTGCGCTGCATGCCCCCCACCCAGCGTCGGGGCCCGTCGGCCGCCGCAGGAGTCGCGTTCACCCGGCGGAGCCCACCAGGCGCTGAATTTCTTCGGCTGTGAGCCATTGCTGAGCCGGAAAGTGTCGCGGGCATGCGTGCCCTTTTAGCTGTTCCACAAGATCGTCGTAATTCATATGGAGGTTTCCTGGTGACTTCATCCAGTCCGGTCGACAATCCCGCCGCCGAATTGAGTGACGATAGCTGCTGTGCGGTATCGAGCCACGGTGCGCCGACACCGGTCGTGCGGGACGCGGGATGGCTACGGTCTGCCCGTTGGGCGCGGAGACTGGCGTGGATCAGCCTGGTGTTTGTGACCGTTCAGGCGGTGGTAGGGCTGTGGCAGGGGTTGGCGACTGGGTCGGTCGCGCTGACCGGCTGGGCGCTGGGCGGTGTGGCCGAGGGGCTTGCCGGCGTGGTGGTGATCTGGCGGTTCACCGGTTCACGGACCCTGTCAGCGACGGCCGAGCGCAGCGCCCAACGCGGTGTGGCGGTGTCGTTTTGGCTGACCGCACCGTATATCGCCGCCGAATCGGTCCATCATCTGTTCGGTGAGCGCCACCCAGAGGTCAGCGTGATCGGCATCGTGTTGACCGCCTTCGCGGTGCTGCAGATGCCGATTCTCGGCCGCGCCCAACGTATCCTCGGCGCGCGGTTGGCCTCGGCCGCCACCGCCGGGGAAGGCACGCAAAACTATCTGTGCGCCGCCCAAGCCGCCGCGGTGCTGATCGGCTTGGCGGTCACCGCCAACTGGTCGGGCGGCTGGTGGCTCGACCCGGTGATCGGACTGGGCGTTGCCGCCACCGCGGTCTGGCAGGGTTTTCGGTCCTGGCGGGGTGAGGACTGCGCCTGCTGACCGCGGCTGATGGTTGTCGTCGCGGGTCCGACGCTGGCTGGATCAGTGTGCGTGACGAGGGGTTGGCGCAGCCAGGACCACGCACCGCTCGATCCGCGTGCTCCCCGAGATGGGCCTGGCGGCGCCGAGCAGATAATCACCACGGATGTAGGTGATTGACCCGAGGACAACGAGAAGCGGTGGTCCAACAGTCAGCGGGCCGTGGGGCGGGCCTGGGCGTGGGCGGTGACTTCTTCCGAAGCAGAACCACCCACCCGATCTCAGTATCCGGGCGACCTCGGCGATAGCGTTGCGTCAGTCCCGGACGGGGTGGACGATCCCGAAGTTGAACACTGCAGCGGAGCTGGCGTCGTCGGAGATCTGTCGGCCCCGCGCGCACCAATGTTGCGACGTCAGGACAACCCGACTCGGGGTACGAAACGCCCGACCGTGCCGGTGTACTCGCGGTACCGCTGACCGTGCACGGTACGAAGGTAGGGCTCTTCAACAACGCGGACCTGCAGCTGGACCGCCGCGACCAGCAGCACGAAACCGGCGAGTGCGAGCGGATTCGGCGCCACGAGCACCATGCCGGCAGCGAAAACCAGCATCGCCGAGAAGATCGGGTTGCGCACCACCGCGAACACACCGTGACGCACCAATGTCGTTGTCTCGCCGGTATCGACACCGATCCGCCAGGACTCGCCCATGTCGTTCTGCGCGTACAGGGTTGCGCCGATGCCGGCCACAGCGAGCACGATCCCGGTTGGCGGAATCCAGTCCGCGTGCAACACCTCGAGGGGGAAAAGCACACCGGCCAGCTGAAGCAGCGGCGCACTGACACCGATGACGATCGCCGCGACGAACCCGCCGCCGGCGATCCACTCCAGCGATCCGAACCGGCCGCTGACGCCGCGGAAGCCGGCCGATCCGGTCGTGCGCCACTGCCGCCAGCTGCGCCACCCGAACCCGAGCACACCGAACACCACGTAGAGCACGACTGCGGTGAGTGCCATCAGGAACTCCTCCAATTCATCTATACATAGCAATGTATGCATGATAGCGTGTACGACAGGTTTCCGTCATGTCGGTCTTTGGCAGCTCCGACTGGTTATCGGCGCCACACGCACAACGAGACGGTGCCGGCGATAAGCCGGCGACTCGGACTGTTCAACAGGTGATCACGTGGTCTTAAGGCGGCGTTGGTAGCGTCGCGCCGACCGCGGATCACCGGATAGGGGGGATCATGTCCCATACCGCGATGCCGGTGCCGTGGGCGCCGCGGGCGCTTCTGCTCGGATACAGCGGGGTGCTCGCCGGGGTTGCGGGGTTTGTCAACGCGGTGGCGCTGCTGGTGTTGGCGTTCCCGGTGGGCAACCTCACCGCGGTCACCACCGAGTTGGGCATGAACACGGGCAACCCGAACCCGTGGTTGTACGAGGGCCATGTGCTCGCGGCGATCCTGTTCGGATTCCTGGGCGGCACGGCGATCGCGGGCGCCGCGCTGGCGGCCACCCGCGCTCACACCGGGCCGCGCCATGCCGCGGTGCTGGCCGCCGAAGCCGCGCTGTTGTTGCTCGCCGCGGTCGGGGTTGAGGAAACCGTGGTCCAGGCGGAACTTTCCGCGATCGGGGTGGAGCGAACCGTGGTCCAGGCTTTGCTCGCCGCCGCGGCCCTGGGATTGCAAAACGGCGTGACCTCAAGCTTCGGTGGGATGGCGATCCGCACGACGCATTTCACCGGCACCATCACCGACCTCGGGCTCATGCTCGGCCGCAGCCGCCGGCACGGAATCGATAAGTGGAAGACGGCCGTTCTGGCCTCGACGTTGCTGCTGTTTCTCGTCGGTGGCGCAGCCGGGGTATTGACCGGTATTTGGTTCGGTGGTTACGCACTGATCGTTCCCGCGGCGGTGTGCGGTGCGATCGCGGCCGCCAGCCTGCTACATGACCGCAGGCGTCGCGCATCCCTTGGGTTTGCGGCCGCGGAGCCGACGTTGACCGATGCTCGCTGACCGCGGTCCCCGTTCGGTCGCCCTTCCGTGTTTCGGGCGTCGGGGCCCCGCGGGGGCATTGCCGCAGCGCCGGGCAGCACATGACAATCGTATTTATACATGCAAATGTACGCATATTTAGATAGAATCCCAGGAGTCGATCGGATAGGAGCCGAAGTGGAAGATCAGCGCGGATCAATGGAAGCGAAGGGGCCGACGCTGCTGTGTCCGCGGTGTGCATCGCAGATGCTGCCGGTACAGCGGTTCGGGGTGACGATCGATCAGTGCACCGGCTGCGGCGGTATCTTCCTCGACCTGGGGGAGATTGAGCAGCTCGCCGAGGCCGAGCGCCGGTTCTACGACGCCCAACAGCAAACGCAGCAACCGCCGCCGGGCGGATATCCGCCGCAGCCGTACCCGCCGCAGCCGGTGTATGGCGAACGCCCCCGCCAGGGCGGCTTTCTCGGCGGTTTGTTCAACGGAGGAGGCTACTACGGGGGGCGCCATGGCGGGCACCACTGAGGGCTCAGCCGACCCTACCGCGTCGGCGCCACGACCTGCCCACGACTCCGGTCTGGGCCGCACCGAGGACACCCGGCACGATCACGGTCACGGGGTGTCGACGGATGCGGACCGCAGGTGGCTGGGGATCGCGCTGGGCCTGATCGTGGCGTTCATGGCCGTCGAGGTGGTCGCCGGGCTGGTGGCGAATTCGCTGGCGTTGATCTCCGATGCCGGGCACATGCTCACCGACGCCGCGTCGATCGTGTTGGCGCTGATCGCGATTCGGTTGGCCGACCGCCCGGCGCGGGGCCGCTACACCTACGGGTTCAAGCGGGTGGAGATCCTGTCCGCGCAGGTCAACGGGATCACCCTGCTGCTGCTGACGGTATGGTTCGTCTACGAGGGGGTGCGCCGACTGATCACCCCGCCGGAGGTCGCCGGCCCGCTGGTGCTGTTCACCGCGCTGGCCGGGGTCGTCGTGAACGTGGCCGCCACCTGGTCGATCAGCCGCGCAAACCGCACCAGCTTGAACGTCGAGGGCGCCTTCCAGCACATCCTCAACGACCTGTACGCGTTCATCGGCACTGCGATCGCCGGCGCGGTGGTGTGGGCGACCGGCTTCGCTCGCGCCGACGCCATCGCGGCCCTGGTGGTGGCGGCGTTGATGGCCAAAGCGGGGTGGAGCCTGGTCCGCGAGGCCGGGCGGATCTTCTTAGAGGCAGCCCCGGCAGACCTGGACCCGGCCGAGATCGGCGCGCGGCTCGCGACAGTGCCCCAGGTGGTCGAGGTGGATGACCTGCACGTGTGGCAGATCAGCTCAAGCCAGCCGTCGATGTCGGCGCACGTGCACGTCACCGCCGACGCCGACTGCCACGCGGTCCGCTCCCGCATCGAAACGGTGCTGCACAACGAGTTTCACCTCGACCACACCACCATACAGATGGACCACACCACCCCTGACGGCCACACCCGCGACCGAGGGCTGCGCCCAACCGCGCGGGCCAGTGCACCCCCATAATCCCGGGGTTACGCGATGTCGTGGCCGCGCGCGGAACCGCGGTTGTCGCGCTGGCCGACCTGTCGCTGCAGTAGCTGTCCCACCGTTGCCGTGAGCCGTCACGCGGTCGGGTGTTGCGTGGGCGTTTTGATGCGGCCGGCCCGCACGCCGTTGGCGATGACGACGACCTCGGCGAGCTCGTGCACCAGTACGACCGTGGCCAGGCCGAGCGTCCCGAACAATGCCAGCGGCATCAGCACGGTGATGATGCCCAGGGAGAGCCCGACGTTTTGCAACATGATCTGCCGGGAGCGGCGGGCGTGCTGTAACGCCTGGATCAGGTGACGCAGGTCCTGGCCCATCAGGGCAACATCGGCGGTTTCGATGGCGACATCGGTTCCCATGGCGCCCATCGCGATTCCCAGATCGGCAGCAGCCAGGGCCGGAGCATCGTTGACGCCATCGCCCACCATCGCGGTGGGCCGGTGGGCGCGCAGTTCTGCGATCAGGCGCGCCTTGTCCTCGGGGCGCAGTTCGGCACAGACGTGCTCAATGCCGGCCTGGGCAGCCAGGGCGGCGGCGGTCGCGTGATTGTCGCCGGTCAGCATCGTCACCTGGTAGCCGCCGGCGCGGAGCCCGGCGATGACCTCGGCGACTTCGGGCCGCAACTCGTCGCGCACGGCGATGGCACCGAGTAGCTGGTCGTCGCGTTCGACGAGAACCGCTGTGGCCCCGGCCTGTTGCATGCGTGTCACCTGATCGGCGAGGCCGCCGGGGTCGAGCCAGCCGGGCCGCCCCAGTCGCACGGCATGACCATTGAGCCGGCCGGTCAGCCCGGCCCCGGGGATGGCCTGCACGTCGCCGGCGGCGACGATCGGCGCGGGGGTTGCGGCCAGGATGGCTGCGGCCAGGGGGTGTTCACTGCGGGCTTCCAGCGCGGCCGCCACCGCCAGCACCTCGTCGCGGGTAGCACCGTTGGTGGTGGCGACGTCGATGACGGTGGGCCGGTTGGCCGTCAATGTTCCGGTTTTGTCCAGTGCGATCCCACCGATGGTGCCCAGGACTTCCAGCGCGGCGCCGCCCTTGATCAGTACCCCGATCTTCGAGGCGGCGCCGATGGCCGCCACGACGGTCACCGGGACTGCGATGGCCAGCGCGCACGGGGACGCCGCGACCAGCACCACCAGAGCGCGTTCGATCCACACCAGCGGGTTACCGAAGATGCTTCCCGCCCCGGCGATCAGCGCCCCGGCGATCATGATGCCCGGCACCAACGGTCTCGCGATGCGGTCGGCCAGTCGCTGGCTGGCACCTTTGCGCGCCTGTTCGGCTTCCACGATCTGCACGATGCGCGCCAGCGAGTTATCCGCCGCGGTCGCGGTGACCTCCACCTGCAGCACTCCGGAGCCGTTGATCGACCCGGCGAACACCACATCACCGGGACCGGCCTCTACCGGCACCGATTCGCCGGTGATCGCGGAGACGTCCAGGGCGGTGCGCCCGGCAACGACGACGCCGTCGGTGGCCAGGCGTTCCCCGGGTTTGACGATCATCTGATCCCCAACCCGCAATTCGGCTGCGGCCACCACGATTTCGGCACCCTCGCGCAGAACTGTGGCCTGATCTGGAACCAGCGACAGCAGGGCACGCAGGCCGCGGCGGGTACGCGCCACCGCGTATTCCTCCAGACCCTCGCTGATCGAAAATAAAAACGCCAGCGCGGCGGCCTCGCCGACCTGACCGAGTCCGACCGCGCCCGCCGCCGCGATGGTCATCAGGGTGCCTACACCGACGCGGCCCTGGGCCAGTCGGGTGAGACTGGCGGGCACGAACGTCGAGGCGCCCACCGCCAGCGCCAGGACCTTCAGTCCCAATGCGACAGGCCCGAGCGGAGTGACCCATGCGGAGATCACCGAGCCGGCCAACAGCGCCCCGGACAACGCGGCCCGCCGCAGCTTGACGACGTCCCAGAGCCGCTCCGGCTCGCGGCCGTTGTCGTCGTGGTCGCAGCAGCCGTCGCTCACCGTCGCCGGCCGCCGCACTTCCAGCGGGGGCAGTCCCAACGCGGCCCGGCGCGCGTCCGACCGGACCCGGGCACTCCACTCGATGACCTTCTGCACGACACCGGCGTTGCCGATCTCGGCCGAGTGGGGGGCACGCGCCGGCACCGCCGCCGCCGGGATGTGCTCGGCGTCGGCGATCGCCGACAAGACGGTGGTGGTGTCGCAGTGCTCGGGCGCGTACCAGATCACCACGGACGCCGTACGCGGATAGGCGTGCACGGCCTGAACACCGGCGACTTGGGAGACGGTGTCCTCAATCGCGACGGCCCGGACCGCATCGAAGCGAAACCCGCGGGCCCGGACACGCATCCGGCCCGAGGCGGCGGACACAACGGTCAGCGCCACACCGGTATCGGGCGATACTGCCCGCAGGTCAGCAGCAGTCGTCATCGTCGACCTGAACAGCAATTGGCAGCGAGGCCTCGTCACCGATCCGTTCGCGCGCCTCGGCGACCACGTCAGCGACTTTCAGCCGGGCCGACTCTGCCGCCACCTCCGCGCGTCGGGTTCCACGCAGCCCCCACTCCGTCGCGGCCACCGCGGCCCGATGAACCGGAGCTTTGCCCAGCGCTTTGCGCAGCACCTCGTAGGCGCTCACCCCGACCAGCCCGGTCACCACCGTTCCGGCCGCCTTAACCACAATCCCGCTCGGAACCACTGCTAACCCTCCTTCTGTTCTTTGCTGTCAACACAATTCAGCTCGTGTCGTCTTCGGTTTCGCGGGGATCGTTCCTACTCATCGACCGACTGTCAACTCGACCTCCCCCGACGCGGCTTGATCGGCACTGCACGGCTGGTCGGTATCCACCGCGAGGACGACCTGGACCAACTCGCCCAGGGCACGCGCCAGGTGGCTGTCGGCCAGCGCGTACCGGACTTGCCGGCCCTCATAGGTCGCGACGACCAGCCCACAGCCCCGCAAGCACGACAAATGATTGGACACATTCGATCGCGTCAACTCCAGGCGCGAAGCCAACTGGCCGGGATAGCAAACCCCCTCCAGCAGCGCCACCAGGATCCGGCACCGCGTCGGATCGGCCAGCGCCCGGCCCAATCGAGCCAGCGCCGATTCCCGTATCTCACATGTCAGCATGGACCAAACAGTACAGTCAGTGCTGTTATAACAGCAAGGGCTGCAGTGGCCATCCACCCAGCGACGCCCAGGGTCAGTCATCACCTGGTCACGTAACTGCTTCCATTACGGCGAGGACCGGATGCGCTCGGTTGGTGTATTTGAGGCCGGTCATGATCCCGGCGTCTTGGTGGTAAGTGTTGTGACAGTGGATCATCCAGATAAATCGGCCCGACATGTCCGGAGTCTCTGGACATGCCGGGGCGATTCAAGGTTCTGGTAGGTCGTGCGCAGGGTCTGCCGCCGGGCGGGGTGGCGTGGGGCCTGAGGAGCAGCTTGATACCCTGTTGACCCACCGCCAGGTCTCGCATCCAACACGTTCCGAAAACGGCCGATACGCGTTCCGGCGCTCAGGGATGAACCGCAGCTACCAGCACGATGAGGGTTTTCAACACGTCCCCGGGGGCGGGGGACCTGTGTGAATAGGTGTTGGAAACTCTAGTGGATCGCCGGAGATGCCGAGTGCGCGGTGGTGGTGGCGCGCCGGGGTAGCAGCCATCGGCGCGAAGCGCCGCCACGACTAGCAACGATCATGCATCGCGTCGAGACCGAATTTTGCAAAGGCGAAACCGGCGCTGCGCGCCTGGCCCTGGGCCGAGCCCACCCAGTTCGCCAGAACCGAACCCGACTGGCCTGTCTGCCGCACCGAATCACCCTCGTGGATATCTCAGCCGCTACAGCGGCAGTCGCGTCCCCAGCGTCGTGCGGGTCCATTGGGTGGTTACCGTGGCAGCGGACGGTTGTCCCGCACGCCCCGGTAGATCCCGCGTCGAACGATCCACGGCTGCAACACCTGCTGCACGAACCACGCCGGAAATCGGAACGCGTAGCCGGTCGGTGCGAAGACCTCTAGTCCGTTGGGTTGCACACCGAGCACCGAACCCCAACGCCGCTTCGGTGGCTGATAGCTGCGCAGGGGTCGGCCGGCGAAATCGGCCCGGATGTTGCGGGCCAGCAACCCATCTGCCCGGTTACGAGCCGAGCTGCGCAGTCGGTCGGTTGCCGCGACGTCTCCGATGGCGAACACGCCTTGCTGGCCGGGCACCCGCAGCTCAGGCGTCACCCGAACGAAGCCGTCTTCGTCGAGAAGTTCCGGTGGCAGCCACTCGGTGTTGGGTCGGGTCCGGCCTATTGCCCAGAGCACGGCGGCGGCGCTGGCGGGCGGCTGGCCGGTGGTCCACGAAACGGGATCGCTGGTGATCCGGTCGCACTCGAAGCCGTCCGGAATCTGTGCTCGGTGGCCGGGATGGCACACCACACCGGCGTCGCTCAACCTGCGCCGGACCACCGACCAGACCCGCGGGTGGTGATCCAACAGGGGACGGTCTGCGGGGTAGTAGAACTCCACCTGCTTGTCCGGCCAGGCAGTGGCGAGATTGGCGGCACTATTGACCGCCGCGGCCCCGCCGCCGATCACGATCACCGATTCCGCCGCCGCCAAACGGCGATGGGCGGCACGCAGTTCAGCCTCGATCTCGTCGGCGGATTGCAACGCCGGCTGCCGCCAGAATCCGTTGCGGACACCTGTCGAGATGACCAGAGCGTCATACGCCACGGTTGCCGGGGAGCCGTCAGGTCGCAGAACTGACACGCTGCGAGCGACCAGGTCGACACCGGTGAGAGTGGCGTGCATCGTGGTGATCCGGTCCAAGCGGTGAAAACGGTCGAACGGAACCCAGTAGTCACGTGCCCAGTCCGCGGGACGGGCTAACCGCAGCCCCAGTTCCTGTCCGCTCAGCAACGCCGGTTTGGCCGAGATGCCGACGACTTCGGTGTGGCGGGCCAGCCGGATCGCGGTGAGCACACCGCTGTCGCCGAGCCCCGCCACTACGACACGTTTGCGGCTCATGTCGCGACTCGTCGGGGCGGGCGTGGGAAGAACCGCGGTACCCGATCGATCACGTCTTGATAATCCGGCCGGCGCTGCAGGCTCCGAGTCTCCATCATCGGAATGCTGACAGCGATGAACATGACCAGAATCGCCAACGCGCCGAAGAACATCCACCAGGAGTCGGCGGGAGCCGCGGCGACACCGAACAGGGCGCAGGCCAGCCAGAAGCCGCATTCCCCGACGTAGTTGGGATGCCGTGACCATCCCCAGAGTCCGCGGTCCATGGCCGCGCCGGCCGGCCCGTCCCGGACGAATCTGCGCAGCTGCACGTCGGCGACCAGTTCCACCGACACCGCCGCAAGACCGAGAACGAAAGCGACGGCAGTCAGCCAGACCAGCCCGCTGCCGGGCCGGGTCACCGCGACGTAGACCGGGAGCATTCCGGCGAACACCTGCATCGTCGGCACGAGGTGGATGCCGACCAGGTCCGCGGCGAATTCCCAGCGTCCGGCCCGCTGGCGCAGTATTCGGTAACGCCAGTCCTCGTGGTCCAGGCCGGCAAATCCCACTGCCCAGTTGCCGGTGAGGCGCACCGCCCACAGCACCACGACCACCGCGATCAGCGCGCACCGCAACTCGTCGACATGGGGACTGCTCCGCATCCACCAGTACAACATCAGCAGCGGCGGGGCGACGCTCCAGTAGGCGTCGTAGTAGCTGGAATTGCGGTGAAGCCGACTGAACGCGAACACGACGACCGTGGCCAACAGGTCGGCGACCAGCGTGTCCAGCCAAAGCTTCCCGGTGGCTGGCCCCCAGGCCAACCAGGCCGCGGCCACCCCGATCGCGACTGCATACGCCGCGCTTATGCGCCACAGTGATGCGGCTTTGCCCATCGTAGAGTCCTCACCTATCCAGCGGCTGCGGGAAGCGTCGCTGCGCTTATCGACGCCACGCCTTCGTCTCGGAGGGCACCGAGCGTCGAAGCGGGCAACCACCACGTCCAGCCGACGACGCTACCGGGAGAACTCGGCGCCGCAGTCACCCACGCCGTCCAAGCAGATGACGGCAGCGTGGTCAAGACCAGGTTCGAGTTGGCCGAATTGACGGCGGGGTGCTCTCGATCAAGATCATAGCAAAAACATGAAAGGGATCCTTCTGGACATCGAAGCCTTAGAGCCCCGTTGCGCAAGGCTTTTCGGCCGCCATGGTCTGCTTCGGGAGTGGTCCGGCCAAGGTGCCCTGTACTCGAAGACAGTCACGCTGGCGGGCTGTTACACGGACTTCGTCGCTCTCGGTAAGGCCGCGTTGCGGACGCTCGCCGAGATCCACGGCATTGAGTTGGCCGAGGGCGACGTGGCGGCCCTGACCCACGCGATGGCCAACATGCCGGCGTATCCCGATGTTGCTCAAGGGCTCTCACGACTGTGCGACGACGACTACCGGTTAGTGGCGCCTCGCTCGGATCGCGAGACCCTGGCCGTGCTGCCCTAACCGTTATCGACGCCGCGTTCGCCCGGGGTGCCGGGAGTACCGTCGTCACCTCCGCTGGTGCCATCGCCGCCGTCTCCGCCGGTTTGATCGTTACTGCCGGTGCCACCGACGCCGCCGGCGCCGCCGGCACCGTCGCCGCCCGGGCCGACGAAGCCGCCGTTGCCGCCCATGCCGCCGGTGCCGCCGGTGCCGCCGGTCGTCCCGACGCCACCGGTCCCGCCGACCGCACCATCGCCGCCGATGCCACCCGGGGAGCCGGTAGCGCCGGTGCCACCCCAACCGCCGGTGCCGCCGTTGCCGCTGGTGGTGCCCAGGCCACCGGCCCCGCCGGCCGCGCCATCACCGCCGGTACCGTCGCTGCCGTAGCCGCCGCCACCTGAGCCGCCGCGGCCACCGTTGCCACCGTTGCCACCGTCGGTGCCGTTGCCGCCAGCGCCTCCGTCCCCACCGTCACTGCCGGTCGCGGAGTTGTTGTCGCCGCCGTAGCCGGCGTCACCACCTGCGCCGCCCAAGCTGCCGGCGGCGCCGTCGCCGCCGTCGCCGCCTACGCCGCCGGCACCGCCCACGGCGCCGACGCCGACGCCGGTGCCGCCCTGCCCGCCGTAGCCTCCGCCGCCGCCACCGCCGACGAAGCCACCGGCTGGGCCGACGGTCCCGCCGGTGCTGTTGCCGGCGTCGCCGCCGTCGCCGCCGGCGCCGCCAACGCCGCCATCTTGGGCTGCGCCGCCACCGCCGCCGCCGCCCCCGCCACCACCGTCGCCGGCGTCGGTGGTGGTGCCGCCGTTGCCGCCGGCGCCGCCGGCGCCGCCGACGCTACCGGTGCTGCCGTCGGTTCCGCCGGTTCCGCCGGTGCCGCCGGCAGCGCCGGTGCTGCCAAACCCACCGGGACCGCCGGGAGCACCGGATGTTGGGGTGGCGCCATCGGAACCGTTGCCCCCGTTACCACCGTCGCCGCCGCGACCACCGATGCCATCGTGGCTGCCGTCGGTGTTCAGGTAATGGGACCCGCCGCCGCCTCCAAAACCACCCTGAGCAGCAGTGCCGGCGCCCGCGCCGGCGCCGGTGGCATTACCCCCGGCACCGCCGGCACCGGCATCGCCTCCGGCGCCGCCGCTGAAGCCGCCGAAACCGCCGTAGCCGCCGTTACCGCCTTGGCCGCCGTCGCCGCCGTTGCCGGTGCCGCTCATGTTGCTGGCACCGGCCGCGCCGTCGCCGCCTTTACCGCCCGCGCCGCCGTTGCCGTAGTAGTCGCCGGCACCACCGTCACCGCCGTTGCCGCCGGCTTGCCCGGTGCCGTCGGCAAGGGTGACACCCTTGCCGCCGTTGCCGCCGGCCCCGCCGTCACCGCCGTTGCCGGCAGCACCGTCCGCGCCATTCGCGGCGCTTGTGTCGTCAGGGCCGAATCCGCCGGCCCCGGCGAGTCCGCCGTACCCGCCGAACCCGCTGTCCCCGCCGTTGCCGCCGTTTCCGGCCACATCGTTGGTGCCTCCGTCGGCACCGTTGCCGCCGTTGCCGCCGCCGCCGGCGTTGCCGCCTGCCCCACCGTTGCCGCCGGTCCCGCCGGCGCCGTGGTTGCCGGCGGGGCTGTTGGCAGTCGTGCCGCCGACACCACCGGCACCACCGCCACCGCCCATGCCGCCGTCGCCGCCACCACTACCGTCGGTGCCGTCGGCGCCGTCTTCGCCGGGCGTAATGCCATTGGCGCCATCAGTTCCGCTGGCGCCGGCACCTCCGCGGCCGCCATCGGCGCCGATGCCGCCGGCGCCGCCGTCACCGTTAGAACCGGTGCTGCCGTCACTGCCGAAGACAGCCGCGCCGGTGCCCCCATTACCCCCGTTACCGCCGTTACCGCCGTCCGCACCGGTACCGCCGGCACCGCCGGTGCCGCCAAGGGCGTCCGCAGAGAGCGTGTCGGTTCCGGCACCGCCGACCCCGCCGTTGCCGCCGTTGCCGCCGGCCCCGCCGTTGCCGCCGTTGCCGCCGTTGCCGAGCCACAGCGAACCGGCGCCCCCGTCACCGCCGTTGCCGGCGTTGCCGCCTGTCTGGCCGTTGCCGCCGTCGCCGCCGTTGCTTGCGGGGCCGGTGCCCGCGTTCCCCGCCGAACCGTTGGCGCCGGTGTACCCGGCTCCGCCGTTGCCGCCGTTGCCGCCGTTCCCAACCGCTCCTATACCGAAAATGTCTTGGACATGGCCGGCGCCGCCGCCGCTACCGCCGTTGCCACCGTCGACAACTGTGTCGTCAACCAGGCCGCCGGCTCCGCCGTCGCCGCCCCTGCCGCCGTTGCCCATCCACTCGCCGCCGGCGCCGCCGTTGCCTCCGTCGGCGCCGAGTCCGCCCGCTCCGCCGTCGCCGCCGTTGCCGATACCCCCGGCAACTCCGCCGTTACCGCCGGCCATACCCGGGTCGTTGCTGGCGTCGTAGCCGTTGCCGGCGTCGCCGAAGAACAATCCCCCACCCTGACCGTCGGGGTCGCCCATCGTCCCGTCGGCGCCGTCGCAGATCAGGCCACAAAAACCCGGCAGGATCAGCGGCGCGAACAGCTGGTTGATGACGGGATTGATCGCCTGACCGAGCGGGCTGTTTATGTAAGCCTCGAGGGCCGAGTGCAGCGGCAGGTAGAAGTCGGTCTGGAACGCCGCAGCGACAGAGTTCGGATCGCCTGCTGCGGCGATCCCCGGCAGAGCAAACGCAGCGGTATCCACCTCGGACGAGCCGGTAGAGCCGAAGCCAAGATCGCTCATCAAAGCATCCCAGCCAGCATCCCCGGTCGGGTCGACGGCGCCCGCCGCGGCGCCGGGGTCGAAGAGGTCGACAAGCCAGTCCAACCCGAACACGTCGGCGTTCGCAGTCGGAGCTAGAGCCAGCGGGGTCAATCCGAACGCCAGGAATGCACTGGCAGTCGTTCCGAGACCGGCTACGCGGCGGCGGCGGCGGCGTGTCTGAGTCTGACGTGACGTGCGATGCCGCGTGCTGGGGTGCTCAGCCATGGTCGGTCTCCTTAAAGCGGCGCGTACGTTGTTGGGTTTTTCATGTGGAAGATGTTCGAACAGCCAAAGCGTGACTTAAGTCTTTGCTCGCTTTACCGAAATGTCAATATTTTTCGAGAAGTCGGCGTTGTCGCGTTTCTGCTGGGCTACTGCCGAGAGGTGATGTGTAGCTTCGTTGTTGATGACCGCGCCTGGTTGGCGTCTAGTCCGATCGGGACTTAGAAACTTCTTAACATCGGTCGCGCCAGCCGATGACCCTCACCCAGGTCGTCGCCGGCAGTGAACAACTGTCTGCATGGCGCTACTTCTCCCTGCCTGTCCTTCCATCCCCGCCGAAGCTCGCATTAGTCAGCAGCGTTTACTGCTGCTGTCTTTCGATGGCGGCGGTGGTTACCGGAACAGGTGCGAAATCGCGGAGGGTCAGATGGTGCGCGCGAAGCGCGGCGTCACCGCGGCCGCGGCCGCGGCCGGGTCGGCGGCGGTCTGGCTGGGCAGCGTTGACGTAGGGTGTGAATGTCGTGGGATCAGGTGGGCGATGGGGCCGAGGGCGGCATGGAGGACGAGCGGCGCGTTGATCTAGGGGTGTCATTGTTCATCCCGTATCGGTACACCGAGGACCGGATTTTCCGGGCCCTGCAGGATGCCGGGTTCGACGACTGGACCCTTGTCCAGTGCCGGGTGTTTCAGCGGATCTCCCCGGACGGTTCGCGCCTCACAGACCTTGCTGAACAGGCGCAAATGAGCAAACAGAGTGCCGGCGTGCTGGTCGATCAACTGGAACGTTTGGGCTATGTCCGCCGGGTGCCCGACCCCACAGATGGCCGCGCCCGGCTGATCGTGATCGAGCGACGTGGCCGACGGGCGGTCGAGGTGGCCATGGCGACGCTCGACGAGATCCTCTCGGAGTGGAAGGCCTATCTGGGCACCCGCAACTTCACGTTGTTGCAGCAGATCCTGGATCAACTCCGCGAGATCACCGACCCCTACGCGGATAAACCCGGCCGGGCCGAACAGTCCACCCGCGATTCGCCTCTGCCATGAGGCGCCGGGTCGATGGGTGCCGGCGGTCTTCGGCGCCGTCTTAACCGTAGTCAGAGTCACTGACTAATATCATCAAGAGTTCTGCTGGTCGGGGTCAGGTGCGCCGTGCCCGGCTCCCAGATGTCGGACACGATGGTGAATTCTTCAGTCGGCGACGGTGACCTGAAGTCGTGGCTTGTCGCCGTCACCGGGCTGCGCGACGCGGTCCCAGACCGCATCGACCATCGGCTCCAGCAGCAGCTCGCCCATCTGGCGCACCAGCACCCTGACGATCTGGGTGGACTGCCGGCGTTTGGTCGACGCGTGGCCGGCCTTGCGCAGCGAGGTGATCTCGCGCTGGGTCAGCTCCACCACCATGTCAAGCAGGCGTGTCTGGTCAAGGGAGGGATCCAGCAGGGCGCGCCGCATGTAGTTCACCACGGGCGGGTTGACGGCCAGCATCTCGCGGACCGCCTCATCGCGAGCCGCCCCGATCTGGGTCGCGGCGCCGTCGGTGGGCGCCTCGGCGATTGCGTGGGCGAAGTAATCGACCACCAATTGGTCGACGGCCTGGCGCAGGCCCTCCTTGGTCTTGAAATGATGCTGCACCAGGCCCAGGGTGACCCCGGCTTCGGCGGCGACGGCACGCAGCGAGACCCGGTCCTCGCCGTACTGCGCGTACAGGTCCAGCGCCGCGTTGCGGATGCGCGCCTTGCCGGTCAGGTCCTGATCGGTCACGCGGGGATTAACCATCTCGCCTCCATCTAGCCGTCGGCTCAGCCTAGTCGACCTTACGATTGCACTTAGGACAATACAAATGTATTGTTCCATTCGGATTGACGGTAACCACCGGGGAATGCGCAGCGCCTACGCCGACAAGACCACCGCAGAGCTGGAAGTCATTGCCGCCCAAGCCGATATTCCACTGAACCGAGTGAGGTAACCATGTCCGAACTGTTTCCCGACTACCGCGCGACCTGGGAGAGCGACCAGCACCGCGAGCTGCGCAAGCACGCGGCGGAGTTCTTCCGCAAGGAGTCGACCCCGAACCAGGAGCGCTGGGCCGCGCAGCACCAGGTCGACCGTGAATTCTGGAACAAGCTGGGCGATGCCGGCCTGCTCGGCGTAGACCTGCCCGAGCAGTACGGGGGAATCGACGGTGACTTCGGGCTGTCGGCCGTGGTCGCAGACGAACTCGCGCTGGCCGGCGATGCGGCGTCCGGCTGGATCGTGCACTCGCCGATCGTCGCGCACTACATCAACACCTACGCCAACGATGAGCAGAAGCAGCGCTGGATGCCCGGCATCATCAGCGGAGACAAGGTGCTCGCGATCGCCATGACGGAACCCGGCACCGGATCCGACCTGCAGGCCGTCAAGACGACCGCGGTTCGCGACGGCGATCACTACGTGATCAACGGCTCGAAGACCTTCATCTCCAATGGAACCCACTGCGATCTGCTGGTGATCGTCGTCAAGACCGATCCGTCCCAGGGCGCGGCCGGGGTGTCTTTGATCGTGGCCGAAACCGACGACGAGTTGGCGGGATTCCAACGCGGACGGGTGCTGGAGAAGGTCGGTCAGCACGGCCAGGACACCCGCGAACTGTTCTTCACCGATATGCGGGTGCCGGTGACCAACCTGCTCGGTACCCAAGAGGGCCTCGGTTTCTATCAGCTCATGGAGCAGTTGGCGCGTGAGCGCCTCATCATCGCCTCGACGTGCGCGGGCATGGCAGAGGCGGCGGTACTCGAATCGATTCGCTACACCAAGGAGCGCGAAGCGTTCGGCAAGCCGCTGATCAAGTTCCAGCACACCAGGTTCGAGCTGGCCGAATTGAAGGCCGAGGTGCTCTCGATCAAGACCACCGTCGACTACTGCATCCAGTGCTACATCGACGGCAACAATGACCCGGCGACGGCGTCGATGGCCAAGCTGGTCGCAGCGGACAAGGCCGTCGACGTCGTGGATCGCTGCGTTCAGTTCTTCGGCGGATACGGCTACATGATGGAGTACCCGATCGCGCGCGCCTACGCCGCAGCCCGGGTGAACAAGATCTACGGCGGCACCAGCGAAATCATGAAAGAGATCATCAGCCGCTCGCTGTGAGCGGCGCGGGGCCCGACGGTCTTCGCGGCTAGCGCTCGGCCCGGTGTGACGTGCTCCGCGGTGGCCTCAATCGCCGCCCGTGGCTTTGGTTCGCTGATAGTAGCGACGCGCTTTCATGCGGTTGCCGCAGATGGCCATGGAGCACCACCGTGCCGTGTTGGGCTTGCTGCGATCGATCAGGAACATCTGGCATTCGGAATTGGCACACGGCCGAAGCCGTCCGGGGCTGGATATCCGTAACGCGTCCCAGGCGAGTATTGCGCGCGCGGCAGCTTGCGAAGTCTCGCGGGTGGTCATCGTCCAGGCGATGCCGCCGTCGGTCACGGTGGGGGACAGCCCGACGCCCTTGAGGAATGGCTGCAACGCCTGCGGGGTTCGGTCCCCGCGCACCACTGCCTGCAAAGCCGTCCGTACGTCGATGAGTTCGCGCAACTGCCCGTTGGTGAGCACGATGTCGTGCGAACTCAGCCAGGCCCCTGCCGTGGGCGGGTCGTCGAGTTCGTCGTGGGGCACGCCGTCGATGACGGGAGTGGTGTTCAGCAAGTCCAGAAGCAGCGCCTCATCACCGGGGCCGGCCGCAACCATCTCCATCTAACCTCCAAAATTCTATTGACAGGTTATCACGGTGCGTGTTTGACTCCTAACTATCAAAATCGAGTTAAGGAGTTAGACATGGTTGCTTCGGTGCACTACCACCACGCCACCGTCGACGGGCGACGGTTGTTCTACCGGGAGGCGGGCAGCGTCGACGCGCCCGCGATCGTGCTGCTGCACGGCTTTCCGACAAGCTCCTACATGTTCCGGGATCTCATCACCCGCCTGGCCGACGACTATCACGTCATCGCGCCCGACCACCTCGGCTTCGGGTACTCCGACATGCCGCTGGTGACCGAGTTCGACTACACCTTCGACAACCTCGCGGAGCTCACCCAAAAGCTGTTGGATCAGCTCGGGCTGACCCGGTATGCGATCTACGTGCAGGACTACGGCGCGCCGATCGGCTGGCGGCTGGCGCTGAGCCGGCCCGGATCCATCAGCGCGATCGTCACGCAGAGCGGCAACGGCTATGACGAGGGCTTCATCGAGAGCTTCTGGAAAACCGTCTGGGACTACCAGCGTGAACAGACCGCCGAGACGGAGGCGGCCATCCGCACGGCGCTGAATGTGGAGTCGCTCGCATGGCAGTACCTGACCGGTGCGCCCGATGAGTCCCTCGTCAGCCCCGACACGTGGACCCTGGACAGCGCGCTGCTGTCTCGGCCGGGCAATGACGAGATTCAGCTCAAGCTGTTCCGGGACTACGCCACCAATTCGCCGATGTATCCAGCGCTGCACGACTACCTGCGCAGCAGCGGAGTTCCGGTGCTGGCCGTCTGGGGACAGGGCGACCCGATCTTCGGCCCGGCCGGCGCCCAGGCGTTCGACCGGGACGCGCGCGACGCGCAGATCCATCTGCTCGACGGCGGTCACTTCCTACTGGAGACCGCGGTCGATGAAGTCGCCGAGTTGGTCAAGGCCTTTCTGCGCCGTACCGGCGGGCAGTGACCGTCATGGCCGCCGGCCCCCACCAATCCGACTTCATCGCCGCCGACCTGATCGATCTCGCGGAGAAACTGGCGCAAACCTTCGAAAAATAGCACGCACCAACGATATTCACAGGAGATGAAACACATGGCTACCACACCGACACCAGCCATCCCGACTCAACCCGCGGTGGTGCGGGAAGCCGCGGGCGGCCCGACCATGCGGGCAATTGTTCTCGACGGCTTCGGTGGACTGGACGCCCTGACCTACACCGACATCCCCAAGCCGCTACCGAAGGACGGCGAGGTCGTGATCGAGGTCAAGGGATTCGGGATCAACCACGCCGAGATGCACATGCGTCGGGGCGAGTGGGCCGAGGCCGCCGAGGTCAGCGGTATCGAATGCGTCGGCATCGTCGATGCCTGCCCAGGCGGGGAATTCCCGGTCGGCGCCAAAGTCGCGGCCCTGATGGGCGGGCTCGGCCGCACCATCAACGGCAGCTACGCGCGGTTCACCCGGGTGCGCGCCGACAACGTGGCGCTGATCGAATCGGACCTGCCGTGGGCGCAGCTGGCCGCACTTCCGGAAACGTATGCCACCGCGTGGACCTGCCTGTTCCGCAACCTCAACCTGAAGGCGGGGCAGACCATCGTGATCCGAGGGGCGACATCATCTTTCGGTCAGGCGGCGGTGAAACTGGCCGTGGAAGCCGGCGCCCAGGTGATCGCCACGACGCGCAACCGGAAACGATTCGACTTGCTCACCTCGCTGGGTGTCGGCCGTGCCGAGCTGGAGGTTCCCGATCTGGGCGCCCACATCGCCGAAGCCAAGCAGATCGATGCCGTGCTGGATCTGGTGGGCAACAGCACGATCCTCGACTCCCTGGACATGCTGCGCCGTGGCGGCACGGCGTGCTTGGCCGGCTGGCTCGGCGGACTGGATCCCATCGCCGACTTCAACCCGCTGTTGCAGATGGCCAGCGGTGTCAATCTCAGCTTTTTCGGCAGCTTCGTGTTCGGTACCCCCGGGTTCGCGCTGTCGGACGTCCCCCTGCAGGACATCGCGAACAAGGTCCGCGATGGTCGGCTGGATGCCAAACCCACGCACGTCTTCTCCTTCGACCAGATCCGCGAAGCGCATCGGGTCATGGAAGCCGGAGAAGCCGGCGGCAAGATCGTCGTGGTAGTCGACGGCTGAGACCGTGATTACCGGGAGCTGGTCAGATCGGCCGGCGGGGTCTTCACCAGCAGCGGGGCCGGGTCCTTGGACATCGCGAGCAGCCCGAGCAACCCGCGCATCACCAGCGGCCAGTTGCGCGGGTTGCGCAGGTTGAGCCCGCCGATGAGTTGTTTGAGCATTGACAGCGTGTCGAAGTAGATCCGCTCGGCGATCAGGTTCTCGCTCTCGTCGAACACGAAGTAGGCCGTCATCCTGGTGCGGTGCCGCGACCCGGTGGCCGGAATGCCGCCCAACGGACCCAAATGCGTGCCCAGCAGCCAGAACTCGACGACCACGGCGTCGGCGCTGTGCCGCAGCGCGATGATCTCGTGGTCCTGGTCGGGGAAGGCGATGCGGGTGTCGCGGTAGTAGTCCCGGACTTCGGCGTCACCGTCGTGCACGGTCAGTGTGGGAATGATCTCGTAGTGCGGGTGGGGAAACGTGGCCAGCACGTCGTCCCAGTCCTGGCGCACCTCGTCGTGGAAGTGGTCGAGGACGAGTTTCTCGCGCGCCCGCAGCACCTCGGCGGGTGGGACGGTGAAGCGGTCGGTCATGAATCCTCCAGATTGATTCACCCTGCTGTGCATCCGATCGTGCCGTGCGTCCACCCATTTTCGGCCAGAATGGGCCTGATCGCCGCTCCGGCCGGTTCACCGCGTCACGTTCGGGCGGGCTACCTCGTCAGTATTTGTAGCCCGACCAGGAAGGAAACCCTCATGAAGATCGCGGTTGCCGGCGGAACAGGCAAGACCGGGCGCAAGGTCGTTGATCATCTCCGCAGCCAGGGACACCAACCGGTGATCCTCGCCCGCGCGCACGGGGTCGACCTGATCCAGAACACCGGAGTCGACGCCGCACTCGACGGCGTCGAGGCCGTCATCGATGTCTCCGATTTCGCGACCATGAACGCCAAAAAGGCAAGGGCCTCCTTCGGCGCAGCGACCACCAATCTGCTGGCCGCCGCGCAGCGCAATGGCGTTCGCCACCACGTCGCGTTATCGATCATCGGCATCGATCGGGTGACCACCGGCTATTACCAGGGCAAGCTCCACCAAGAGGAAGTGGTGAAGGCCGGCACTGTTCCGTGGACGATCTTGCGGGCCGCACAGTTTCACGAGTTCGCCGGCCAAGTGCTCGCCCAGGTGCCGGGCCCGATCGCGCTGGTCCCGAAAATGCGCTCGCAACCCATCGCTGTCGACGAGGTCGCTGCCCACCTGGCCGGCCTGGCCACCGGCGAGCCCCAGCAGATGGCGCCGGAACTGGCCGGTCCCCGCGTGGAATCGGTCGTCGATATGGCGCGACAGTTGATCCGGCGCCGTGGGGAGCACCGTTTGGTCATTCCGCTACGGGTACCCGGCGCAGCGGGAAAGGCCATGGCCACTGGCGCACTGCTGCCCACCGGTCCCGGGCCGAGAGGCCGACAAACCTTTGCCGAATGGCTGGACGCCCTCACACAGGAGGACAAGTGAAACTCATCGTGCATCGCATATGTCTGATCTTCTTGACGATCGTCGGGGTCGGCGTCGGAGGGTGGGCGTACTTCGCTCCGTTGCACTGGTACAACACGTTTCCCGGTTTCGGGATGACCTGGCTGCCGGTACTCGGCCCCTACAACGAGCACTTCGTCAAGGATGTCGGTTCCATGTACCTGGGGCTGGCGGCCCTGAGCGCCCTGGCGCTGTATTACCTGGCCAACCGCGCCGTCGTCGTAGTCACTGCGATCTGTGTGTCGGTCTTCAACGCGCTGCACCTGATCTACCACCTCGGCATGCTGCACATGTACGGCCCACGGGACGCGGCACTCAACGTCGTCGCGCTCAGCCTGGTCCTGGTGGCGTCGCTGCTGTTGCTGGTGCCCGCCCGCAGTCCCGACGGGGGATAGCTCCCAACCCGGGCATAGCCGCGCCAAACCTGCGCGAGACCGGTCGGCGGCGTGCTTCACTACGCCATAGGACCGCGCCCGTTCCGGGCGAACGCATCAGGAGCCCCGAATGGCCTATGACTACGACGTGGTGGTGATCGGTTCGGGATTCGGCGGCAGCGTGGCGGCACTGCGCCTCACCGAGAAGGGCTACCGCGTCGGAGTACTGGACATGGGCCGCCGCTGGGCGCCCACCGATTTCCCGCCCAACAACTGGCACGTCCGCAAGGCCATGTGGGCGCCGAAACTGGGGTGCTTCGGCCCGCAGCGCCTGACGGTACTGGGCAAGACGTTCATCGCCAGCGCGGTCGGTGTCGGCGGCGGGTCGCTGATCTACGGCAACACCCTCTATGAACCGTTGGAGCGTTTCTACACCGACCCGCAGTGGGCGCATATCACCGACTGGAAATCCGAGCTCGCGCCGTACTACGAGCAGGCCCGGCGGATGCTCGGGGTGACGCCCACCCCGCACACCACCCCGGCCGACGAGGTGCTGCTGGCGGTGGCCCGCGACCTCGGAGTCGAAGACACCTACCACCCGACCAACGTCGGGGTGTTCTTCGGCGACGAGCCCGGCAAGACCGTCGACGACCCGTTCTTCGGCGGCGCCGGCCCGGCCCGCGCCGGCTGCATCGGCTGCGCGCAATGCTTCACCGGCTGCCCGCACAACGCCAAGAACACCACCGAGACCAACTACCTGTATCTCGCCGAACACGCCGGCGCCCAGATCCATCCGCTGACCATGGTCACCGATGTGCGGCCACAGGGCGACGGGTACGTCGTTTCCACGGAGCGCACCGGCCGGTGGATGCGCAAGCACAAGCGGGACCTCACGGCGGGCCAGGTGGTGTTCGCCGCCGCGTCGCTGGGCACCCAGCGGCTGCTGCACAAGCTGCGCGACACCGGATCGCTGCCGCATCTCTCGCCGCGCCTGGGTGAGCTGACCCGAACGAATTCCGAAGAGGTGCCGGTGGTGTTCGCACCCGACCGCGACGACTTCGCCCAAGGCGTGGCCATCACCTCATCCATCCACCCGGAGGCCAACACCCACGTCGAGGTGTGCCGCTACGGCAAGGGATCCAACCTGCTGTCGATGATGGGCACCCATCTGATCGACGGCGGGCCCTGGCGTCTCGCCCGGCTGATGCTGACCATCGCGCGCCACCCGGCGATGATGTTGCACAGCATGTTCCCGCGCAACGCCTCGGCCCATTCGATCATCATCCTGGTGATGCAGTCACTGGACAATTCGCTGACCACCTACCGCAAGCGCGGCCTGTTCGGCACCCGGATGACGACGAAACAGGGTGTGGGCGAGCCCAACCCGGACTGGATCCCGACCGCTCACGACGTTGCGCGCCGGATGGCGGAGAAGGTCGGCGGGTTCGCCGGCGGCACCTACCTCGACGCACTGAACATCCCGTTGACGGCGCACTTCATCGGCGGCTGCCCAATCGGCGATTCCGCGCACGACGGTGTCATCGATCCCTATCAGCGCGCCTACGGGCACCCCGGTCTGCACGTCGTCGACGGCTCGGCGATCACCGCCAACCTGGGCGTCAACCCCTCGTTCACCATCACCGCGCAAGCCGAACGCGCCATGGCATTGTGGCCCAACAACGGCGAGCCGGATCCCCGCCCACCGCTCGGGGAGCCCTACCGGCGCATTCCGCCGGTGTTTCCCCAACACCCGACGGTGCCCGACACTGCCCCCGGCGCGCTGCGGTTGCCACTGTCGCCGGCCTGACGCATCGGTCGCTGACCGAACGGAGCCGAGATGACCGGCTTACCCGGCACTCCCATTGACTGACCGAATAATTTGGTGGCCGAACGGGTACCCGGCTCCCGGCTGCAATTGGTGCGCCGGGGAGGGCCACCGTGTGGGTCCGGATGAGCGGAGGCCGTAAATGAGTGGAATCTTCGCGATGGCGAGCGCTGCTCTGCAGGGCGTCGGCTCCCTGGTCGGGTTCCGGAACGGAACCGAGGAACCTTCCTACACGGTCGAACAGCGAACTCGTGATGTGGAGATTCGCCGCTACGGCGAGCGAATCGTCGCTGAGACGATTGTTACCGGTGACGAAGAAGCGGCTCGCAATATTGGGTTTCGGCGGCTGGCCGGATACATCTTCGGCGGCAATCACTCCCGAACGAAGTTCGCGATGACTGCGCCGGTCGCCCAAGGCACTGCCTCCCCGGCGGGCGAGCGGATCGCGATGACCTCTCCGGTGGCCCAACAATCCGCCGTCCCGGGACAATGGGTAATCCGCTTCTTCATGCCGGCCGGCATCACCCTGGAATCACTGCCGGACCCCGACAACTCGGCTGTGCAGCTGGTGCGCTTTCCTGCTGAAACCATCGCGGTACACACCTTCGCCGGTGATCGCGGTCGTCGTGCGGTGGAAGCACACAGCGTGCAGCTGTTGAACGCCTTGAAGAAATTGGCTTTCCAGCCGGCCGGCGCACCGCAGGCATGGTTCTACGACCCGCCGTGGACCATTCCGTTGTTTCGCCGCAACGAGATTGCGGTACCTGTCACGAAAAGTAATTGACCCCAAGGAGTCACGTGCACATTTCTACCCTGCTGGGCACCGGTTCGGCGGTGGTCTGACCAACGCTGTAGGCCGAAATCGCCACCGTGCTGTCCGGACACATTGCGGTACTCAATCGCCGTCCGTAGCGGAACGGCCCAACAGATGCCGCAGCAACGGTTCGAGGTCGGGCATGCGGAACCGGTGCCCTGCATCGTACAAGCGCTCGGGCAGTACTCGCTGGCTCGCGCAGGCGAGTTCACGTGCACCTTGGTCGCCGAGTAGTAGTCGTGGCCCCAGCCGTGGGACGGGCAGGAGGGTGGGCCTGCGTAGCACTCGTCCGAGCGTCTTCGTGTACTCGTTGTTGCGCACCGGATTCGGGGCGACGGCGTTGACGGCGCCGGAGAGCCCGGTGTCCCAGAGGGCTCGGTGATAGATGTCGATCAAGTCGTCGATCCCGATCCACGGCAGCCACTGCCGGCCGTCGCCGAGCCGGCCGCCCAGCCCGGCGGAGAACAGTGGCCGCATCAACTGCAGTGTGCCACCGCGCGGTGATTGCACGATGCCGGTGCGAATCCGGACGACACGCTTGCCGGCCTGCTCAGCCGGGGCCAGTGCGTCCTCCCAGTCGGCGACGACGTCGGCGAGAAACCCGTCCCCGCGTTGACTGGCTTCGGTCAGCACATCGTCGCCGCGGTCGTAACCGTAATAGCCGACTGCTGATGCGCAGATCAGCGCCGACGGGCCGGCGGTGTTGCGGGCGACCAACTCGGCGAGTTTGCGGGTCGGCTCGATCCGGCTGTCCCGGATCGCACGCCGGTGCCCGGCGGTGAAGCGGCCCGCGATCGAGGCTCCGGCCAGGTGAATCACCGCATCGACCCCGGCCAACAGCTCACGATCCGGATCGTCGGGGTTCCATTGCCGCTCACCGGGATGGGCCGCGGCGCGCCGCTCCAGCCGGATCACCCGATGGCCCCCGGTGCTCAAGAACGCCGTCAAGGCCGAACCTACGAGCCCCGATGCGCCGCTGACCGCCACCGTCATCGGCCGCAGACCGTGTTCTTTGGCGCGCTGGTGGGCGGCGAGGTCGTCGGCGAGCTGGCGGTGCCGATAGACGAACATCGGCCGCAGCATCGCCCCGGGGATCGGGGTGTCGACGAGGTCGGTCATCCGTGTTCTGCCGTCACCGAGGTCGTCGAACTCGTGGGTGTGCCGCCATCTCATCACCAACCGGGTCGGAAGCGACGCCAGGCCACGGCCGCCGATCGCATCGACGAAACGCCGCGGCGGATCGTAGCCGCCGGGTTGGTGCTCAGCGAACCAGCGCAGCCCGCCCGGAAGAGCCAGTTCGGCCATGCCATCGCGCAGCGAATCGGATTCGGCGATCAGACGCATCCGCTGCCATGGCGGGTTCAGACGGCTGAAAGCCCCCGGCCTCTCATGCCAGGCGAAGACCTCGGCGCGCGGCGCCTGCACAATGCTGGAAAAAACCAGGCTCATACTTCGACGCTACCGGCAGAAACGGCGCTGTCAGCGGGTCGTCGTCAGGCCCGCATACCGGGCGAGGTGCCGGTCGCGGGAACCGAACTGGTACTCGATCGCGGTGAGCCGTTTGAAGTAGTGGCCCAGGGCCAACTCCTCGGTCATGCCCATCGCGCCGTGGGTCTGCACCGCACTCTGCCCGACGAATCGGGCGGCGCGCGCCACGGTGGCCTTGGCCGCCGACACCGCCCGGGCCCGCTCCGCCGGTTCGGCGTCGAGCTTCATCATCGCCAGATACTGTGCGGCGACAGCCTGCTCGACCTCCAGATACATGTCCACCATCCGGTGCTGCAACACCTGGAATGAGGAGATGGGCTGGCCGAACTGCTGACGCTGCTTGGTGTAGTCGACGGTGTCGGCCAAGACCCGCCGCAGGCAGCCCACCGCCTCGGACACAATCGCCGCCGTGGCCTCGTCCAGGGTGTGCTCCAGCGCCGGCCATGCTTGGCCTTCGTCGCCCAGCAGCGCGTCGGCAGGCAGGCGCACGCCGTCGAGGGTCAAGTCGGCGGCCTGCCGGTCGTCGATGGTGCGCAACGATTCCACACCGAGACCCGGTGCGGCGGCGTCGAAGTCGAGTAGGAACAGCGACAGGCCGGTGGTGTCGCGCTGTGCGCCCGACGTACGCGCGGTCACCAGCAGATTGGTGGCGATCGGCGCTGACGACACCGCGATCTTGGCGCCGTCGAGCACCCAGTGGTCACCGTCGCGGCGCGCGGTGGTGGACACGTCATGCCAGGTTCCCGCCGACGCCGGTTCCTCTGCGGCAACCGCAACGACGGCGTCTCCGAGTGCAATCCGGTTCAGTAGCTGCTCGGCCTGCGGGCCGCCGGCACGTTGCAGCAGCCCGCCGGCCAGCACGACAGTTTCGACGAAGGGTTCGATGACCAGCGCATGTCCGAGCGCCTCGGTGATGATCATCAGCTCGACTGCGCCCCCGCCGAGCCCGCCGACCCTTTCGGGCAGTGTCGCGCCCAGGATGCCCAGATCATCGGCGAACCCGCGCCAGATATTCGGCTGCCAGCCGGCACCGGTCTTGGCGGCCGCGCGGCTGCGCTCCAGGTCGTAGCGTTCGGCGAGGAACTTGCCGACGGTGTCGCGCAGCAGTTCCTGTTCGTCGGTGAACGAGAAGTCCATCTATAACCCCAATGCTGCTTTGGCCAGAATGTTGCGTTGAATCTCGTTGCTGCCGGCGTAGATCGTGCCGGCGCGGTCGTTGAAGTAGCGCAGCGGGGCCACCGCCTGCCACGGCTGGCCGCTGACGTAGCCGTCGGTCGGCGGGATGAAGTCGGGGACCGGGCCGCCGGGCATGGTGGCGTGCGGCTGGTAGACACGGCCGCGTGGTCCGGCCGCCTCCAGCGCCAGTTCGGTGATCGTCTGGCTCAGTTCGGTACCCAGAATCTTCAGCATCGAGGCCGCGGGTCCCGGATTGTGGCCCTTGGCGAGCGCGGCGATGGTGCGGAACTCCAGGATCTCCAAGATGTCAGTGCGAACCCGGGCATCGGCCATCTTCAGCTGGAACGCCGGATCGTCGGCCAGCGACGTGCCATCCGGTCCGGGTTGTCCCGCAGCCTGTTCGGCGACCGCATCCGCCCATACCTGCAGCATCGGGGCCATGGCGCCACCCCGCTCGAAGTTGAGCAGATACTTCGCGACGGTCCACCCGTCATCGATCCGGCCCAGCACGCCTGTCTTCGGCACCCGTACCGAGTCGAAGAACACCTGGTTCTGCACCTCCTCACCGGAGGTCATGACCAGCGGGCGGACTTCGATACCCGGTGTCGTCATGTCGATCAGCAGGAAGGTGATGCCTTCCTGCTTCTTGCCGGCGCGCGACGTGCGGACCAGGCAGAAGATCCAGTTGGCTTGCGCGGCGTGGGTGGTCCAGATCTTGCTGCCGGTGCAGATGAGATCCTCACCGTCATCAACTGCGGCCATGGACAGCGATGCCAGGTCCGAACCGGACTCCGGCTCGGAGTAGCCCTGACAGAAGAACACTTCACCGGTGAGGATCCGGGGCAGGAACCAGTCCTTCTGCTCGGTGGTGCCGAAGCCGATGATCGCGTGTGCCACCATCCTGATACCCATCGGGGAGAGTATCGGCGCACCCGCCAGCGCGCATTCGCGGCTGAAGATGTAGTGCTGCAACGGGGTCCAGTCACAGCCGCCGTATTCGACCGGCCATGCCGGTGCAGCCCAACCACGTTCGTGCAGGATCACCTGCCAGCGCATGCTCGCCTCATGATCGGCGTACACGCTCGTCATCAGCTGTCCGGCCCGACGGAGGTCCGAGCTCAGGTGTTCGTCGAGGAACGCGCGCACCTCGTCGCGGAACGTTGCCTCCTCGGGCGACCAATTGAGATCCACTGCCACTCCTAGGCGTAGGTCTTGCGCAACAGCGGTTTGATCACTTTGCCGCTGGCATTGCGGGGTAACTCGTCGATCAGCACGAGTTCTTTCGGGTGCTTGTAGCGGGCGAGCCGCTCATTGAGGAAGGGTTCCAGATCGCTCAGCGTCAGCGACCCCTCACCAGCGACAATCGCAACCGGAACTTCGCCCCACCTGTCGTCGGCTCGCCCGATCACGGCCGCCTCCCGAATCATCGGATGCTCGAACAGCACATTCTCCACCTCGGCGCAGTAGATGTTCTCCCCGCCGGAGATGATCATGTCCTTCTTGCGGTCGACGACGTAGACGAACCCTTCGTCATCGACACGCACCAGGTCACCGGAGTGGAACCAGCCACCGGCGAATGCCTCCGCGGTCGCCTCCGGCTTGTTCCAGTAACCCTGCATCAACGTCGGTCCCCGGTAGACGATCTCGCCGATCTCGCCCGGGGCCACCTCATTCATGTCGTCGTCGACGACCCGCGCCGCAATGGTCGGGATCACCTTGCCCACCGAGCCGAGCTTGCGGATCGCGTCGGCGCCGTTCAAGACGCAGGTGATCGGCGACATCTCGGTCTGCCCGAACACCGCGACGTTGAGCGCATCCGGGAACGTCTCCGCCATCGCCCGCAGCACGGTGTCCGACGCCGGTGCGGCACCCCAGCTGATCACCTCCAGAGCCAGATCCCGTTGCCGCACCGTCGGGTCCGCGCAGATCACCTGCCACTGCGCCGGAACCAGGAAGACCGAAGTGGCGCGCTCGCGCTCCCAGGCGTCAAGGGTCTCCGTGGCGCTGAACGCGCCGAGCGGGTGGATCACCGTCTTGGTGCCCAGCGCCAGGTTGGGCGCGATGCTGCCCAGGCCGGCGATGTGGAACATCGGTGCGGCGCAGAAATATACGCTGTCCGGGCTGGTCTGCAGGGCCTGGATGCAGGTCAGGGATTGGGCCTGCAGATTCGAATGGGAAAGGATGGCGCCCTTGGGGCTTCCCGTCGTGCCCGACGTGTACATGATCAACGCCGGAGTGTCTTCGGGGATGTCGGCACCGGGGTGTGGGGCTCCCGGCTCGGTGATGAGCGACTCGTAATCCTCGCCGAGCACGACGGCGACATCGAGCCCGACGGCATTCTTGCGGACCGCCTCGATCAGCGGCGCGAGCAGTTGGTCGGTGATGACGCCCCTGGCGCCGCTGTCGGAGACGATGTAGCTGATCTCGGGGTCGGTGAGACGGAAATTGACCGGCACGGCGATGGCGCCCAGCGCGTTGATCGCCAACACCGACTCGACGTATTCGGTGTGGTTGAGCATCACGATGAGAACGCGGTCACCGAATCTGATCCCACGACGGAACAGTGCGTTCGCGAGCCGTTCTGCGCGGTCGTGCAGTTGGTGCCAGGTGGTGTCGGTGTCACGGCAGCGAAAGGCCACTGCGGCCGGACGCATCTCGGCGTGGATCGCCACCTGATTCATCCAGTGGTTGCGGCGGGAACGCAAGGGCTGTGCGCTCATTCGGCGAACACCGCCTTTCGCTTCTGCAACATCGCCGTGGCGCCCTCGAAGAAGTCCGGCGAGCCCAACAGCTCCACCTGGCCGGCCTTCTCTCGGGCCAGTGCGGCGCCGAGGGAGGCCAGGTTGCTGGCGTTGAGCGCCTTCTTGGTCAATTCCAGCGCACGACGCGGGCCGTGGGCCAGTTTCTCGGTGGCCTTCTGAACCGTCGCGTCCAGCTCGGCGTCCGTCAGCACCGCATTGATCAGACCGGCATCGCGGGCGGCGGTCGCCGGTAGACGCTCACCGAGCAGCGCCATCTCGTTGGCCAGCGCGCGGCCTGCGGCGGCGGCGATCAGAGCGGTCGTGCCACCGTCGGGCATCAGCCCGATGTTGGTGAACGACAGTAGAAAGTAAGCGCTTTCGGCCGCATAGACCAGGTCGGCGGCAAGCGCGATACCCACCCCGACCCCGGCGGCAGGTCCGTTGACCCGAGCGATCACCGGCACCGGGGTTTCGGCGATCGCCGTGACCAGCCGGCCGGCGCAATCCATCACCTCGTCTGGCGTGACGCCACCGGCCGTCGCGGACAGGTCGGCGCCGGTGCAGAACGCCTTGCCCTCGCCGGTGATCACGATCGCCCGCACCGCGGAATCAGCGGCAGCTTCGGCGACGACGTCGCCGAAGGCCGTCATCGTGGCGTAGTCGATGGCGTTGAGCCGCTCGGGGTTGGTCAGCGTCACCCGCAGTATCCGACCGTCGCGCGTCGCGGTGAGTTTGGGGGAGGCGGCGTTCTCGGGCATGGTCAGCCCTCCACTTCGGTGAACCGGGTCTGCAACACGTCACTTCCTTTGTGGACGAAAACGTAAATTATGGTTAACTTATGGGCCTCGGACCGGACTGTCAACACGAGGGGGCGATCAGTGACCACCACTGCGGTGCGACGTCGCCCCAAGGACCGCAAGGCCCAGATCATCCGAGCCGCGGCGCGTGCCTTCAGCGAGCGCGGCTATCACGCGGTCGGCGTCGACGAGATCGCCGCCGAAGTCGGTATCTCCGGGCCTGCCCTGTACCGGCATTTCGCCAACAAGTACGCACTGCTGGTTGCCACCGCCGAGTACGCGGTGCAGACACTGGTGGCCGCCGCCCGCGCCGCCGACGAGCCGGGCCGGCCGGCGCAGGAACGGTTGCGCGCGATCGTCGACGCGCTGATCGAGACCACGATCAGCACGCGACGCGAGGGCGCGTTCTACCGGTGGGAGCGGCGCTACCTGCAGCCGGCGGACCGCAAGCGCATCCGCGGCAGCTACGACGCGCTGAACGCCGCCCTGGCCGAACCGCTGGCCGCGCTGCGCCCGGGGCTGCCCGCCGCCGACACCGCGGTCCTGGCCACCGCGGCGTTGAGCGTCATCGGCAGCATCTCGGCGCACCGAACCCGCCTGGCGGCCGTTTCACTGCAGTCGTTACTGGGTGAGTTGTGCTGGTCGGTGCTGACCAGCACGGCATTGCCTGCCGCGCCGACCGATCCCGCGCCACGGCGATCCGAACGGGGGCTGCCGAGCACGTCGAAACGAGAACGACTGCTCACCGAAGCCATTCGGGTATTCGGGCAGCGGGGCTTTTACGAAGCCAGCATCGAGGAGATCGGCACTGCCGCCGGCCTGCAGGGTTCCAGCGCATACCGCTACTACCCGAGTAAGGCCGCTCTGCTCGTCGCCGCGTTGCAGCGCGCCAGCGACCGGGTGCTGTTGGTCATCACCGATGCGCTGGCCGAGTCCAGCAATCCGCGTGATGCGGCGATCCGCATCGCCGAGCGCTACACCGCGCTGTCGTTCGCCGCGCCCGACCTGATCAACATCTACTTCGCCGAGTTCGCCAACCTGCCCGAGCGCGACCAGGCACACCTGCGCGCGCTACAACGGCAGAACGTCGACGAGTGGGCCCACCTGCTCGGCCAGGTCGGGTCAGCCGAGACCGAAGCGGTGTTCCGGGTCCACGCGGCCCTTGCCCTGGTCGTCGATATCGGGCGCCTGGTCAATTTCGACGACACCGACGAGCAACGGTCCCGGGTCCACGTGTTGATGCAGGCCGTGCTTTTCGGTGGTGAGCAACGGTGATTCAAACGGGGCTGGATACGATCGCGTCGTGACCGCCTCATCGTCAGGACCGCGTGCCGTGACCGTTGCTCGTGGGCTCGCCGGAATGCTGCTCGGCATCGGCGCCGTCCATTTCGTCTGGCCGAAGCCGTTCGATGCCATCATTCCGGCTGAATTGCCGGGCCCCCCGCGTGCCTACACGCATGCTTCCGGGCTCGCCGAGGTGGTGACGGGAGCGCTGCTGTTGGCGCCGCGTACTCGACGAGGGGCAGCGCTCGCCGCTGTCGTCCTGTTCGTCGCGGTGTTCCCGGCGAACGTCAACTGTGTCCGGTTGTTCTGGGCTAAGCCCTGGGTGCGGGCTGCGATGATCGCGCGTTTGCCGTTGCAGATTCCGATGATCGCCGCGGCATTGCGGGTGTGGCGCGCGGGTTAGTTCGGCTGGTCTCCGCCTCGGGTGTGGTGGTGGGAGGCGTCTGGAATGGCGTGCGTGGTCTCGTCGCACGGTTCTTCGTGGTAGTCACCGAACGGATCGTGGTAGCCGGGCCATCGGCGCGGCGTGCGCAGTTCGTCATCGGTGAGCAGTGCGGCGGTGAGGCGGTCATGGATCCGGTTCGGATCGGCGCCACAGACCAGGATCACCATCGCGGTGTGCCGGTCGCCGTAGCGGTGGTCCCAGATCAAGTCGGCGAAGGCATGCCGCTCTGGGGCAGCCCGGGCAGCTTCGGCGGCCGTCATCGCGGCCAGCCATTTGCCTGCCGACGACAGATGCAACCCGCCACCGGCCGATTCCAGCCAGGTCACGCGCGCACTCCGGTTGGCCAGCCACAGCCGCCCGCGCGCCTGGATCACCCCCTCGAGCAGGATGTCGAGAGCCGAGTGCAGACGCTGCGGGTGAAACGGGCGCCGCGCGTGGAATTCGATCATCTCGACCATCCCCTCGGCCCGAAGCGAGGGCTGACCGGCCAGCAACGGAGCGTGCGGGTCGTGACGCCGACCATGTCGCGCACCGTCGTCGAGGTGGATCAGCGCCAGTTCGAGTCGATCGGTTCCGACGGTGATCCGAGCTCGGGGAGCCAACCGGCGCAACACCGCCAACGCGGTCGGTTCCGGGTCGAAAACCACGACGGCGTCGGCGGCTTCGGCTTGGCCGACCACAACTTGCGCGATCGTGCGGCCATCGTCGAGTTCATCGTCGCCGAGCGCTTGCGGCAGCCAGGTCGTCGCGTTGACGCAAGTGATGATCGCTGCGACGACCACATCGCGGCCGGCCGGGCCGTCAATGTATGCCGGCCCAAGGCGGACCCGCACGTGGCGGATCGCCCAACAGACCGGTTGCGGCTCCAGCCAGTCGGGCAGACGGACGACGATGCGCTCGACGTTGGCGCGCTGGTGAAGCCGGCGCAACAGCACCAGCAGGTCATTGCGGATGGTGCAGGACACGCAGCCGTGTGCCAGCTCAAGGGCTGACTTCTTGGTCGGATCCACTGGCCCGCCGGCGGTTTCCCGAATCACCACATGGCCGTCCAAGCCGTAGCTGACCATTACCGTACCCGCCTTCGACAGCAAGGCCCGGGCCGCTGCGTCGGTGCCGTGCTGCCCGGTCACCAGGATCACCGGAGTCCGCATCATCCTCCTAATGAAAATTATTGTCATTAAGGTCGCTCCTACGGTAACGTCCCGCGCATCGCTTGTCGACAATGATTTTCAATAAAGCTGGTCGTTGGATGGAGGAGATTCTGGTGTCTGCACGCTGTCAGATCACCGGGCGGTCGCCCGGATTCGGCAATGCGGTGTCGCACTCGCACCACCGCACCAGGCGCCGCTGGTCGCCGAATATCCAGGTGAGGACCTACTACCTGCCCTCGCAAGACCGCCGCATCAGACTGCGGGTCAGCGCGAAGGGCATCAAGATCATCGATCGCGACGGCATCGAGGCCGTGGTGGCCTGGCTGCGGCGTGAAGGCCGGCTCAGCTGATGGCGCGCAGCGACATTCGCCCCGTCGTCAAGCTGCGCTCGTCGGCGGGCACCGGTTACACCTACGTCACCCGCAAGAACCGGCGCAACGACCCCGACCGCCTGTTGCTGCGCAAGTACGACCCAGTCGTGCGCCGGCATGTCGACTTTCGTGAGGAGCGCTGAACCGTGGCCAAAAAGTCCAAGATCGTCAAAGACGAGCAACGCCGCGCCCTGGTGGCCCGCTATGTCGAGCGCCGCACTGAACTCAAGGCAATCATTCGTTCGACCTCGAGCAGCCCGGGGCAACGAATGGCGGCTCAACAGGCCCTCGCGCGCCAACCGCGCGACGCCAGCCCGGTGCGGCTGCGCAACCGGGACGGCGCTGACGGGCGTCCCCGCGGGTACCTGCGCAAGTTCGGGCTGTCCCGGGTCCGTATGCGCCAGCTCGCACACCAAGGCCATCTCCCCGGCGTCCGGAAATCGAGCTGGTAGATGGCAACCAAATCCAAAGAGGCCCAGCGTGTTCTGCGGACACCGGCTCGGGCCGCCAAACAGAATCTGCTCAACAAGCTCGGAATGGCCGCCATCGACTACAAAGACACCGCCACGTTGCGGCTCTTCATCTCCCCCCGCGGCAAGATCCGCGCCCGCGAGGCCACCGGACTCACCGTCCGGCAACAACGCCAGGTAGCGACCGCCATCAAGAACGCTCGTGAAATGGCACTGCTGCCGTACCCGGGCGCCATTCTCGAGCAACCCGGATGATTCCGGTCGCGAAATCGGTGGCGCCACTGCAACGGGCCGAGCAGCTGAGGAAAGAGTTCGTGGCACAGCACACGCGGGCAGTGAATCGGTGAATCAGCTCCGAGTAGCGCCGCGGCTCAGCCGAGGTGGAACACGACCTCCAACGCCAGGAAGCCGAAGATGAGCAGGCCGATGATCGCCGCAATGGCCGCCGGGAGCACGATTACAGGGTCTTTCATGGGCAAAACGCTATCCAAGCCTTAGTTGCAAGAACCCGAAAAGTGTTGCCGATCACTACATCTTGGGACTTTGGTCCGTGAGCGGCGCCGGGTTTCACCGGCTGTGTGACCTCGGTCACGCCAGGTGATCTACGACTGTCTCGGCGGGTCGGGCGCCAGGCTGCCGTCCGGGCCGATGTGGGCGAAGATCTGCTGGAGCAGCGTCAAAATATGCGGGTCGTCGACGGTGTAGATGTGATGGCGCCCGTCCCGCCGTGCCCGGATCAATCCGGCTAGCCGCAGCTTGGTCAGGTGCTGGCTCATGGTGGCGACGTTGATCCCGGCCAGTCCCGCCAGGGTCGTGACGTCGTAGGCGCCTTGGGCGGCCAGCCACATCACGTGTAGACGCGCCGGACTGCTGAGCAGCGCGAACGTGCTCGCGGCCGAGGCGAGTTGGGGCTGGGTCGGCCCGTCGGCACGGGTGGGCGAAGTGAAGTTTTCGGGTCGCCGTTCTTCATGTTTTGCCATCTCGGCATTCATTTTGGCCCAACACCTATGGCGGGCTTCGGCGAACGACACATTTGCATAGTTGCGTAATCATCAAAGTATCGACAGAATTGGTCGGTTCCTGCCGCGGATTTCAGTGCCCGACCCGCTCGGAACTCCCCGTCAGATCACACGATTGGTTGCTGTCGACTTGATCCGGACATCCTTGCTGCTACGCCCGGTCGCCCTGGGAATCCAGGCGACATCCGCACTCGTCGACGCGACGGTCCGCGGCGCCTCCGCCGCCACCGAGGCGGTCGGCGTCATCGCAACGGCCGGCCTGCAGGTGGCCACCGTGCCGGTTCGCGAAGCCGGCCGGCTGCTGTCCGGCGATACCGCGACGCTGACCCGACGCTGCTGGAGCGGTGCGGACCGTGCGTGGATCGAGGTGCGCGGGCTGACCGGCAGCCACGGGACAGAACTCGGGCGCGGTGTGCTCGACGCGCTCTGCGCCCAACCGGGGGTGGTGTCGGCAAAGCTGAACCTCCCGTTGTCGCGGGTTGTGGTGGACTTGCAAGTGAAGCTGACGGCCGATGCCGAGCGAATTTCGCTGAACGACCTGTGCCGCTTGGTCGAAGACGCCGAGCGGCGTTGCCGGCAAGCCGCCGGTTCGGCACCCGCGGACACCCCGGCCGGCTCGGCCCCGGCTGTCGGCCTGCCGGGCGACGGATTGCCGCTGGCGGCCAGGGGAGTGATGGTCGGTGTCAACGCCGCCGGGTTGGGCATCGCACTGGCCGGATGGGCGCTGCGGTTACCGCAGGCCCCCGTCGCCGTCGACGCCGTCGCGGCCTTGGCGAACTACCAGCCGTGGTTGCGTCGCCAACTCGTCGACCGGGTCGGCGTCGGCTCGGCCCACACAGTGCTGTCGCTGATCTCGACCGGTGCGCGCATCGCCACGCTGTCGCCGGCCGCGCTGGCGGTGGATTTGGCGCTGCAGGGCATCAAGGCCGCCGAAAACCAGGCCGCGGCACACGCCTGGATCCGCCATGAGCCGAACCTGGCCCGGCACGCCGACCAGGCGGAGGTGCATCTCCCGACGCGTCCGGTGCCGTTGCCTGAGGGCCCCGCCGAACGGCACGGCAACCGGGCTGCCCGTGTGCAGCTGCTCGGCGCCGGCTTGGTGGGGTTGCTCACCCGGAACGTCAACGCGGCTGCGACTGCGGCGGTGGTAGCCGGTCCGAAAGCCATGCGCACCACCACCGAATCGTTCGCGGCGACCCTGAGCCGAGCGTTGGTCGAGCAACACGCGGCGCTGCCGTTGCGCCCGGACGGGCTGCGCCGACTCGACCGGGTCGACGCGGTGCTCGTCGATCCACGGTTGCTCTCCCACGGCGCCGCACGCCACCCGCTGGCGACGGCCCTGCTGGCCGAGGCGCGGGCGTCCGGCGCGCAACTGATCACCCTTGACGTGCCCGACCTGGGCGAGCTGCGGCCGGCCTTCGATGACCTGGTACCGGCCGGCGACGGGGCATTCGACGAGACGCTCGCCGCTGCGTTGGCCGGTCTGCAGCAGGCCGGGCGCACCGTTGCGGTGCTGTCTTCGACCGCCGCGCAAGCACTCGCCTCCGCCGATGTCGGCTTGGGAATCATGCCCGACGGTGCCGCTGCCGCACCGCCTTTCACCGCGGATCTGCTGTTGCCGGATCTGACCGGCGCCTGGCGGGTGCTGCATGCGTTGCCGGCGGCACGGGCGGCCACCGAGCGCGGCATCTCGCTGTCCACCGGCGCCTCGGCACTCGGCGCGGTGCTCATGGTTCCGGGGGTGCGGGCCGGCCGGGGCAGAGGTCCCGGGCCGGTCACGGCCGGCGCGGCCGCGGGGCTGCTGTCGGGATATCTGCTGGCCCGCGGAGTTGCCCGGACGACCACGCCGCGGCCCGCGCAGGCCTATGAATGGCATGCGATGTCGATCGATCAGGTCCGCGACATCCTGCCTGCTCCCGACCTCGCCGGGGCCGCGGATGAACTCACCGCGCAGCCGCCTCACATGGCGTGGCAGTTCGTCAAGGCCGTACGTACCGAGCTGTCGGATCCGCTGATGCCGGTGCTGGCGCTGAGTTCGGCGGCCACCGCCCTGCTCGGGTCGCCGGTCGATGCGTTCATGGTCAGCACGGTGCTGATCGGCAACTGCATGCTGGCAGCCGGGCAGCAACTGCAGGCCGAGAACCGGCTGAACCGGCTCCTGGCACAACAGACCCCGCCGGCCCGGATCGTCGAGCCCGGCGAGACGTACGGCGAGATCGACGCGGACCGTCTGCTGCCCGGCACCGTCATCGAGATCCGCAGCAATGAAGTCGTGCCCGCCGACGCACGGCTGATCGTGGCCACCGACCTCGAAGTCGACGAATCCTCCCTCACCGGAGAGTCGCTGTCGGTCGACAAAGACGTTGCGGCGACACCGGGTGCCGAACTCGCCGAACGGCGCTGCATGCTCTACGCGGGCACGACGGTCGTCGCGGGTACCGCGCGCGCGTTGGTCACCGCCGTCGGCGCCGACACCCAGGCGCGCCGCGCCGCCGAACTGGCTTCCGGGGAGCTGCCCGTGGTCGGCCTGCAGCACCAACTCAGTCAGCTCATGAGCCGCGCCTTCCCGGCCAGTGCGGCCGGTGGGCTGCTGGTGGGTGTGCTCGGACTGCTGCGTGGTGGTGGCCTTCAACAGGCGCTGGGCAACGCGATCGCGGTCGCGGTGGCAGCGGTGCCCGAGGGAATGCCGTTGATGGCGACCCTGGCCCAACATGCGTCAGCGCGACGCCTGAGCGATTCCGGTGCGCTGGTGCGCATTCCCCGCTCAGTGGAGGCACTCGGGCGCGTCGAGGTGGTCTGTTTCGACAAGACCGGGACACTGAGCGAAAACCGACTTCGCGTCACCCGGGTCCGCCCGGTGGCGGGGCACTCGGACGACGACGTGCTGCGTTGTGCGGTCAACGCCGCTCCGGCCGCCGAGGGCGCCCTGCATGCCCACGCGACCGACCAGGCTGTCCTCGAGGCGGCCGCCGGCATCGCCGGCCCACTGTGGTCCACCCCGGATGCACACCTGCCGTTCCGCTCCGGACGGGCATTCTCGGCGTCGGTGTCGGGCCGGGAACTGGTGGTCAAGGGCGCCCCGGAAGTGGTGCTGGCAGCCTGCGAGGGTCTTGGCCCCGAGGTCAGCGACCCGGTGACCGAACTGGCCGCCGGTGGGCTGCGGGTGATCGCGGTGGCGCAGCGTCGCCTCACCGCCGCACAGGTGAAATCGCTGCGCGACGACACCGATGCCATCACCGGGCTGTGCGCCGAAGGGCTGTCGCTGACCGGGTTTCTCGGGATCTCCGACACCCCGCGCGCCGGGGCGCCCCAGCTGCTCGCCGACCTGGCCGACCGGGGCGTGGGCATCCGGTTGATCACCGGCGATCACCCGGTCACCGCAACCGCGATCGCCGCGGAACTCGGTGTGCCGGTGACCGCCGAACAGGTGATCACCGGATCGGAATGGAATGCGCTGTCGCGCAAGGACCAAGAACATGCGGTGGCCGCGCGGGTGATCTTCGCCCGGATGTCTCCGGAGAACAAGGTGCAGGTCGTCCAGACCCTCGAACGCAGCGGGCGGGTCTGCGCCATGGTCGGTGACGGCGCCAACGACGCCGCGGCGATCCGGGCCGCCAGCGTCGGACTCGGCGTCGTCGCCCGCGGCAGCGACTCGGCGCACACAACCGCCGACATCGTGTTGACCGACGGGCGTATCGAGGCGCTGGTGGGTGCCATCGACGAAGGCCGGCGACTGTGGCGCGGGGTGCAATTGGCGGTGACCGGATTGCTCGGCGGCAACGTCGGCGAGGTGATTTTCGGTGTCGTCGGCAGCGCACTGACCGGAAGCTCGCCGCTGAACAACCGTCAGCTGCTGCTGATGAACATGCTGACCGACGCGCTGCCGGCCACCTCCGTAGCGGTGAGCACCCCGGCCGGCCCGGCGGGCCGCGTCGTCCACGGCATCGACGAACGCAAGCTGATGCGTGCCGTCGTCGTCCGCGGGGCGATCACCGGAACCGCGGCCAGCGCGGCCTGGGCGATGGCCTCGCTGACCGGACGCCCGCAGCGCGCCGCCACCGTCGCGCTGATCACCCTGGTCTCCACCGAATTGGCCCAGACACTGGTCGATTCGCACGCACCGTTGGTGTTGCTCACCGCTGCCGGATCGTTCGCGACGTTCGCGGCGATGATCAGCATCCCCGGCATCAGCCAGCTACTCGGCTGCGTCCCGGTCGGCCCGTTCGGCTGGGCGCAAGCGATGGGGTCGACCGGCGCGGCGGTACTGGCGATCGCCGCGGCGTCACACCTAGTGCCGGCCGGCCGGGGCGAATCACCGGAAAGCAGCGCGGCAACGGCGTCAGGTCCGATGGCCACGGTGCAAACGCTGCGCCCGACAGATACCCAGGCCGCTGCGGCGCTGGCCGCGGATCCGTCTACGGTGTGGGCCAGCGTATAAATCGACCAGCGGAGGCGCTCCATGCACCCATTCCGGCAAGCCGTCGAGGCCCGCGACACCGCGGCCATCGAAGCGCTGCTGTCCGACGATGTCGTGTTCACCAGTCCGGTGGCATTCAAGCCCTACCCGGGCAAGCCGATCACCGCGGCGATCCTGCGCGCTGTGATGCGCGTCTTCGAAGACTTCCACTATGTCCGCGAGATCGGCGATCCCGCCGGGCGTGACCACGCTCTGATGTTCGAAGCGTCGGTGGGCGGCAAACGACTAAGCGGCTGCGACTTCCTGCATCTCGATGCGGACGGCAAGATCGACGACTTCGTGGTGATGGTGCGGCCGCTGTCGGCGGCTACCGCACTGGCCGAGGCCATGGGGGCGCAGTTCGAGCAGATCACCCGCGAGGCCGTCTCCGGGTAGCCGGAAAACGCTGCTGCACATCGCTCAACCTGCGGTTATAGTTGATGACGGCGATGAAGCTCGCCATAAACCGCCGCCCCGGCTGATGGCTTCTACCACCTGAGACACATGAGGTGGGAGGCGTGGAATGGCTTCACAATCAAATGATTTGGCCTCGCTGCTCGATCAGGGGCCACGCCGCCCGGTGTTGGATCGCCGGGTGGAGATCAGCCAGTGGGCCGGTGCGATCCCCCAAGAGCGAGCGCAGGTTCCGGCCCTGCGATTCGGTAGACGCTGGGTGTCGTCGCTGTGGCTGATCCCGCTGAGCGTGGCCGGGCTGGTCGTCGGGATCGCAGTGGCGCAGCAGTTGCGCCACTACGGCTGGATGCAGGACTTCATCGCCGCCTACCCCGGGACGTCAACGCGCGTGACGCCCACGATCGACACCGGGTTTCCGGTCTGGCTGCGCTGGCAGCACCTGTTCAACATCGTCTTCATGATGTTTCTGATGCGGGCCGGACTGCAGATTCTGGCCGATCACCCACGGTTGTATCTCAACCAGGGTTGCCGTCCCGGGACGGCCTGGCTACGGATGCGTGGCCCGGTGCCGAAAGACCGGATGAACCAGGCCGAACCCGCCCGGATGTGGACCGCCAAGGACGACTCGGTGGCGTTGCCGAAGTGGCTGGGTATCCCCGGGGTGCGGCACACCGTGGGCCTGGCGCGGTGGTGGCATTTCTCTTTCGACCTGCTGTGGCTGCTCAACGGAGCGGTGTTCTACGTGCTGCTGTACGCCAGCGGCGAGTGGCGACGGATCGTTCCACAGTCGTGGGACGTGCTGCCCAATGCGGCGTCGACGATGATTCAGTATGCGTCGCTGGACTTTCCGGTCAACGAGGGTTTCACCAACTACAACGCCCTGCAGGTACTGGCCTATTTTTCGACCGTCTTCGTCGCCGCGCCAATGGCTTTCGCGACCGGACTGCTGCAGTCACCCGCGATCGCGGCACGATTCGGTCTGGACCGGGGTGTGCTGAATCAGCAGGTGGCGCGGACGGTTCGCTTCGGCGTACTGGCGTGGATGGTGTTCTTCATCGCGGTGCACACCCTGATGGTGTTCACCACCGGCCTGGTGGGCAACCTCAACCACATCGTGCTGGGCACCGATACCCAATCCTATTGGCCGCTAGTCGTTTACCTGGCCGCGATGACGATCATCACGTCGTTGTGGCTGGCGGCATCGCCGCTGACGCTGCGCTACCCGGCGGTGGTCCGCAAAATCGGTATCGCGATGATCGGCTGGGTGCAGGAACTGCTGGAACTGCCGCACCCGGACGCGACCTATCCCGCGAAGGACATCTCACCGTATCTGTGGCCGAACGGAACCCTGCCCACCTCCGAGCGCTACCGCACGCTGCAGGAAGGCGGCTGGGCCCACTACGTGCTGCGGATCGAGGGACTGGTGGAGAACCCGATCACACTGACCTACGCGCAGCTGTTGGCGCTGCCCAAACACGAGCAGATCACCGGCCACCACTGCATTCAGGGCTGGACCGGTGTCGCCAAATGGGCGGGGGCGCGGATGTCCGACATCCTCGAACTGGTTCGACCGCTGCCGTCGGCGCACTGGGTGGCGTTCTACTCCTTCGCCGAGGGTTCCGGCCCGTCGAGTGAGGGCCGCTACTACGACTGTCACAAGATCGCCCACATGAGCGAGCCGACGACGCTGCTGGCCTACGAGATGAACGACGTACCGCTCACCGAGGCCCACGGCGCGCCGCTGCGGCTGCGTAACGAGCACGAGCTGGGCTTCAAGATGGTGAAATGGATCGAGGCCATCGAATTCATCGACGACTTCCGCCACCGCGGCCTCGGGATGGGCGGCTACAACGAGGATCACGAATATTACGGCTACCGGATGCCCATCTGAGCGATGCCGAACCCCCCGGATCCGACAGTGACCGCCGGCCCTGACCTGTTCATTCGGGGCCGGCGGACCTCTGCGGTGCGCGAGCAGACGCCGGTGGTCGCGGTGATCGCTGTCGGCGGCGCCATCGGGGCGTGCGCCCGCCACGCCGTCGAACTGGCTTGGCCGATCCCGTCCGGTGGTTTCCCCTGGGCCACACTGGCTATCAACGTAAGCGGGTGCGCGCTGATGGGGGCGTTGATGGTGGCGATCACGGAACTGTGGGTCGGCCACCGGCTGCTGCGCCCGCTGCTGGGCACCGGCGTGCTGGGCGGCTACACGACGTTCTCTGCGTTCGCCGGGGACGTCGACAGCCTTGCCACCGCCGGCCATCCGGCCCGGGCATTTTTCTATCTGCTCGCGACGCCGGTCTTGGTGCTGACCACGACCTGGACCGCCGCGGCCCTCACCCGAGGTCTGATCATCAGGAGGACATCATGAGCCAGCTGACCGGATCGGCGTTGCGCCTGACGGTGTTCATCGGCGAGAGCGACACCTGGCATCGCAAGCCGCTGTTCAGTGAGATCGTGCACCGTGCTCGCCGGGCCGGTCTGGCCGGTGCGACGGTGTTCCGCGGAGTCGAGGGATACGGTGCGTCCTCTGCCATCCACACCACCCGGCTGCTGTCGCTGTCGGAGGATCTGCCGGTCTCGGTCATCATCGTCGACACCGCCGAGCGGATCCGCGCCTTCCTTCCGCAGCTCGACGAGTTGGTCACCGAAGGCCTGATACTCCTCGACGAAGTCGAGGTCGTCCGGCACATCGGCCGACCCGCCGAACCGCAGTGACCTGGCTGCTGGTGATCGCCGGCGCCGCAGTGGGGGCGCCACTGCGGTACCTGACCGATCGCTTCGTGCAAGCCCGGCACAACACCACATTCGCGTGGGGGACCTTCACCGCCAATGTGCTCGGCAGCCTGATCCTGGGCGCGCTCACCGGCGCGGTGAGTGCCGGCGACGAACGGTTGCACCTGCTGATCGGCACCGGCCTGTGCGGGGCGCTGACCACCTACTCGACCTTCTCCTACGAAACCTTGCAGCTGGCCGGCGGCGGCGCACGCCTCTACGCGCTCGCCAACGTGGTCCTCACCCTGACCTGCGGGCTCGGCGCCTACTATGGCGGCGGCCTTGCTGCGCATGCCATCTGGGCGTGATCGAAGTTAACCGGCCGCCGGTGACCGGGGTATGACGCTGGGCCGCCGCAACTTCGCCGCCGCGTTGTTGACGCCGCGTCCCGCCAGAGTGCCCAGCATGGCCTCGCCGAACACGCCGGGCGGCAGCGCCGTCGGCATCGTCAGCGCGGTCATCGGGCCGGCGGTGCTCGCGAGGGCTCTCGGTGCGGAGGCTGCAGTCTCAACCGCCGCCCAACTCTGCGGTACCGACAGCCTCCCGACCAGGTTGGCGCGGCCCATCATCGCTGAAAGAGCCGGCTGGGCAACGGGGGTTGTGCTCGGACCGATCGCGCCCGCGATGAAGGGTCCGATGCCCTGTTGTTCGTCGCGTATCGCGTTGACCACCAGCGCGTGGTTGGTGGTCTGGATGGAGATCCCGGAGAATGTCGAACTCGATGTCGACGCCGCAGCGCTGGTCAGTGACGGAACATCCAGCGCCAGCGAGAGCAGCGTCGACGGATCCACCGCCGCGGCCGATTGCGTCGCGGCAGCCGGTGTGGGTGTCGTGACGGTGGGCGGGACAGTGAACGGTGTCAGGGTCGAGGCGCTCGACGCCGACGCGGCATAGCTGTGCATCGCGACGACATCCTGGGCCCACATCCGCTCGTAGTCGGCTTCGGTGGCGGCGATCGCCGGGCTGTTCTGGCCGAAGAAGTTGGTGGCGATCAACGTCGTCAACCGCAGTCGGTTGGCGACGATCAGCGGCGGTGGCACCGTGGCTGCCCAAGCCGTCTGGTAGGCCGCCGCCGCAGCCCGCGCCTGGGCGGCGGTCTGTTCGGCTTGCCCGGCGGTGCCGTGCAGCCAGTCCACGTACCGGCTCGCCGCGGCGGCCATCATCGTCGATGACGGGCCTCGCCAGCCGTCGCTGGCCAGCCCGGCCACCACTGAGCGGTAGGCCGCCGCCGACGTGTTCAGCTCGCGGGCGAGCTGATCCCACCCGGTGGCTGCTGCCAGCATCGGACCGCTGCCCGGTCCGCCGTACATCCTCGCTGAGTTGACCTCCGGTGGCAGGGCACCGAAATTCATGTCGAAGTTCATGGCGTGGGAATCCTTTCTAACCGGCGGCGGGGGAGCGCACGATGATCGGTCTGCTTTTGGCGCGCGTGGGCCGGGGGCCATCCCGAGAAAGCGTGCCCAGTACGGACTGGCTGAAGACGCTGCCGCAGCCGGCGGTCTCGGCGCACGTGGCAGGGGTGGCGGTGATGACCGAATCCGTCAGCGTCAATGCGGTTGGCCGTACCTCGGGTGCAGCGGAGAACCAGGACGGCGGCGCTGAGAGCTTGCCGACCGGGCCGGCCCTTCCCAGCGCGGCCGAGACCCGGGGCGCTGCGGCCAGGCGCGCGCCCAACGGAAATGGTGAATCCGATTGGGCGACTTCTTGGGTGGCAAGCCGCATGTTGATGACGTAGATTCCGCGACCGGAGGTCACCGCGTTCCACGTCGACAGCACGGAGTTCGTCACGTTCGGGACGTGTTCCAGGATCTGAGCCAGCGGCGTCGACAACGCCGTCTGAAGTTGCTGGGCCGCAGGATCGGCTGCGGTGCTCGACTGTGCGGTCGGCCCGCCCGGAATGGCCGTACGCGGCGGGTCGCTGAACGGCGGCAACACCGATGCAAGCGCGGAGGATTCGGCGTAGAGGTACATCGCGGTGGCGTCCTGGATCCACATCTGCGCGTAGTGCGCTTCGGCAGCAGCGATCGCCGCGGTGTTCTGTCCGAAGAAGTTGGTAGCGACCAGAGCCGCCAACAGGCTCCGGTTGGCGGCGATCACCGGTGGCGGAACCGTCATCGCGAAGGCCAGCTCGTAGGCGGTGGCCGCCGCGCGGGCTTGACCGGCGATCTCCGCTGCGCTGCCGGCCGTCTGATCCAGCCACACTACGAACGGTGTCACCGCCGTCGTCATCGCCATCGACACTGGCCCCTGCCAGGCGGTCCCGGTCATATCGGAGATGATCGAGCCGTATCCGACTGCAGCCGTGGATAATTCGAAGGAAATCCCATCCCAGGCGGCCGCGGCTGCTATCAGTGAGGCGGAGCCCGGGCCGAGATGCATTCGCCCGGAATTGATTTCGGGAGGCAGTGCACCGAAATCCAGCGCTGCGACTGTCGCAGGAAAGTTGCCGCACACCATCCGGCGCCGCCTTCCACCACGAATGAATCGGGGTAGAAGCTATCAGCCGGGTACGGCGGTTAAGGCGAGCTTCATCGCCTGTTGGAATGCTACACCGACGGGGCCGGTGAAGCGACGGTAATCGAAGTGCCACAATCAAGCCGACGGTGTCGGATGGCGGCCCACGGAAATTTTCCAGGAGAAACCATGTCGTTCTCGATAGAGCTCAGTGATGACGTGATCGAGGTCCGGGACTGGGTGCACCAGTTCGCCGCCGAGGTCGTCCGCCCGGCCGCCGCCGAATGGGATGAGCGCGAGGAGACTCCGTGGCCGGTCATCCAAGAGGCGGCCAAGATCGGCCTGTACTCACCCGAGCTGTTCGCCACCCAGGCCGCCGAACCGAGCGGGATCGGCATGCTGACGGTGTTCGAGGAGTTGTTCTGGGGTGACGCCGGCATCGCGCTGTCGATCCTGGGCACCGGCCTGGCAGCAGCGGCCCTGGCGGGCAACGGAACTCCCGAACAGCTGGGTCGTTGGCTGCCTGAGATGTTCGGCACCGCCGACGACCCCAAGCTCGGCGCCTTCTGCTCATCCGAGCCCGATGCAGGCTCGGATGTCGGCGCGATCCGGACCCGCGCCCGCTACGACGAGGCAACCCGCGAATGGGTGCTCAACGGCACCAAGACCTGGGCCACCAACGGTGGCATCGCCAATGTGCACATCGTGGTCGCCTCGGTCTATCCCGAACTCGGTTCGCGCGGTCAGGCCAGCTTCGTCATCGGACCCGACACCGCCGGCTTGGCCCAGGGGCAGAAGTTCAAGAAGCACGGCATCCGGGCCTCGCATACCGCCGAGATCGTCCTGGACAACGTTCGTCTGCCCGAGGACATGATCCTCGGTGGTCGGGAGAAGTTCGAGGACCGCGTTGCCCGCGTCAAATCCGGCGCATCCGCCGGGGGACAGGCCGCGATGAAGACCTTCGAACGCACCCGCCCGACGGTCGGGGCGATGGCCGTCGGGGTGGCGCGCGCCGCTTACGAATACGCCCTCGAATACGCCTGCCAGCGCGAGCAGTTCGGCCGCAAGATCGGTGAGTTCCAAGCCGTCGCCTTCAAGCTGGCGGACATGAAGTGCCGCATCGACGCGGCCCGGCTGATGGTCTGGCGGGCCGGTTGGATGGGGCGCAACGACAAGTCCTTCGACAACGCCGAGGGTTCGATGGCCAAGCTGGTCGCCAGCGAGACCGCGGTCTATGTCACCGACGAGGCGATCCAGATCCTCGGCGGCAACGGCTACACCCGCGACTACCCGGTCGAGCGGATGCACCGCGACGCCAAGATCTTCACCATCTTCGAGGGCACCAGCGAGATCCAACGGCTGGTCATCGGCCGCGCGCTGACCGGCCTGGCCCTGCGCTGACACGCAAGGGCGAGGGGTGCGCGACGTCGCTACCCGGCCGTTTTCCCGTTGTCGGTCATGTACACCGCGCCATGCACCGCTGCCGCGGCGTCGCTGGCCAGAAACGCGATCACCTCCGCGACGTCGGCCGGTGAGCTCATGCCGCGCGGTGAGGCCACCCGCATGACGAGATTGACGTCGGCGCCCTCGGGAAGCTGAAAGTTCGTCACCTGGGGGGTCAACATCCCGCCCGGGCATACGGCGTTGACCCGCAGCTTCTCCGCGGTGAACTCGACGGCCAATGACCGGGTGAGCCCCACGAGACCGTGCTTGGCCGCACAGTAACCCGCCGAGTACGCCTGGCCCTCCACGCCGGCGATCGAGGCGACGTTGACGATATTTCCGGCGCTCTCCAGCAGGTGCGGCAATCCCGCGCGGCACAGGTAGAACGGCCCGTTGAGGTTGACCGCCAGGTCATGGGCCCACTCGTCGTCGGTGACGCCCAGCGTGTGGCGCATCTGGTGGGCGCCGGCGACGTTGACCAGGATGTCGAGCCGGCCGAATTGTGCGGCGCACTGCTCGACGGCCGCCGTGCAGGCCGCCGCCGTGCTGATGTCTGTGCTGACGAACCGCCCGCCGGGAACCTCGGCGAACACCGCGGCCAACCGTTCGGCGTCGCGGGCCACCCCGAACACCGATGCTCCACGCCGGGCGAATAGCTGAGCCACCGCCGCACCCAGTCCTGACGAGGCGCCGGTTACCAATGCAACTTTGCCGGACAGATCGGTCATTTCGATTCCCTCGTCTCAGATCGTTTCCCGGCGCCACCGTATAGGGGCAGTTGTTGAGCCCATAATCGCCGTTGAGTTTGCGCACCGGGACTTACTGAATGGCGACCCCGCACGCAATCTCAACGGTGCTCACTCGGGCCGGCGAATATCTGGGTAACGTCGGGTTCAGACCGCGCACCGCAGGGGAACGCCATTGCATTACAGCCGCACCGACCTCATTGCCGCCGACCCTGCTGACGTGTGGGCGGTCTTGGCCGATGTCGAGCACTGGCCGGACTGGACGGCGTCGATGCGCGAGATCACCCGGCTCGATCCCGGCCAGCTGCGGGTGGGCAGCACTGCCCGTGTTCGGCAGCCCACCGGCCGACCGATGGTTTGGACGGTCACCGAGTTGGCGAGCGAGCGGTCCTTCACCTGGACGGCGTCGACGGCCGGCATCCGCTTCACCGGCTACCACGAGCTCACCCCGACCGGCTCGGGTGTCCAGGCGGTCCTGACCTTCACGTTGACCGGCCCGATGGCCTGCCTGGGCAGGTTGCTCGCCGGTGGGCGCATCCGGCGCTATGTCGATATGGAGGCCGACGGACTCAAACGGCAGTCGGAAAGCCGCGCGACGACCTAGTGGTGGGGGCCGGAATGGCTGCTGCGCCCGGCGGGTAATTGGACGGGGAATGCGCCTAAGCGGGGAATTCCGAGGTTGACATGTGCCAAGCTCCACGCATACCGTGGGGCCAAACCTACGGAACCGTAGGTTTGGCCGGGGGGCCAATCGACTGCCCACATGCCGATCCGGGATGGAGCAAACATGACGAATGTTCAAACAGCGCTGTTGCACGAGCTGGAGCCGATCGTCGAGCAAAACCTCAACCGCCACCTCAAGGCCGCCAAGCCGTGGCTGCCCCACGACTATGTGCCGTGGAGCCAGGGCCGCGACTTCGCGTTCCTCGGCGGTGAGGACTGGGTTCCCGAAGACTCGCCGCTGGACCCGGTCGCCAAGGCCGCACTGCTGGTCAACCTGCTGACCGAGGACAACCTGCCGTCGTATCACCGAGAGATCGCCACCCGCTTCAGCCGGGACGGCGCCTGGGGCAGCTGGGTCGGGCAGTGGACCGCCGAGGAGGGCCGCCACAGCATCGCGCTGCGCGACTACCTCGTCGTCACCCGCGGTATCGACCCGGTCAACCTCGAGAACATGCGGATGCGGCACACCATCGCCGGTTACGACTCCGGCGACAAGACGCCGCTGCAGGCGCTGGCCTATGTGTCGTTCCAGGAACTGGCCACCCGGGTGTCGCATCGCAACACCGGCAAGGCCTCCGGCTGCCCGCTCGCCGACCAGTTGCTGGCTCGGGTCGCCCTCGACGAGAACCTGCACATGGTGTTCTACCGCAACCTGATGCAGGCGGCCCTCGACATCTCGCCGGACGACGCCATGTGCGCCATTCGTGACGAGGTGATCGGCTTCTCGATGCCCGGCATGAACATGCCCGGCTTCCAGGACAACGCGATCATGATCGCCAAGGCCGGCATCTACGACATGCGCATCCACCACGATGACGTGGTGCAGCCGGTGTTGCGGTTCTGGAATGTCTTCGAGCGCGACGACTTCGGAGCCGAAGGCGAGCAGGCCCGCGAGCAGACCGTCGGGTTCCTCAAGATGCTCGACGAGCGAGCGACGTACTACGAGGAGAGGGCCAAAGCACGCGAGAGCGTCTCCGCCTAGGCCTTGATCGAGGTGTAGTAGATCGTGTCGGCCACCGACACCGAGTCGGCGCTCTGTGCGGGTGTCGGACGGCCGTGGTCCGCCAGGAGTTGGCTCATCGGCCTGCCGGTCGAACGCCAGTCCAGCGCGTCGAGGTAGGCGGCAACGTCGTTGCGTTCGCCCTCGTATCCGAGTTCAGAGAATTCCAGGTCGAAGCCGTGCGCACGCCACTTCTCGGTGGCGCTGCGCATCGTCTCCCGAGCCTGCTCGTAGCCGGCCGCTGAGATGTCCGGGATAGCCTCGGTGGCCAGTCGGCTGCCGTCGGCGCTCAGGGCGGAGATGTTGTCCAGCAGCCGGTCTTGCGCTTCCGGCGGCAGGTAACCGAGCAGTCCCTCGGCGATCCACGCGGTGGGTCGGGCGGGGTCGAACCCAGCCTCGATCAACGCGGTCGACCAGTCATCGCGCAGGTCGATGGCGACGGCACGGCGATCGGCTGTCGGCTCGGCGCCCAGATCGGCCAGTGTCGCGGTCTTGAAAGCCAGCACCGCAGGCTGGTCGATCTCGTAGACCGTCATGCCGGCGGGCCAGGCCAGCCGGTAGGCGCGCGCGTCGAGGCCGGACGCCAGGATCACCGCCTGGCGAATTCCGGCTTGCGCTGCTTCGGCGAAGAATGCGTCGAAAAATCGGGTGCGGACGGCCATCGCATCGGGCATCTGGCCGAGCTTCCAGCTGGACTCGTGTTCGTCGAGGTCGGCGGAGGCCAGTTCCCCGGCAGCCCATTTGGTCAGGAAATCCACCCCGACAGCCCGGACCAGCGGCTCGGCGAATCGGTCGTCGATCAGCGGGTTGTCGGCGTTGGTGGCGATCGCCCGGGCTGCGGCGACCAACGTGGCAGTGGCTCCCACGCTGGTGGCCAGGTCCCAGGTGTCGTTGTCGGTGCGTGGCATGCCTGCTCCTCGGGTCGTATGGTGCGAGATTTAGTTAGCCTAGCAAGTAATTAGCTTATTTAACAACTTAAGGACAAGGTAGGCATGCGTTAGGAACGCCCAGCGCTTTGAGGAGTGCGGGACTCGTCAGCTCGCCACGGTCAGGTAGATCAGCGCCGCATTGAGCAGGCCGATCATCACGGTGACGGTCCAGCCGAGTACTGAGGTCAGCCGGCGGTTCGCGTCGGCCCCCATCAGCGCGCGGTCGTTGGTCAGCCGGATCAGCGGCACCAGTGCGAACGGGATGCCGAAAGAGAGCACCACCTGGGAGATCACCAGTGCGCGGGTGGGATTGATCCCGATCGCCAGGATCACCAGCGCCGGGATCAGCGTGACCAGACGGCGCAGGAGCAACGGCACCGACACCCGCAACAGGCCCTGCATGATCATCGCGCCGGCATAGGCGCCCACCGACGTCGACGCCAGGCCGGAGGCCAGCAACCCGACGGCGAAGAACAGCGCGACGGTCGGGCCGAGTGCGTCACGCACCGCGGCGTGCGCACCCTCGATCGAGCCGGTGCCCTCCCGACCGGCCAGGTTCGCCGCGGCCACCACCAGCATGGCCAGGTTCACCGTGCCGGCCACCAGCATTGCCAGGCCGACATCCCATCGGGTCACCCGCAGCAAGCGTCGCCGGGACGGGCCGGCTTCGGAGCGCCCGTGCCGGTCGCGGGCCAGACCGGAGTGCAGATACACCGCGTGCGGCATGACCGTGGCCCCCAGGATCGCGGTAGCCAACAGCACACTCTCGGTGCCCTCGAAGCGGGGAAGCAGGCCACCGGCGACGTCGGCCACCGGCGGTGGCCCGACCACCAGGCTGGCCAGGAAGCCGATCGCGATGATGGCCAGCAGTCCGCTGGAAACCTGCTCGAAAGTCCGCGGTCCACGCCGGTCACCGACGATCAGCAGTGCCATCGACACCACTCCGGTGATAAGTCCACCCAGCAGCAGCGGAAGGCCGAAGATCAGATGCAGTGCGATGGCGCCACCGACCACCTCGGCGAGATCGGTTGCCATAGCGACCAATTCGGCTTGCAGCCAATACGCGATCCGAGTGGGGCGGCGGGCAACACTGCCGACCGCCTCGGGCAGCGAAAGCCCGGTCACCAGGCCCAGCTTGGCGGAGAGGTACTGCACCAGGCCGGCCATCACGTTCGCGGCGACGATCACCCAGACCAGCAGATAGCCGAACTTCGCGCCGGCACTGACATTGGCGGCGACGTTGCCCGGGTCGACATAGGCGATGGCGGCGACGAACGCCGGGCCGAGCAGGTACCAGCCCGGCTTTCCCGGTGCCGGCTCGGCCCTCTGCGTCATCAACTACGAGCGTAGAGCCCCCGTCCGGTGACCAATGGCAGATCCAGGGTTGTCCGGATACCCGGCTCGGCGGCCACCACCGCCGGGACCGCGTTGACCACCCGCATGGCGGTGGCCACCAGCCCGGCATGGTTGTGGTCGCCGTTGGGGCTGGACAAGCAGAGGTCCAGCGCGTACGACGGCTCCCCGGTCACCTCGACGCGGTAGGACCCGCCGGGCTGAGCCGGCTGCGGCCAGTCCGGGCAGAGGTCGTCGCGCAGTCGGGTGACGTGCTCGAGCACAACGGCCACCTGCCCGTCGACCATGCCGCGCACCTCGAAATGCAGGGCCGCAGCGGAGCCCTTGGCGATGTGCCCCGCCGAGATCTCGAAGTCCTCGGGCGCCGGTTCGCGCTGGTAGATCTCCACCACCTCGTCCAGCTCGATCCCCAGGCCCGCGGCGAGCTGCCGTACCACCGAACCCCACGCCAGGCTCAGCACACCCGGCTGCAGCAGCATCGGGATCTCGTCGATCGGCTTCCCGAATCCCATCACGTCGAACATGACGGCGGCGCTGTCGTAGGTCGCGTAGTCGACGATCTCCATGCAGCGGATCTGCTGGATGCTCTGGCAGGTCCCGGCCAGCGCCAGCGGCAGCAGGTCGTTGGCAAAGCCCGGGTCGATGCCATTGATGAATAAGCTCGAACCGCCCTCCCGCGCCGCATCTTCCAGCGGGGACAACATCTCCGGCGGCAACACCTGCCACGGGTACTGCAGGAACACCGCGCTGCTGCCGGCGACGTTGACACCGGCGGCCAGGATGCGCCGGAAATCCTCCAGCGCCTCGACGAGCCGGTTGTCGGCCAGCGCGGTGTACACGGCGCAATCGGGTTTGGTCGCCAGCACCGCGTCCAGATCCGTCGTCGCCTTGATTCCGGTCGAGACATCAACTCCGGCAAGCTCTCCGGCGTCCTTGCCGGCCTTGGCGTCCGAGGACACCCACACCGCGGTCAGTTCGAACTCGGGGTTGGTGATCAGTGCTTTCAGGGCGTGCACGCCGACGTTGCCGGTGCCGATTTGGGCCACACGGATAGTCATAGGTCAGTTCCTCACAGGTCGGGGACGGGCAGGTCGAGGTTCGGGAAGGTGATGCCGCCGTCGACCTCGAGCACCTTGCCGGTCAGGTAGTTACCGGCCGGCGAGGCCAGATACAGTGCGGCGGCCGCGATTTCGTCGGGCTGTCCGAGTCGGCGCATGGGCGTGGCCTTCTCCATCGGAGTGCGCAGTTCTTCATTGGAAGCCACCACGTCCAGTGCCGAGGTCATGATCGATCCCGGGGCGATGGCGTTGACGCGGATCTTCGGGCACAGGTCCAGGGCCGCCAACCGCGTGTAGTGGGCCAGCGCGGCTTTGGCTGTGCCGTAGGCGGCGAAACCCCGCCCGGGTACCCGGCCCATGGTGGAGGTGATGTTGATGAAGGAACCGCCGCCGGAATGCTCCAACATCAGCGGCACAGCCGCGATGGTCAGTGCGTGCGCCGTGGCGACGTTGAAGGTGAACGCGTCTTTGAGGTCTTTGGCCGAAGTGGTCAGCAGCGTGTTGGGCATCGTGCCGCCGACGTTGTTGACGACGATGTCGAGCTTGCCGAACGCCTCGACCGCCTCGGCGGCCAGCTTGGCCGTCTCCTCGGGGTGGGCCAGGTCGGCGACCACGATGTGGGCACGACGGCCGGCGCCTTCGATCTGTTCGGCGACGGTCTCTAGTTGGGATCGGGTGCGCGCGGCGATGACGACGTCGGCGCCGGCTTCGGCGAAGGCGACCGCGATCGCCGCGCCTAAGCCCCGGCCAGCGCCGGTGACGACGGCTGTCTGGTTGTCAATCCGGAATTTGTCGAGTATCACGGCGTCACCGTAGCAAGGGTTCGCCGGCCCTGGAAGGACATTTCTGAAACATGTTCTAATTCGGTTTCTGGCAATCCGGCGCGCGGCTGCGCGTGTCGGAAGATTCCGGTATAGTCGAACATATGTTCGAGTCGAACTTGCCCTCGCTGACCGCTATCGTGTGATGTCTCAAGACATCGGTGACAGTTCTGCATCAGGACATGGGTGACAGTTGGTGTATCAGGACTTCGGTGAC
>NZ_JBVAXQ010000009.1:0-195970 GCF_055419425.1 Mycobacterium sp. IDUB_21 | reverse complement strand
TCTACAACACCATCCGACCCCACCAGGCCCTCGACGACCGCACCCCCAAACAGGCCTACCTGACCACAACTCACCACCAAACCCTGCCAACTTCTTGACTCAAGACATGAACCTGGTGACACGCGCCGACTCTCATCTCACAGGACATCGGTGACGGTTCTGGTGGTGACACTTCTGACCGGAGGCTCAAGCGGTGGCTGTGAATGAACCCATCGCCCGCGGGCAGAACTGTCACCGATGTCTTGAGACATCACACGACAAGGTTGCGCTGCGCACCCTCGAAGTCGCTGATGTGACTGAACGGCAGCGCGTCAAGCACTTGAGAGTTGGCGGCCTTGGGCCGCGGCGGTGACGCCGACGGCTGCGAAACGACCGAAAACGCACGCCTGGTGAAATCAGTCATGCGTCCGGATTCTGTCACGCGCCGTTGTTCGGTCCTCCCGAATTCGCCCCGGCGATGTCGGTGATCGGGATGTTCGGCATCGGCGGCGGAGACGGTGTCGCCGGCAGCCCAGGGATGTCCGCGGCCGGGACGTCATGCAGGTCGTTGACCTGCGGGCCGTTGTCGCGTCCTCCGTAGACGCTGCCCGGTGCGCGGGGCCCGAGCATCTGGCTGACCGTAACCATGTGGTAGCCATTGGCTTTGAGCACTGGCAGGAACTGGTACACCAGATCGACGGTGGATGAGTAGGTGTCGTGGAACAGCACCACGGAGCCCGGCTTGATCTGAGTCATCAGCATGTAGCGGGTGGCGGCGGTGTCGGCGTCGTTGATCCAATCGAACGGGATGACGTCCCACAGGATCGCGGCGAGACCGAACTTGGCGGCCTGCTGATTCACCGCGTCGTCGGTGAGCCCACCGGGCGGACGCCACAGCGTCGGCGTCACCCCGGTGGCCGACCGGATCGCATCGGTGGCCTTCGAGAACTGCGCGGACACATCGGCAGCGGGGATCGCGGTCATGTCCGGGTGTTCCCAAGTGTGACTGCCGATCTCCATCCCGGCTTCGGCGATCCGCTTGGCGCGTACCGGGTCGGCCGCCACCTTGTTGCCGATCAGAAAGAAGGTGGAGCGCGCGTCGGCGTCGTTCAAGACCCGCAACAGGCGGTCGGTGTAGGGCGAAGGCCCGTCGTCGAACGTCAGCGCCACACACTTGACCACGGCGCAGTCGACCGGCTCAGCAGCCGCCTCATGTACGTGGCTCGTGCAGGCGCCGAGCACCGCAACGGCCATCGCAACGACACCGGCATGCCAGGGTTTTGCCACCCTGGCAGCCTACCGGGGGCTCAACACAGATCGGGGCCGCTGATCTCCTCGAGCATCTCGGTGACCAGCGCGGCGATCGGCGAACGCTCACTGCGCAGCAGCGTGATGTGGGCGAACAACGGGTGGCCCTTGAGCTTCTCGATCACCGCGGCGATGCCGTCGTGCCGGCCGACCCGCAGGTTGTCGCGCTGGGCGACGTCATGGGTGAGCACCACCCGCGACCCGGTGCCCAGCCGCGACAGCACCGTCAGCAGCACGTTGCGCTCCAGCGACTGAGCTTCGTCGACGATCACGAACGAGTCGTGCAGCGACCGACCGCGGATGTGGGTCAGCGGCAGCACCTCGAGCATGCCGCGGGACAGCACCTCTTCGAGCACCGCCGGACTGGCCAGACCCTCCAGGGTGTCGAACACCGCCTGCGCCCACGGGCCCATCTTCTCGTTCTCGCTGCCCGGCAGGTAACCGAGTTCCTGACCGCCGACGGCGTACAGCGGGCGGAACACCACCACCTTGCGCTGGGTTCGCCGCTCCAAGACCGCTTCCAGGCCCGCGCACAGCGCCAGCGCGGACTTCCCGGTGCCGGCCTTACCGCCCAGCGAGACAATGCCCACCGATTCGTCGAGCAGCAGATCCAGCGCCACCCGCTGCTCGGCGGAGCGCCCGCGAAGGCCGAACGCCTCCCGGTCACCCCTGACCAGCTGCACCCGCTTGGCCGCGTTGACTCGGCCCAACGCGTGCGAGCTGCCACCGAGCAGGCGGATTCCGGTGTGGCATGGGAGATCCCGTGCAGCGGCCAGGTCGATCTCGCCCTCGTCGAACAGCGCGTCGATGTCCTCGACGGACGCCTCGACCTCGTCCATCCCGGTCCAGCCGGAGACGATGACGTCCTGGGCGTGGTACTCATCGGCGGCCAGGCCGAGCGCGGCGGCCTTGACCCGCAGCGGAATGTCCTTGCTCACCAACGTGACTCGACGACCCTCGGCTGCCAGGTTGGCGGCGCAGGTCAGGATCCGGGAGTCGTTGCTGTCGGTGCGGAATCCGGTCGGCAACACCGCGGGATCGCTGTGGTTGAGCTCGACATGCAGCCTACCGCCTTGTTTCCCAACGGGAATGGGCTGATCAAGACGTCCGTGCTCCAACCTCATGTCGTCGAAGATGCGCAGCGCCTGGCGCGCGAACCAGCCGAGCTCGTGATGGTGGCGTTTCGCCTCCAGCTCGCTGATCACCACCAGCGGGACGACGACCTCGTGTTCGGCGAAGCGGGCGCAGGCCCACGGGTCCGACAACAGCACAGAGGTGTCGAGCACATACGTCCGGATTTCAGGCACTGAGCGCTCCAGCGGGTGAGGGCACGCGCGACCCCGCGCGAGCAATTCGACGGGGAGACGCAGCACCAGGACCAGGACCAGGGCCGGTCCTATCGTGTACACGACCGGTGGTGCCGCCTAGACAGCGAAGCGTGTGGCTAGCCATCGATTGCGACGGTACCCCCGTCGGCGCGGGCGCGCTGCGCAGGCGCGCCGGAGTTTTCAGCCGATGACGAACGGCTTCAGATCAGGGTGCGCGGCCAGGCCCCAGGCGCTGATCCGGTCGGAGATCACCCGGCGCAAATGGTCGGGCCCGAAGATGCCGGACTCGGCGATTCCGGCCTGCCGGTCGGCATAGGCATCGATGTCGGCGCCGACGACTTTCAGCTCGGCGGCCCGCGCAGCGATGGCGGCCACCGTCTCCTCGGGAACGTAGTCGAGGCAGTGCGCGATCAGGTTGGCGAAGAACTCCTCGTGGCGTTCCTCGTCGCCGGCGATCCGCCCGATCAAGCCCTTGAGCACCGGCTCGTCGGTCTTGTCGGCCAGGTTGCGGCAGAACTCGGCGCACGCACGCTCATAGAAGGCCATGAACACCAGGGTCTCGACCTGGCTGTAGCGATCAGCGCGGTAACCCTTCTGCACATGCTCCATACGAACGCGCTCATTGGCGTCCGGGTCGATCTCCCGGGTCACAATCAGGTACTCGCGCAGCGTGATGGCGTGCAGGTGCTCTTCGGCGGTCCATCGACCGATCCAGCGCCCCCACTTGTCCTCGAGGATGAAGTGCTCGACCAGTTCGCGGTGGTAGCCGGCCAGGCTGTCCTTCTCGATGAGCAGGATCTCGCACGCGTCGGTGATCACCTTGGGCAGGCTGACCTGCGATGGGTCCCAGTCCTTCCCGCCGAGGAAGGCGAAGTTCTCGCCCTGCTCGAACGGCACGAAGTCGTGCGCGTACCACGGATCCACGGTGTCGATGTGGCGAACCATGTTCGCGGCGACCACCGGCTCCAGCTCACGGATCAGTGCATTAGCAACGGGACGTTCGGCCATGAAAGTAACTGTAACCCAAATTCACACTATCTTGTCAACTCGGGCGCGGCGTGTCACTGCGTCCGAGCCTCAGGCGAGCTTCCAGTCCTCCAGGCCGTCATAGAGCGGAAAGTCCTGCGCCAGCTTCGCCACCCGGGCGCGCAGCGCCGGTACGTCGGCTGCCGAACCCGCGGCCAGCGCGGTGGCAATGACATCGGCGACCTCGGTGAACTCGGCATCGCCGAAGCCGCGGGCCGCAAGCGCCGGGGTGCCCACCCGCAGCCCGGAGGTGACCATCGGCGGCCGCGGGTCGTTGGGGACGGCGTTGCGATTGACGGTGATACCAACCTCGTGCAGCAGGTCCTCGGCCATCTGACCGTCCAGCGGCGAGTCCCGCAGATCCACCAGCACCAGATGTACGTCGGTGCCCCGGCTGACCACTGAGACGCCGGCCTTGGCGACATCGGCGGCCAGCAAGCGCTCGGCGATGATCTTGGCCCCCGAGAGCACCCGCTGTTGACGTTCGGCGAATTCGGGCGTGCCGGCGATCTTCAGCGCGACGGCCTTGGCGGCGATGACGTGCATCAGCGGGCCGCCCTGCTGACCCGGGAAGACCGCCGAGTTGATCTGCTTGGCGAACTCCTTCTTGCCGACGATCAGCCCGGACCGCGGGCCGCCGAGGGTCTTGTGCACGGTGGTCGACACCACCTGGGCGTGTGGCACCGGCGACGGGTGCAGACCGGCGGCCACCAGCCCGGCGAAATGCGCCATGTCCACCCACAGCGTCGCGTCGACCTCGGCCGCGATCGCGGCGAAGGCTGCGAAGTCGATGATCCGCGGGTAGGCCGACCAGCCGGCGATGATCACCTTCGGCTTGAACTCCAGCGCCTGAGAGCGCACGACGTCCATGTCGATGCGATGGGTGACCGGGTCGACGCCGTAGAAGGCGTTCTCGTAGAGCTTGCCGGAGAAATTCAGCCGCATGCCGTGGGTCAGGTGTCCCCCGTTGGCCAGATCCAGGCCCAGCAGCCGGTCACCGGGCTCCATCAGCGCCTGCAGCACCGCGGCGTTCGCCTGGGCGCCGGAGTGCGGCTGGACATTGGCGAACTCGGCGCCGAACAGCTCCTTGGCACGGTCGCGGGCGATGTTCTCCACCACGTCCACATGCTCACAACCGCCGTAGTAGCGCCGGCCCGGCAGCCCCTCGGCGTACTTGTTGGTCAACACGCTGCCCTGTGCCTGCAGCACTGCCCGCGGCACGAAGTTCTCCGAGGCGATCATCTCCAGGGTGTCGCGCTGGCGTCCCAGTTCCTTGCCGAGCAGCTCGGCGATATCGGGGTCGAGCTCGGCCAGCGGGGTCGACATCGTGGAGGCGGGGCGGGTGTGGGGTGCGGCAGTCACGCCGGTCAGTCTATAGAGCCAGCTCGGCCCGCAGCGACGACGGGATCAGCGGTTCGTCGAGCAGCCGACCGAACCGCTCGGTGAGGTTCACGCCGTCCGGGCGGGCGTCCAGCCAGGCGCGCAGCAGCCGGTAGCCCTCCACGTAGGTCGAGGTGTAGGCCCGCCACAGCGGCGACGACAGGAACCGCAGCGTCTGCCGGGCCCGATCCTCGGGCACCAACAGCCAGCGGCGCAGATAGTCGGCCACCTCGTCGGAGTCTCGGTGCTCGTCGTGCAGCATCAGCGCCGCATCCTGCCGCACGTCGGCCAGGCTCGCCGCGGCCTCCGACACCGCTTCGGCCCGTTCGCCGTCGAAGCGCAGTCCCAGGTCGGCGTAGATCTCGGCGGCCCAGGCGCCCCACCCGGGTCCGACCGCGGCATACAGCGCCAGGTCGGCCAGGCCCTCGGCCATCAGACATTGCGGAGTGTTGACCAGAAAAATGGTCTGCTCGGCCTGGCCCAGTCGCGCGACCAGCCCGGCCTCCTTGCGGCAGTGCTCGGTGTGATGGCCCGGGTAGGACTCATGTGCCACCAGCCTCGGCAGATTCGACATCAGCTGTTTCAGGTCGGCGTTGACGGCCACCGTGGAGCGGTAGTCGCCGCGGTAGTAGTTGAATCCCGACCAGGGCTTGTCGGTGACGACCTCGTAGGTGATGGTCTCGGTCTCCGGCAGCGGGAAGTGCGCGCGCACCCGGTCGCGCAGCGCCGAGGAGAACGCGTGGATGGCCACTTCCAGCCGCTCCGGCGGTATCTCCTCGGCCCGGCGGTGCGCGGCCATCCGGTCGGCCAGCGGCCCGGTCCCGCCCAATGCTTCGTCGAGCCGGGCGTGCGCCTGCCGGTAGCGGTCGGGGTCGCCCTTGGCGATGTCGACATCGAAGTAGTCGCGGACCTCGTCGACGAAACCGACCTGTTCCCCGGCGAATTTGCGTCCGGCGCACGCCAGCGCCCGCAGGTGCACCCGCAGATAGTCGGCCCGCGCCGCCTCGAGTCCGGCCGGCAATGCCGCGAGCAACTTCTCGGCCTGGTGGGCCAGTGCGGCAGGGTCGGGCTTCGGCTCGTTCTCGACACGTCGTTGCAGCGCCGGATCACCGGTGAACGCGTCGACATAACCTGCCTCGATCCGGTCGAAGCGCAGACCGAGCAGCAGGTATTCACGGATCAAATCGTCGGGCTCCATACCCGATCAGGCTAACCGCCGCGGCTCCTGCAAGACTGTACGGTCATGCGGCGGCTTAGCGAGCCGAGTCCCTATGTGGAGTTCGACCGACGTCAGTGGCGGACGCTGCGTATGTCGACCCCGATGCCGCTGACCGCGGACGAAGTCGTGGCGCTGCGCGGGCTCGGCGAGCAGGTCGACCTGCTCGAGGTCGAAGAGGTCTACCTGCCGCTGGCCCGACTCCTACACCTGCAGGTCGCCGCTCGTCAGCAGCTCTTCGCCGCCACCGCGGAGTTCCTCGGTGAGAACGATCAGAGCCCGGACCGGCCGGTGCCGTTCATCATCGGCGTGGCCGGCAGCGTGGCGGTCGGCAAGTCGACGACGGCCCGCGTGCTGCAGGCGCTGTTGGCTCGCTGGGGCCACCACCCCCGGGTGGACCTGGTCACCACCGACGGATTCCTCTACCCCAACCAGGAGTTGGAACGCCGGAACCTGATGCACCGCAAAGGATTTCCGGAGAGCTATAACCGCCGGGCGCTGATGCGTTTCGTCACCTCGGTGAAGTCCGGCGCCGACTACGCGTGCGCGCCGGTGTACTCACACCTGAGCTACGACATCGTCGCCGGCGCCAAACAGGTGGTGCGCCACCCCGACATCTTGATCCTCGAGGGTCTCAACGTTTTGCAGACCGGGCCGACGCTGATGGTCTCGGACCTGTTCGACTTCTCGCTGTACGTCGACGCCCGGGTGGAAGACATCGAGCACTGGTACGTCTCGCGGTTCCTGGCGATGCGCTCCACCTCGTTCGCCGATCCGGAGTCGCACTTCCACCACTACTCAGGACTCAACGACCAGCAGGCGGTGATCGCCGCGCGCGACATCTGGCGCTCCATCAACCGGCCCAACCTGGTCGAGAACATCCTGCCCACCCGGCCGCGGGCCACCCTGGTGCTGCGCAAGGATGCCGATCACTCCATCAACCGGCTGCGGTTGCGCAAGCTCTAGCGGCGATCGCAAGCGCGGCGGAGCCGGGCGAAGCGGGTCGCCGCCAAGCTCTAAGGCTGCGTTGCGGTACCCGGCTGCGGGGATCCCGGCGGCGCCGGCTCGGGCGCCGGAGGCGGGAACTCAGGGGGCGGCGGGAACCCGGGCGGCGGCGGCGGGAACTCAGGAGGCGGCGGGAACCCGGGCGGCGGCGGCGGCGGGAACTCGGGCGGCGGCGGGAACCCAGGGGGCGGCGGAAACTCTGGAGCACCCGGGGGCGGCAGGTCAGGAGCGCCCGGCGGCGGAGGCTCGGGGGCGCCCGGCGGCGGCGTCACCGGCGTGGGCTTCGGGGTGGCGGCGGCCAAGGTCTCCGGGCACATCTCATTCTGTGCCGCGTCGACCACGACCTTGGGAATGCCGTCGGCGATCGACTTGCCGAACCGGTCCTTGGCCGGACGGCCCCGCCGAAGGTTCTGGCAGATGATCTCGCCGAATTTCACCGCCCCGGAGGACGAGTTGAGCCCGGGGGTGTTCTGGTACTTGAATCCGTGCGACTCGAGGTAACCGAGGTAGCTCTTCTCGTCGGCCTGTGCCGGCGCGACGGCGAATATCAGGGTTCCGGGGATCAGGGTCATCGCCGCCAGCCGCCACATCATGGGAGAGAACTGTAGACGGTGGCGGCCGGGGCGACGCGCTCCACTGGCCGCAAGTCAGGGCAGGCGGCGCAGTCCGCGGTACTGCGCGTAGGCGAAGGACGCGGTGTAGACGGCGCTCGCCAGCACCGCCGCGACGCCGAACCCGGTCAACGGCAGTACGCCGGCTTCGACCACTGCGACAGCGGCCACGGTGCACACCACATTGGCGGTGATCACGCCGATACCGGCTCGACGCAGGTCCGGCAGCGCGGACAGGAAGTAGACGGTGACGCCGTAGAGGACGCAGAAGGCGGCCAGGGCGTACTCGTGCGCGGCGGTCAAGCCTTCCAGCGCCGCCATCGGGCGGGCGGCGATCACGCCGGCCAGACCGACGGTTCCGACGATGACAGCGTCGGCGCGCAGCGCGAAGCGCAACAGTGAGTCAGTCGAGTCGGACAGGACCCGAGTGGTGATGGCGGTCATGGTGAGCTCCCTTCGAGAGTCGACTACGAACGCCCCCGACGTTTCTCGCTGCCCGCTGCCACATCGACCCGCGACGCTGCCAAGCACTGCCAACCGCAGGTCAAAGCCCCGGCGACACCGTCGCCCAGCCGCGCAGGTCGGCGGCGATCACCCGAGCACCGGCGTTCTGCCAGTTGTGCAGCGAGCGCTGCGGCACCTCGGTGACCAACCATTGCCATGCCTGCCGGGCGGTCGGATCCAGCCCGGCCGCGGTGGCGTTCTGCGCGTAGGCGCGCACCCCGACCACATAGGGGAAGTACAGGGCGTTGTAGTAGCGCCACTGTTCGGTGGTGCCGAACTCGCCACCGTCGCGCGGTTTGAGCGCGGCGATACGGTCGGCCAGCAGTGCCTTGAGTTCGTTGGCCCGTTCCAGCGGCGCGTCGGGCGCACCGCGAGCGGCCAACCGCTCGTCGATGGCCGACAGCGCGGTCAGCGGGCTCGCGACGAGCTTCGACAGATCCCCGTAGTGACCCAACGCCCGTCGGGTCAGCCGAACGAAGGTCTCCTCGTCGACGTCGTCGAGGGGGCCGGTCGAGCGCAACGCCAGCGCGGCCTCGGTGTCGCGCAGCACGGCGCGGTCGGCGCGCAACGCCGGGGAGCGCCAGAACGCCAGTCGGTCCCAGAGCCGGGCCAGCAGGTCGACGAAGACCTGAACCTCGATCGCGATCGCGATCGTGGTGAACAGCAGCACCGTCAGCGCGGTCTGCGCGGTGGGTTCACTGCGCGTCAGCACCAGTCCGATCAGCACCTGCCCGCCCAGCAGTCCCGCCATCGCCGTGGCGGCCAGAAACGAGCGCAGCATGTCCAGCCGCAGCGCCTGGCCCTCGTCGAAGGCGTCCCAGAGCGCCACCGCCAAGCCCAGCAGCAGGACGTCGATGCCGGTGCTGGCCAGCGCGATCCCGCTGGGTATCACCCCCAGCGGGATGATCAGGATCGCATTGGCCAGCGCGAAGAACAGCGTCGCGACGATCACCACGCCGAGCACCGATCCTGGCTGCGCGGGCCGGGTCAGCGCCTTGAGCATCGCCCCCAACGTCGACAGCGAGATCACCGCGAACAGCAGCCAGTGCCCGGCACGTAGTGGGCCGTCGACGCTGCCGGCCCACGCCGCCCCGGCCAGTGCAGCGGCGGCGACCAAGCCGATGAGGAGGGTGTCGCGTCCACGGCCGGACCAGCGATCACAGGGGCGGGCCAGCTCCAGCAGCACCGCGAACCACGCCACCCCGGGCAGCACGGCCAGGTAGATCTCCAGCTTGCCGAGCAGCACCGGCTGCCACACCGAGCGCACGGCGTCGGCGGCGACCACCGCCGCGAAACCGCACAACCCGATGGCCGCATGCACCAGCACGGGCTTGCGTGGGTCGCGGGCCAGCAGGTACATCCCGAGCCACCAACTCACGGTGAAGACCAGCGCTGACAGCACAGTCATGGCCGCTACCGCCCGAATCGCCGGTGCCGCACGCTGTAGTCACGCAACGCCCGCAGGAAGTCCACCCGACGGAACGCCGGCCAGTGCGCCTCGGTGAACCACATCTCCGAATAGGCGCTCTGCCACAGCAGGAAGCCGGACAACCGCTGCTCCCCGGAGGTGCGGATCACCAAGTCGGGGTCCGGCTGTCCCGAGGTGTACAGATTCTCCGATATCCCCTCGACGCTCACGGCGTCGACGAGTTCCTCGGCGCTGGCGCCGTTGGCCAGTTCCTTGCCGAGCAGGCTGCGCACGGCGTCCACGATCTCCTGGCGGCCGCCGTAGCCGACGGCGACGTTGACATGAAGGGTGGAGCTGCCGCCGTCGGCGGTCGCCGTGCTCACTGTGCTTACGGTGCTCTCTACGGCCTCACGCAGCCGGCGGGCGGGCTCTTCGCCCAGCAGCTCGAGATCCCCGACGGTGCGCACGCTCCAGCGGTTGGCGGGTGCGCAGATCTCCTCCACCACGTCGGTGATGATCTCGATCAGCGCGGCGAGCTCCGCGGGGTCGCGCTGCAGGTTCTCCGTGGACAGCAGGTAGACGGTGGCCATCTCGATGCCGGCGTCGGCGCACCAGCGCAGCATCTCGGCGATCTTGGCCGCGCCCATCCGATAGCCGTAGCTGACGTCGTCGTAGCCGGCATCGCGCGCCCACCGCCGGTTGCCGTCACAGAGCACGGCGATGTGGCGCGGCAGCGCGGAGCGTGAAGCCGCCAGCCCCTGCCGGAGGCGCATTTCGTAGAGCCGGTACAGCGGCTCCTTCATGCGCGCCGGGATGATCGCCACAAAAACCCAGACTACTGTGATCGACAGAAGTTGCCGCGGGTCAGTCCGGGAATCCACGAGGGGAAGGTTCATGAGCACCCACGCCGACGCCATAGCCGAGCCGAACCCGGGGGATCTCCCCGCCGATCTCGGCCTTGCGCACACCAGGCCGCGGGCACGCGGTTGGATTCACCTGGTGTCGGCCATCGTGGCGGTCATCGCCGGGGCCGCCCTCATCGGGGTGACCTGGCCGCTGGCCGGACTCGAAGCCGGTTTGGCGACACTGGCCTACACCATCTCGGTGGTGGGCATGTTCGCAGTCAGCGCAACGTATCACCGGGTGACCTGGAAATCGGTCGCCACCCGAGTCCGGATGAAGCGGCTCGACCACGCGATGATCTTCATCTTCATCGCCGGCACCTACACCCCGTTCGCGCTGCTGGCGATGGACCACGGCGCCCAAGAGCGGCTGGTGATGACCATCGTGTGGGGTGGTGCGCTGGCCGGCGTGGCGCTCAAGCTGTGCTGGCCGACCGCCCCGAAGTGGGTCGGGGTGCCGCTTTATCTGCTGTTGGGCTGGGTGTCAGCGTTTTTCATCGCGACGATCATGCACAACGCCGGAATTGCGGCGATGGTGCTACTGACCGTCGGTGGCATGCTCTACAGCGTCGGCGCGATCATGTACGCGCTGAAGTGGCCGGACCCGTGGCCTCACACTTTCGGCTACCACGAGTTCTTCCACGCCTGCACCGCGGTCGCGGCCATCTGCCAATACATCGCGATCTGGTTCGCCGCGCTGTATTGAACCCGGCCTACAGCTGGGTGATGTTCTCCGCCGACCAGTACGCCTTCATCCCGGCGATCTTGCCCTCCCCGTCGAACACCATCACGTCGATCGGCTCGATGCGCATCCGGTGCTCACCGTTGGTGATGGTCAGCGCGAAGTGGAACGCCGCTTCGTTGCCGGCGACCCGCAGCGTCACCAGCTCGGACTTGCGGTCCAGTCCGGTGATGCTCGAGTAGAAATTGCGGATGGCCTGGTGACCGATGTGCACCTCGCCGCCGACCGGGTCCTCCAGGGTGGCGTCGGTCGCGTACAGCCCGACCAGGTCGTCCGCGTCGCCGCCGCCAACCAGCTCGATGTAGCGGTGGACGGTCTCAGTGATGGCCCGTGTCTTGTCGGGTGCGCTCGTCATGTGCCGCAGGTTACACCGGACACCGTATTGGGGGGCACCTCGAGAGCCACCGCCAACTCCGCCGCGCTGCTCACCGGCAGGTCGCACACCGGTCCCCGGCAGACGTAGGCGGCATCGGCGCCATCGACGCGGTCCCGCCCGATCAGCAGCTCCGAGGAGCCCGCCGCACCGCCCACGACGATCGCCCCGCCGGGTGCCAGTCGGCGCGCGTCGGCCAGCAGCGCCGAGTCCGCGCGGTCGCAGGCCACGGCGACCTGCAGCGGGCCCCGGACGTAGGCCTCGGCAATCGCCAGCCAGTGCCCCACCGAGCGTGGCGCGCGTGCCAGCAGAGCGCTGTGCGCGGCCAACGCGTCGGCGGCCGCCCGGCGGTAACGGTCGCTGCGGTCTACGTCGGCCAGGTGCGCCGCGGTCAGCAGCGCCTCGGTGACCAGTGCCGCTCCCGACGGAGTGGCCCCGTCCAGGGGATCGCTCGGGCGCAACACCAGCGCTTCGGCGTCGTCGGCGCTGTCGAACCAGCGCCCCGGCTGCGTCGGGTCGGCGAAATGCGCCAGCGCGGTGTCCAGCAGCCCGGTCGCGGCAGCCCGCCACCGCTCGTCGCCGTCCAGCTGGTAGAGGCTGAGCAGTCCGGTGGCCAGCGCGCCGTAATCCTCCAGGATCGCCGCACTGTCCCCTACCCGGCCGCCCAGGCTGGCCCGGCGCAGCCGCCCGTGCACCAAGTGCAACTCGACCAGTGCCGCCGCGCAGCCCTGCGCGGCGGCGACCAGGCTCGGATCCCCCAGCGCCACAGCGGCTTCGGTCAAAGCCGTGATCGCCATGCCGTTCCAGGCGGTGACCACCTTGTCGTCGCGTCCGGGCTGGGGGCGGGCACGGCGGGCGGCCAGCAATTGTTGCCGCACCCGGTCGAGTCGCGACGGATCGTCGGGGTAGATCGGCAATTGCAGCACCGAGGCGCCGGCTTCAAAGGTCCCGCCCACTGTGACCCCGAAAACGTCTGCCGCCCAATGCCCGTCGTCGTCGCCGAGCACGTCGGTCAGCTGTTCGGGAGTCCACACGTAGGTGGAGCCCTCCCGGCCGTCGGCGTCGGCGTCCAGCGACGAGACGAACATGCCGCCGTCGGACAGTTCGTCGAGCAGGAACCGGGCGGTCTGCGAGGTGACCCGGATGGCCAGCGGGTCACCGGTGCGCCGAGCCCAGTGCGCATAGGCCCGCAGCAGCAGCGCGTTGTCGTACAGCATCTTCTCGAAATGCGGTACCACCCAGGCATTGTCGACGCTGTAACGGGCGAAGCCACCGGCCAGCTGATCGTAGATGCCGCCCCGGGCCATCGCCGCGCCGGCACGGGCCACCGTGTCCAGCGATGTGCGGGCCGCAGTCCGTTCGTAATGGCGCAGCAGGGTTTCCAGCAGCGCCGACGGCGGGAACTTCGGCGCACCTCCGAAGCCCCCGTGTTCGGTGTCCTCGTGGCGCAACACCGCCGCCACCGCGCCATCGCAGAGCATCGCGTCGACGGGCGGGCCGTCGCCGGGCAGGCCCGCGGCCATCGAGCGCAACTCACCGGCAATCTGCTCGGAAGCGTGCTCGACCTCGTCGCGGCGCTCGCGCCAGGTAGTCACGATCGCCGAAAGCAGGTTCAGAAACGTGTCTTTCGGGTAGTAGGTGCCGCAATAGAACGGCCGGCCGTCAGGGGTCAGGAAGCAGGTCATCGGCCAGCCGCCGCGCCCGGTGAGCGCCTGGGTGGCGTTCATGTAGATCGCGTCGATGTCGGGGCGTTCCTCCCGGTCGACCTTGATGCACACGAAACCGTCGTTCATCGCTTCGGCGACGCCGAGGTCCTCGAAGGACCCGTGCGCCATCACGTGGCACCAATGGCAGGCCGCATAGCCCACCGAAAGCAGGATCGGCACGTCGCGCTCGGCGGCTTCCGCCAACGCCTCGGGCGTCCACTCCTGCCAGTGCACCGGGTTGTCGGCGTGTTGGCGCAGATACGGGCTGGTGGATTCGGCGAGACGATTTGTCACGAACTATCCCGTCTGACCCGCCGAGTCCGGTCCCGGGTCCAGCGTGCCCTCGTCGGCGGCCTGATCCACCGCCGGATCCTCCCGGTCGAACGATTCCGGCACCTTCTTGAGCTGCCGGTTCATCGACCAGACCAGCCCGAACGTGCCGAGCAGCAATAGCACGATCACCAGCAGCCCGAACGGGCTGGCCTTGCCGAAGTCCGGTCCGGTTTCCCGTGGGACCTCATCGGCCAGGATCCAAAGTGCGGTTAGCGCAGCATGATTCATCGGTCTTCCTCGATCCCGGCGAACAGGTCGGTCTCCGGCAGGGTGATCGGCACCCGAGACCGGGCCAGCTCGAACTCCTCGGTGGGCCAGAGTCGTTGCTGCCACTCGATCGGAGCGGCGAAGAAGTCGCCGTTCGGGTCGATCTGGGTGGCGTGCGCGCGGAGCGCGTCGTCGCGTTGACTGAAATACTCGGCGCATTGGATCCGGCTGGTCACCCGGTCGGCGAAGGAGTCGTGGTCAGGCAGCCAGTGCTCCAGCCACTTCGCGAACGGACCGACCTGGCCGATCTTGGCGAACTCGTCCTGCAGCAACTGCATCCGCTGGCGCAGGAACCCGTGGTTGTAGTACAGCTTCGAGACCGCCCATGCGTCGCCGGCGTCCGGGTAACGGCGGTAGTCGCCGGCGGCCTCGAAGGCGGCGATCGAGACCTGGTGGCAGCGGATGTGATCGGGGTGCGGGTAGCCGCCGTTCTCGTCGTAGGTGGTCATCACATGCGGCCGGAAATCGCGAACCACCCGCACCAGAGCCTCGGCGGACACCTCCAGGGGCACCACGGCGAAACAGTCTTCGGGCAGCGGGGGCAACGGGTCACCCTTGGGCAGCCCGGAGTCGACGAAACCCAGCCAGCGATGTTCGACGCCGAGGATCTCGGCGGCTTTGGCCATCTCGTCGCGGCGGACCTCGGCGATGTGCCCGTGGACGTCGGGCAGATCCATCGCGGGGTTGAGGATGTCGCCGCGCTCGCCGCCGGTCAGCGTCACCACCATCACCCGGTGGCCGGCGGCCGCGTAGCGGGCCAACGTCGCCGCGCCCTTGCTGGACTCGTCGTCGGGGTGCGCGTGCACCGCCATCAACCGCAGTCCGCTCATGTGCAAAGTCCCCTATAGTTCCTGTTGGTTTCCGGTCCCTATCGTTCCACCATGTGCGGCGGGCGCGGTAACCGATCCCGACTCCACCGGCGACCATGGGACATACCCCACGATGACCGACTCGAAGCCGCCCCGCTACGGGGACACCCGAGGCCGTGCTCTGCCCCGACGTCTGCTGGCGATCGCGCTGGGTGCGCTGGCCATCGCGACGGCGGCCGCCGTCGCTGTGCTGGGCTTTCAACGACTGACCACCGCCGAGGTGAAGGGCGACCTGTACGGGTATGAGGTGATCGACGACCAAACGGTGTCGGTAAAGATCAGCGTGACCCGATCTGAGCCATCCCAACCGGTGGTGTGCATTGTGCGGGTCCGGGCCGGCGACGGCAGCGAGACGGGCCGGCGCGAAGTGCTGGTTCCACCGTCGGAGTCGGCGACCGTACAGGTGACGACGATCGTCAAATCCTCCCAGCCGCCGGTCATGGGCGATGTCTACGGGTGCGGTACCGACGTGCCCGGTTACCTGAAGTCGCCCTGACCTGGCGGTGGTACCCTTTACGGATACACGGTTCCGGGTGGGACCGTGTATTGCTGCATTAGAACGACTGCATTACTAAAGACGTCGACCCCCGCTGACCGAAATCGCCGGGTCCGACGACACAAGGAGCACAGTGAGATGACGGACACCCAGGTGACCTGGTTGACGCAGGAGTCGCACGACCGGCTCAAGGCCGAGCTCGACCAGCTGATCGCGAACCGTCCGGTAATCGCCGCGGAGATCAACGACCGCCGCGAGGAGGGCGACCTGCGGGAGAACGGCGGCTACCACGCCGCCCGCGAGGAGCAGGGCCAGCAGGAGGCCCGCATCCGACTGCTGCAGGAGCTGCTCAACAACGCCAAGGTCGGCGAGGCGCCGACGAAATCGGGTGTGGCACTGCCGGGTTCGGTGGTCAAGGTCGAGCTGACCTACGAGAGCGGCGACACCGAGACCGAGACGTTCCTGATCGCCACCCGCCAGGAGGGCGTCAGCGACGACAAGCTCGAGGTCTATTCGCCGAATTCACCACTGGGCCATGCCCTGCTGGACGCCAAGGTCAACGATGTGCGCAGCTACAAGATCCCGAACGGCAAGACCGTCAAGGTGAAGCTGCTCAGCGCCAAGCCCTATCACTCCTGAGCCCTATCACTCCTGAACTGAGCATTTCGGCGCGCGGCCGCTCAGGCCAGCGCCTGCTTCAAGTCCTCGAGCAGGTCGTCGATGTCCTCGACGCCGACCGACAGCCTCACCAGGTCGTCGGGAACCTCCAGTTGCGAGCCGGCCGTCGACGCATGCGTCATCGCCCCCGGGTGTTCGATCAGCGACTCCACTCCGCCCAGTGACTCGGCCAGGATGAAGATCTCGGTTCCGGCGCACAGCTTCTCGGCGGCTGCCCGCCCGCCGCGCATCCGCACCGACACCATGCCACCGAACCCGCTCATCTGGCGTGCGGCGACGTCGTGTCCGGGGTGGCCGGGCAGGCCCGGGTAAAGCACGTTGTCCACCGCCGGGTGCCCGGCGAGGAACTCCGCCACCGCGCTGGCGTTCTCGCTGTGCCGCTGCATCCGCAGCACCAGTGTCTTCAAGCCCCGAAGGGTCAGGTAGGCGTCGAAGGGACCGGGGACCGCCCCGGCGCCGTTCTGCAGGAACGCGAAGGCCGCGTCGAGCTCTTCGTCATCGGTGACCAGCGCACCGCCCACCACGTCGGAGTGGCCGCCGATGTATTTGGTGGTCGAGTGCAGCACTACGTCGGCGCCCAGCGTCAGCGGCTGCTGCAGCGCGGGAGAGGCGAAGGTGTTGTCCACCAGCACCTTTGCCCCGGCGTCCGTGCCGATGGCTGCTATGCCTGCTATGTCGCTGATCGACAGCAGCGGGTTGGTGGGTGTCTCCACCCAGATCAGCCGGGTCTGGTCGGTGAGCGCGGCACGCACCGCGTCCAGGTCGGACAGCGCGACCGGGGTGTGGGCCACCCCCCACTGGGTGAACACCTTGTCGATCAGCCGGAAGGTGCCGCCGTAAGCGTCGTCCGGGATGATCAGGTGGTCGCCCGGGCGCAGCATCGCCCGCAGCGCGCAGTCCGTGGCGGCCATCCCGGAGGAGAACGCCCGGCCGAAGCGACCCCGCTCGACCCCGGCCAGCGCGGCCTCCAGCGCGGTCCGGGTCGGGTTGCCGGTGCGGGCGTACTCGTAACCGCCGCGCAGGCCGCCGACGCCGTCCTGGGCAAAAGTGCTGCTGGCGTAGATCGGCGCATTGACCGCACCGGTGGCCGGGTCGGGGCGGAAACCGGCATGGATCGCCGTGGTGGACAGGCCTATTGGGCCGTGCGATCTGCTCACTGGGTCGGCAGGCAGACGGTCGTCATGATCTTGTCGGCCAGCGTCTGCCGTTTGGCATCCCACAGCGGGAACAGGTAGCCGATGCACAAGATGATGCTGTCGATGATGTGGGCCAGTTGCCGCACGATCGACAGCCCGAACCCGATCGGCTGACCGGTGGCCTCGGAGACCACCTTGAATTTCAGCACCGATTTACCGATGCTCGATCCGGTGACGCCCTGCCGGTAGCCGTAGTTCCAGATTCCGAAGCCGACCGCCCCCAGCCAACCCACGAACATCAGAATTGCGCCGGCGCCCGACGGCGTGACGGTGCAGGCGAAGCCGGCCGACGTGGTGATGCACTCCTTCTGCGCCGTGGACCCGGCGATCATCGCCGGGATTCCGTAGATCACCAGGATCGGGATGAAGTCGATGAAGTAGGCACCCACTCGGGTGAGCCACGACGTGTAGGACTCCGGCGGAAGTTGGCCGACCGGGCTGCCGGCCGCGCCGTATCCCGGCGCCGGCGGCGGGTAATTGCCGGGCGGCGGCGGAGGGTAGTTGCCGGGCGGGGGTGGCGGATAGTTGCCCGGCGGAGGGTAATTGCCGGGCGGCGGCGGGTAATTGCCCGGCTGCGGCCGATCGCCGGGCAGCGGGGGCGGGTAATTGCCCGGAGGCGGGTAATCGCCGGGAGGGGGCGGATAGTTACCCGGTGGCGGCGGCGGGTAGTCAGTCATGGGCACCCCTCTGGCGAATCGATTGCTGCGGATTGTCACGCTACCGCAGTGCGCTCGCGCGGTAACTACCTCTTGCGTGGCCCGTCGGACAGGAAACCCAACAGGTCGTGGCGGGTGATGACGCCGACCGGCTTGCCATCTTCGACCACCATCACCGCGTCGACCTCGGCCAGCGTGGTGGCGGCGATGCCGACCACCTCACCGGAGCCGATCAACGGCAGCGGCGGGCCCATATGCTGCGCCACCGCGTCGGCCAGCTTGGCGCGGCCCTCGAACACCGCGGAGAGCAGATCGCGTTCGGACACACTGCCGGCCACCTCACCGGCCATCACCGGCGGCTCGGCGCCGACAACGGGCATCTGCGACACCCCGTACTCCCGCAAGATCCCGATGGCGTCGCGCAGCGTCTCCGAGGGATGGGTGTGCACCAGATCCGGCAACACCCCGGACTTGGCGCGCAGCACGTCGGCGACGGTGGGCTGCACGGTCGAGCCGTCCAGCCGGGAGCGCAGGAACCCGTAGGACGACATCCAGGAGTCGCTGAAGAGCTTCGACATGTAACCGCGGCCCCCGTCCGGCAACAGGACGACGACGAGCGCGTCGGGCCCGGCTTTGACGGCCGCCTCCACGGCCGCCACCACGGCCATCCCGCATGATCCGCCGACCAGCAGCGCTTCCTCGCGAGCCAGTCGCCGGGTCATGTCGAACGAGTCCGCATCGGACACCGCGATGATCTCGTCGGGGATCTTCGGGTCGTAGGCGGCCGGCCAGAAGTCCTCGCCTACCCCCTCCACCAGATAGGGCCGGCCGGTTCCACCGGAGTACACCGAGCCTTCCGGGTCGGCGCCGATGATGCGCACCCGGTTTTGCGACACCTCCTTGAGGTAGCGGCCGGTGCCGGTGATGGTGCCCCCGGTACCGATCCCGGCGACGAAGTGGGTGACCTGGCCGTCGGTGTCTGCCCAGACCTCCGGGCCGGTGGTCTCGTAGTGGCTCTCAGGACCGGCCGGGTTGGAGTACTGGTCGGGCTTCCAGGCGCCGTCGATCTCCTCTACCAGTCGGTTGGACACGCTGTAGTAGCTGGCCGGGTCATCGGGCGCCACCGCTGTCGGGCACACCACCACCTCGGCGCCGTAGGCCCGCAAAACGTTCTGCTTGTCCTCGCTGACCTTGTCCGGGCAGACGAACACGCACTTGTAACCGCGCCGCTGGGCGACCAGGGCCAGGCCGACACCGGTGTTGCCGGAGGTGGGTTCGACGATGGTGCCGCCGGGCCGCAGGGCCCCGCTGGCCTCAGCCGCGTCGATCATCTTCACCGCGATGCGGTCCTTGGAGCTCGCACCCGGGTTGAGGTATTCGACCTTCGCCACCACCCGGCCCGCCCCGGCCGGAACGATCGAACTCAGCTCGACCAGGGGGGTGTTTCCGATGAGGTCACTGATGTGGCGCGCTATCCGCATGCCTGCCATCGTCTCAGGCGGTCCTGCTCACCAGGCCAACGGCCTGGCTAGCCGGTGGCCTCGCGGATGTATTCGCCGATCTGGCGCAGCGAGCGGGTGGCCTCCGGCACGAACGGTGCGGCGATCTGGAAGTCGTGGATCTGGCCGGGCCACACCCGTAGCTCCACCGGGACGCCGGCCGCCGCCAGCACCTTGGCGCCCAGGCGGGCGTCGTGCAGCAGCACCTCGGAGCCGGAGACGTGGATCAGGGTGCGCGGCAGTCCCGGCTTGACGTGCTGCAGCGGTTCGAGGACTTCGCTGCCGTGGGTGCGGTCGTGCCGGGCCGCGGCTTCCACCAGTTCGACCAACGCGTCGAATGCCTTGGGCGGGAACATCGCTCCGGTATGGATGTTGGGGTGCGCCTTCTTGGGTTCCTTGGCGATCTCCAGCAACGGCGACATCGCGACGATCGCCGCCGGGACTTCTTCTTGGCCCTCGTCGAGCAGCCGCTGCGCCAGCGCCAGCGCCAGGTAGCCACCGGCCGAGTCGCCGGCCAGCACGATCTGGTCGGGTTCGTAGCCCTGACGGCGCAGCCAGCGGTAGCCGTCGTAACAGTCATCGACGGCGTCGGCGATGGAGTACTTGGGGATCATCCGGTATTCCACCACCAGGACCGGGCTGTCGGCGTACTTCGACAGCTTGGTCACGAGCCGGCCATGGGTGTTGGCTCCGCAGGTCAGAAAGGCTCCACCGTGCATGTAGAGCACGACGCGGCGGGTGCCGTCAGCGGGCAGGACACCGGCGGCACGCACCATCTGGGCCTTGCAGCGCGGCAACCGGATGGTGGCGCGCACGGTGCCCGGCGCCGGCAGCATCGCCTTGGCGGCGAAGTCGAGTACACCGAACGGCCAGGGCATGCGGGGGAGGTAGCTGCCTACCGAAAGCACCGGCCGGACGGTGAGCCGGGCCGCCAGCCACGCCAGCCGTCCCTCGACGCTGGGCGCGTCCTCGACGACCTCAACCGGCAATCCGTCATTGCGGGCGAGGCGGCGGGTTCGCTGGGCGGGACGCAGACCGGTGAATGCACGCGACGAGCTGGGAATCTTGCTGGGTGCGGTCATGGTGCACACTCCCTCCAGCCGGCCCCGGCCGGCACAGCCAACGCGGTTACAACGTATCGTCACACGCAAAAGCTTGTGAAGAAATCTTAGGATTCGTTCCGATGCGTCATCGGGTCCGCATCGTGACCTCTTTTGTTTGCTGGACGCGGGGCGTCCGGCAGATCGGCTCCGTAAACTCGCAGGATGGGAATCCGGGTGGCGCGGCGGTCGGCGATCACGCTGGCCACTGCGGGGGCGCTCGCCTCCAGCGGCACCCTCTACGTGGGTCTACGCAATCTGCTTGCCGGCCAGGCCGACTTGGCCCGCCAAACGATCCCCAGGGCATGCAACGTCCCGCCGCGCGCCGACGGTGTCTACATTGCCGGCGACGTCGCGGTGGCGCGCTTTCAGCGTGACGTGAGCGTCGATCTGCACCTGATGATTTTCGGTGATTCGACCGGGACCGGATACGGCTGCTGTTCACCCGATGAGGTCCCCGGCGCGCTGATCGCCAGGGCACTGGCGGAGCGGACCGGCAAGCGGGTTCGACTGAGCACCAAGGCAATCGTGGGCGCCACCTCCAAGGGACTCGCCGGCCAGGTCGACGCGATGTTCGTGGCGGGACCGCCACCGGACGCGGCGGTGATCATGATCGGCGCAAACGATGTCACCGCGCTCAATGGCGTCGCCGGATCGGCACAGCGACTGCATGCGGCGGTGAAGCGGTTACGCGCCAGCGGTGCGGCGGTGGTCGTCGGCACCTGCCCGGATTTCGGAGCGGTCAGTGCGATCCCCCAGCCGCTGCGGCTGGTCGCGCACGCCCGGGCGCTGCAGCTGGCCCGGGCCCAGACCCAGGCGGTCAAGGCCGCCGGCGGTATCGCCGTACCGTTCGCCGACTTTCGCGCGAGAGCGTTCCGCGACGCCCGCGGGCTGCTGTTCGCCCAGGACCAGTACCACCCGTCGGCCGCGGGCTATGCGCTGGCGGCCGGTCAAGTGATCCCGGCGCTGTGCGCCGCGATGGGCGAGGCCGATTCACGTGAGGTGGTCCCGTCGGGCTAGATTCGCCTCTATACCCGATCAGAGGAGTCAGAAGTGCCCGAAGCTGTCATCGTCTCAACTGCTCGTTCGCCGATCGGCCGGGCCGGCAAGGGATCGCTGGTCACCATCCGGCCCGATGACCTGGCCGCCCAGATGGTGCGCGCCGCCCTGGACAAGGTGCCCGAGCTGAACCCGCACCAGATCGACGACCTGATGATGGGCTGCGGCCAGCCCGGCGGCGCTTCCGGCTACAACATCGGGCGCGTCGTCTCGGTGCTGCTCGGCTACGACTTCCTGCCCGGCACCACGGTGAACCGGTACTGCTCGTCGTCGCTGCAGACCACCCGGATGGCGTTCCACGCGATCAAGGCCGGCGAGGGTGATGCGTTCATCTCCGCCGGGGTGGAGACCGTGTCGCAGTTCGGCATCGGGGCCGCTGACGGTGCCCCGAACAGCAAGAACTCGCTGTTCAACGACGCCATGGCCCGCTCCGAGGCCGCCGCCGCGGGCGCCACCGAATGGCACGACCCGCGCGCCGACGGCAACCTGCCCGACGTCTACATCGCGATGGGCCAGACCGCCGAGAACGTCGTGCTGCACACCGGGATCAGCCGCGAAGACCAGGACCACTGGGGCGTGCGCAGCCAGAACCGCGCCGAGGAGGCCATCAACAGCGGCTTCTTCGCCCGGGAGATCTCCCCGGTCACGCTGCCCGACGGAACCGTGGTGAGCACCGACGACGGCCCGCGCGCCGGCACCACCTACGAGAAGATCAGTCAGCTCAAGCCGGTGTTCCGTCCCAACGGCACGATCACCGCCGGTAACGCCTGCCCGCTCAACGACGGCGCGGCTGCGGTGATCATCACCAGCGACACCAAGGCCAAGCAGCTGGGCCTCAAGCCGTTGGCCCGCATCGTGGCCACCGGGGTTTCCGGCCTCTCGCCGGAGATCATGGGCCTGGGCCCGATCGAGGCGGTCAAGAAGGCACTGACCAACGCCAAGATGTCGGTCTCGGACATCGACCTGTTCGAGATCAACGAGGCGTTCGCCGTGCAGGTGCTCGGCTCCGCCCGCGAGCTGGGTATCGACGAGGAGAAGCTGAACGTGTCCGGCGGGGCGATCGCGCTTGGCCATCCGTTCGGTATGACCGGCGCGCGCATCACCGCCACCCTGCTGAACAACCTGCAGACCCACGACAAGACCTTCGGCGTGGAGACCATGTGCGTGGGCGGCGGCCAGGGCATGGCCATGGTGGTGGAAAGACTGTCCTAATTTCCCACCGTTGACTCTGCGCCTACCAGGCCAAAGTGCGAGTAACTCGCCTGGTCAGCGCAGAGTCAACGTGTCCCAGGCACACCGGACCCGGCGGGTCACGTCGTAGCCCCGGTGCTCGGCCGCAGCCAGGTTTCCTTCGGTGACTGGGCACCCGCGTCGACAAGGTCCAAGGCCGTTTCCAGTTGCCGCAGCGACAGCACCCCGGATAGCAGTTGACTCTGCGCGTACCAGGCAAAAGTACGAGTAACTTGCCTGGTCAGCGCAGAGTCAACGGGAAAAGCTAGCGGGTTATTCGCTCTGGAAGTAGCTGAGCAGACGCAGGATCTCCAGGTACAGCCAGACCAGTGTCACGGTCAGTCCGAGTGCGATACCCCAGGCCGCCTTCTCCGGCGCCCCGGCCCGGATCAGCTGGTCCGCGGCGTCGAAGTCGATCAGGAAGCTGAACGCGGCGATCCCGATGCACACCAGCGAGAAGATGATCGACAGGGTCCCGCCGCTGCGCAGGCCCAGGCCCTCGCCACCGCCGACACCGAACAGCGACAGCACCAGGTTGCCGATCATCAGAGCCAGCACACCGAACATCCCGGCGACGATCATCCGGGTGAACTTCGGGGTGACGCGGATGGCGCCCGTCTTGTAGACGACGAGCATGCCGCCGAACACCCCGAAGGTGCCCATCACCGCCTGGCCGATCATCGAGCCGGCGTTGCCGGTCCCGACGGTGACCGCGGTCAGCACGAAGGAGATGGCCCCGAGGAACAGGCCCTCCAGCACGGCGTAGCTGAGCACCAGCGCCTTGCTGTCCTGCCTGCGGGTGAACATGGCCACCATGACCAGCGCCAAGCCGCCGAACGCGCCGATGAAGGTCAGCGGCCCGGCCAGGGCCTGATTGGCCGACACCAGGAAGAAGGACACGATGGCGGCGACGCTGAGCACCCCAAGCGTGATGCCGGTCTTGGTGACGACGTCGTCGATGGTCAGCGGGCGGCTGACCTCCCGCTGGTAGTCGATCTGCGGGCTCTGCTGGCCGGGGTAACCCTGGCCCACCTGCTGGGTTGCGGCGGTGGCTTGCCCCAAGCCGGTTCCGAACTGCGCGTAACCGCCCTGTTTGGGCAACGAACGAAATACCGGGTTGCTGGTTTCCCGCACCGTCCCGATCCTCTCTAATGCTGTCTTGTGCTCTGACTGCTCTCACACGGAGATGTGTGAACAACTTGATCAACGATCCACGACCCGCCGGGGTTCCCCAAACGGACTGCGGGCCGTTCTGGTGCCAAACCTTACCCGCGGATGGGCGACCACGGGTAGGGATCTACATTGCGAAGGCGTGACAGGTGAATCTGACGAGGTAGTGGCCCACGTCGAGAACGGGGTCGGTCTGCTGACCCTCAATCGCCCGCAGGCGATCAACTCGCTGAACCTGGCGATGGTGACCGGGATGAGGGCGGCGCTGAGCGCCTGGGCCGATGATCCGGCGGTAGCCGCGGTGGTGTTGTCCGGCGCCGGTGAGCGCGGCCTGTGCGCCGGCGGCGACGTGGTCGCGATCTATCACAGCGCCAAGGCCGACGGTGCGGACGCGCGGCGCTTCTGGCACGACGAGTACCTGCTCAATGCGGCGATCGGCGGGTTCGGTAAGCCGTATGTGTCGCTGATGGACGGCATCGTGATGGGCGGCGGCGTAGGAGTGGGCGCACACGCCAACACCCGGGTGGTCACCGACACCACGAAGATGGCGATGCCCGAGGTGGGTATCGGGTTCATCCCCGATGTCGGCGGCACGTACCTGTTGTCGCGCGCACCGGGCCACCTCGGCCTGCACGCGGCGCTGACCGGCGCACCGTTTTCCGGGGCGGATGCCATCGCGCTGGGCTTCGCCGATCACTACGTGCCGCACGCCGCTTTGAGCGACTTCACCGCGGCGATCCTCTCCGACGGAGTCGACGCCGCCCTAGCCGCCCACGCCCTCGAAGCGCCGCCGAGCCCGCTTGCCGCACAGCGCGACTGGATCGACGAGTGCTACGGCCACGACACCGTCGCTGAGATCGTGGCAGCGTTGGCCGGCCACCCCGCCGCCGAGGCCAACGCCGCCGCGGAACTGATCTCCACCCGCTCCCCGATCGCGTGCTCGGTGACGTGCGAATCGGTGCGCCGGGCAGGCAAGCTCGCGACGCTGCAAGAGGTGCTCGTCCAGGAGTTCCGGGTCTCGGTCGCCTCGCTGCGCTCCCATGACCTGGTGGAGGGGATCCGCGCCCAACTGGTCGACAAGGACCGCAACCCACAGTGGTCACCGGCGAGCCTGGCGCAGGTGAGCGCCGCCGACATCGATACGTACTTCGCCCCAGCCGAACCCGACCTAGTTTTCTAAAAGGAGTGTCTCCCATGGCATATGAAACGATTCTCGTCGAGCGTGACGCACGCGTGGCCACCATCACCTTGAACCGTCCCCAAGCCCTCAACGCGCTCAACAGCCAGGTGATGAACGAGCTCACCACCGCCGCAGCCGAATTGGATACCGACCCGGGCGTCGGCGCGATCATCATCACCGGAAGCGCCAAGGCGTTCGCGGCCGGGGCCGACATCAAAGAGATGGCGAACTTGAGTTTCGCCGACGTGTTCGCCGCCGACTTCTTCGCCGCCTGGTCCAAGCTGGCCGCGGTGCGCACCCCGACGATCGCCGCGGTCGCCGGGCACGCCCTGGGTGGGGGCTGCGAACTGGCGATGATGTGCGATGTGCTGATCGCCGCCGACACCGCCAAGTTCGGCCAGCCCGAGATCAAACTCGGCGTACTGCCCGGCATGGGCGGCTCGCAGCGCCTGACCCGTGCCATCGGCAAGGCCAAGGCCATGGATCTGATCCTGACCGGACGCACCATCGATGCCGCCGAAGCCGAACGCAGCGGGCTGGTCTCGCGGGTAGTGCCGGCCGAGGACTTGCTGACCGAAGCCGCCAAGGTCGCCGCCACCATCGCGGGAATGAGCCTGTCGGCGGCCCGGATGGCCAAAGAAGCCGTCAACCGGGCCTTCGAATCCACCCTGGCCGAAGGACTGCTCTACGAGCGACGACTGTTCCACTCCGCGTTTGCCACCGAGGACCAGACCGAAGGAATGGCGGCATTCACCGAGAAGCGACCGCCGAACTTCACCCACCGCTGAGCTCATGCCCGATCCTTCCGAAAAGCCCTGGTGGATACGGCATTACACGTTCACCGGCACAGCGGTCGGCTTGGTGTTCCTGTGGTTGTCGATGACACCGTCGCTGCTGCCCCGGGGGCCGCTGTTCCAGGGCCTTGTCAGTGGCGCGTCCGGCGCAACCGGGTACGCCGTGGGGGTATTCAGTGTCTGGTTGGTCCGGTTCATGCAGTCCCGGGATTCCAGCCCACCGGCGCCTCGGTGGACGTGGCTGGTGCTCATCTCCGTCGGGGCGATCGGCCACCTAGCCATCGTCATCTGGGTCCACATCTGGCAGGACCGGCTCCGCGACCTTATGGGCGTGCCGCGGCTGAATTGGTACAACTACCCGCAGGCGGCCGCACTGGCCATCGTCACGATGTTCGTCCTCGTCGAAATCGGCCAGCTGATCAAAATCCTGATCCGCTTCCTGATGAGCCAACTCGAGCGGGTGGCGCCACCGCGGGTTTCGGCGGTCGTCGCGGTGTCACTGTTGGTGGCGTTGCTCATCGCGGTCCTCAACGGCGTGGTGGCGAAAGCTGGAATGCGCGCGATGAACCACACTTTCGCCTCGGCCAACAACGAAATGAGCCCCGACCTTCCTGCTCCGACCACACCGCTGCGCTCCGGTGGGCCGGGGTCGCTCGCGTCCTGGGAGTCGCTGGGTCATCAGGGCCGAGCCTTTGTGGCCGAAGGTCCCACCGTCGCCCAGCTCACCGCGTTCAACGCCACACCGGCGGTCGAGCCGATCCGCGCCTACGCCGGTCTCAATTCTGCTGACGGAATCAAGGCGACCGCCGAACTGGCCGCCGAAGAACTGGCCCGTACCGGCGGGCTGAACCGCGCGGTGGTGGCCGTGGCCACGACGACCGGCACCGGCTGGATCAATGAGGCGGAGGCCACCGCGCTGGAGTACATCTTCAACGGCGACACCGCGATCGTGAGCATGCAGTATTCGTTCCTGCCCAGCTGGCTGTCCTTCCTGGTCGACAAGGAGAACGCCCGCCAGGCCGGCCAGGCGCTGTTCGAGGCCGTCGACAGACGGGTCCGGGCCCTGCCGGAGTCCCGGCGCCCCAAGCTGGTGGTGTTCGGCGAGAGTCTCGGGTCGTTCGGCGGCGAGGCATCGTTCATGAGCCTCAACAACGTGCTGGCGCGTACTGACGGCGCGCTCTTCTCCGGGCCGACGTTTCAGAACACCATCTGGAAAGGCCTGACCGTGAACCGCGATCCCGGGTCCCCGCAATGGCTGCCGGTCTATGACGGCGGGCGCAATGTCCGGTTCGTCGCCCGCCCGGACGACCTGGCGCGCCCGGACGATTCCTGGGGCATGGCGGATGCGCCGGCTTCTCCAAGGGTGGTGTACCTGCAGCACGCCTCCGACCCGATCGCCTGGTGGAACCCGGATCTGCTGTTCAACAAGCCGGACTGGCTGAGCGAGCCGCGCGGCTACGACGTGCTGCCGCAGGTGCAGTGGAAACCGATCGTGACGTTCCTGCAGGTGTCAGCCGACATGGCGGTGGCAGTCGACGTGCCGGATGGTCACGGTCACCACTATGTCGCCGACGTCGCCAATGCGTGGGCGGCGATATTACATCCACCGGCGTGGAGCGCGGATAAAACCGAGCGGCTGCGGCCGCTGCTGCACTCCAACGCCTGACCCTTTCGATTCCACCAGCACCCCGGCGGCGACCAGTGCGTGATAGCCGCCGATGACGTCGGTGGCGCGATGCAGGCCCAGGTCCACCAGTGCGGCCGCCGCCAGACTCGAGGTGTAGCCCTCCGAGCACAGGATCACCCACTGCACGTCGTCGTCGACGGCCTGCGGCAGCCGGGAGTCGCTGGTCGGGTCGCAGCGCCACTCCAGCACGTTGCGCTCGATCACCAGAGCGGCGGGCACCTGCCCCTCCCGCGCGCGCTGAGCTGCCGGCCGGATGTCGACCAGGTGTGCGCCATTGCGCAGCGCCGCAGGCACCTCGTCGGCGGTCAGCCGCTGCAGCCGCTCCCGCGCCGAGGCGAGCATCCCGTCGATACGACTGGTCACCTGTGTCGCGGTCACGATGCCTCCGGGTATTCGGTGAGTTCGGTGCGTTGCCGGTGCAGCGCGTTGTCGGGCGCGACGTCGTAGTAGGACATCTCGACCAGCGGCGGCGAGTAGGCGTGCACACTCAGCGTCGGGCCGGGGCGAGACGGCGCCCAGACGACGTCGTGCACCCAGCCCTGCGAAAACGCGGCCTGATCGCCGGCATCGAGCCGCCGCTGCGCCAACTGACTGCCATCCCAATGGAATTCATCCAGTGAGCCGGACAGTACGGTCAAGGCTCCGAGCGAATCGCCGTGGTCGTGCAGTTCGGTGGCGTGGCCGGGCACCCAGCTGATCAGCCAGATGTCGAGCCGATCGTCGCCGTGGATCCGGGTGAACCAGCGACTGTCGACGGGCAGCCCCGATGCGGGCAGCAGGTGTTCGTAGCGGCCGGCCAGCACCGACTCGGCGGCCAGGTCGGTGGTCGCCAGCAGGTCGGGCAGGCGCAGCGAGCGGGGCCGGGAGGCCGAACGCCGCAACGAGACAGGATCAGCGATAACCATGGTGAAACTCCAGAACGGATGGGGATGGATTGGGGGGTCGACGGCAGCGCTCAGCTGCGGCGACAACAACCCTGGAATCCGACGTGCTCCATCACAACGGCCATGTTAGGCCCAAGCGGCGCCGGCGCGCATCCGCCAGCCGCGCGCCGCAGCGCACATTACCGGTCGGCGCGCTACCGTCTACCCATCGTGACCTGGCCCTTTGTGCCGAAACTGCGTTTGCGATCACGGTGACCCAAAAGGCCGGTGCGGCATTACCCGCAAAATGGTGGGCATGACCTCTACAACTGCACCTACAACTGCACCCCGGGTGTCGGTGGTGCTGGGCAGCGGCGGCGCGCGCGGATACGCCCATATCGGGGTGATCACCGAACTGCGCGCGCGCGGCTACGACATCGTCGGGATCTCCGGTTCGTCGATGGGTGCGCTGGTCGGCGGGCTGCAGGCGGCCGGGCGACTCGACGACTTCGCCGAGTGGGCCAAGTCGCTGACTCAGGGGGCGGTGCTGCGGCTGCTGGACCCGTCGTTCACCGCGGCGGGGGTGCTGCGGGCCGGAAAGATTCTCGATGTCGTCCGGGAGATATTGGGCGATATCGACATCGAGCAACTGCCGATTCCCTACACCGCCGTCGCGACCGATCTGATCGCGGGCCGGTCGGTGTGGCTGCAGCACGGCCCGGTCGACACCGCTATCCGCGCCTCGATCGCCATCCCGGGGGTGATCGCACCGCATGTGGTCGACGGCCGTCTGCTCGCCGACGGCGGCATCCTCGACCCGCTGCCGATGGCGCCGTTGTGCGCCGTCAACGCCGACCTGACGCTGGCGGTGAGCCTCAACGGCGGTGACCCGACAGTCGTCGGCCCCGCCGCAGACGATTCGGAACGCGGTGCCCCGGCCGGGCGACTGAATCGCATGTTGCGCAGCACATCCGCGTTGCTGGACACCAGCGGGGCGCGGGGCTTGCTGGACCGGCCGACAGCACGGGCGATCCTGGATCGGTTCAGCAGCGGGGAATCCGAGCACGAAACCGATGACGACGACACAGCGGACGCCGCATCCGGCGCAGCCGGGGTGCCCAAACTCGGCAGCTTCGAGGTGATGAACCGCACCATCGACATCGCCCAGGCAGCACTGACCCGCCATCAGCTGGCGTCGCACCCACCGGATCTACTCATCGAAGTGCCTCGTATCGCCTGCCGCAGCCTGGATTTTCATCGCGCAGCGGAGTTGATCGAGGTGGGCCGCGAACTCACCGGGCGCGCCCTGGACGCGATGAATTCGCCTTAGTCCCCTGGCGCCAAGAACTCGGCGATGGCGGCGGCGTGCCGGCGCCCCTGCTCGCGTCCGGCCTGCGCCGACGGCACCCGGCACGCCGGGTCCAGCGGATTGCTGCCGAAGGCGCGCAACGCAACACCGTCGGCGAAGACCGCGTACGCCCGCCCGCGAAAAGCCGCGACCTCGGCGCCCGCACCGGCGCTGAACGGCGACGGAGTCGCTTCCCCGGACGGCACCAGCACGACGGTCGCGTCGCAATCGTCGGCGACGTCGAGGTTGATCGAGCTGCGCATCCCACCGTCCATGTAACGCCGCCCACCGATCACGACGGGTGGCCAGACGCCCGGCACCGCGCAGCTGGCCGCCACCGCATCGACGAGGTCGACGCCCGAGTCCCGGTCGAACACCATCAGTCCGCCGGTGTCGATGTCGATCGCGGTGATCCGCAGGCAGCGGTCCGGCCACCGATGCGACGGCAACCGGTGCTCGATCACCTGCCGGCGCACCGGGGCGGGGACCGTCTCGGCGGCCAGCGCCACCGCGCCGATACGCTGCATCTTCTGCGCGGCCGACGTGTTCGGCTCGGTCATCGCTGCCAAGAACAGCTCGGCGATTCCCTCGATGCCCACGCCGGGATCGAGTTCGGGCGAGGTCTCGGCCACCTGCCGGGCGAACAGCTCGTCGAGACCGGCCCCGCTGCCGATCTGCGCACTCACCGCCGAACCGGCCGAGGTCCCCACCAGCACATCGGATTCCAGCAGCGCTGCCGCGGTGGCCGGCGACTCGTCCGCGATGCCGCACAGCACGCCGGTCTCCCAGGCGATTCCCGCCACTCCCCCGCCGGCCAATACCAGCGCACGCTTCGTCATCGCGCTCACACCGCCGGGTGTTGAGCCGCTGCGGCCACCGGGTTCAGGTCTTCGCGCCGCAGCTGCCGCGCGGGCGGATCGGGCAGCACCAGGCGGCGGGTGATCCGCAGGCCCGCGTCGACGTGCACCAGCTGGCCCGGCTCGATCGGTTCCCAGCGGGTGTCGTCGTCCATCGGTTCGCTGGCGAACACCACCGCCGGCCGGCCGCGCAATTGCTTGGCATCGGCTCGAATCCGCTCGGTGCGCATTGCCAGACCTGCGGGAGCCACGCCGTCTCGCCGGTCCAGGATGTAGAGCTCGTTGGCCTCGGGGTAGCGCAGCGCCCACATGTCGGTGGCGGTGCTCAGCACCAGATTGAGCGAGAAGATCGGCACGTTGGCGGCGAGCCACTTCACGGCGTCAACCAGGCCGGCCGCCACGTCGCTGCGCCGGGCCCGGATCGCGGCGGTGATGAGGGCGAAGACGCGTTCGGAGTCGGTCTCGCCCAGCACCAGGCCGTAGCCGTCGACTTCGCGCAGCCGCTGGTCAACGGCGGCAAGGTCCTCGACCACGCCGTTGTGCGCGAAGATACGGCCGTCCTGCAGGAACGGGTGGGTGTTGACGACGTCGCACCGGCCCGTGGTGGCGTACCGGACGTGGGCGACGAACGTGGTGCCGGTCATGTCGTGCGCTTCGGTGGCGAAGTCGACGTCGCGCCACGCCGCGATCGGCTGCTTACGCACCCGCGGTTGCCCGTAGCCGTCGAATGCCCCCAGCCCGGTCCCGTCGGGGTTGCGCCGGCTCTGGGCGGCCAGACTGTCCGGGGCGTCGAGCAGCCAGAACGTTGCGGTCACGACCTTGGTCCCGGCATGCAGGGCGAACAGTCGGCACATCGTCGCCTCAGCCCTCCAACAGCGCGGCCAGCTGCGCCAGCGACCGCCGAGCGTAGCCCTGCCACAACCTGCCGAGCACCGGCATCACGGGTACGGCCAGCACGGATCTGGGGTGGATGACCCACCGCCAGGTGACCGTGGTGCCCGCTGCGGTGGGGCTGAATTCCCATCGACCCTCGACGAGACGAACCAGCGGCGCCAACGGGCCGGTGATGTCGGTGAGCCGGTAGTCGAACGACCGCGGTGGGTCGACCCCGGTCAGCTCCTCTCGCATGCTGCCGCCACCGGTCAGTCGCACGGTTCGGGTCTGGCCGACGGTCGCCCACTCGCCGTCCTGGTCCCGGACCTCTTTGATCGGCGGGATCGGCCCGTACCAGTGCCGGAAAAGCTGTGGCAGCGGTAGCGGCAACGTTCCGGCGAACGCGTCATCGACGGCTACCGGGATCGCACGGGATTGTTCGACGACGTGAGGCATCAGCCGAGGTTAGCTTCTACCGCGCCAGTCCGGGGGCGGCTCGGCCGGTGATCAGTGGCAGGTCGAAGAACCCGACGACGCCGGCCGGAGCCGCACAGGTCGCCGGGATGGCGTTGACACAGTGTGCCGCAGTTGCCACGACACCGGGATTGCTCTTCAGGCCCTCTTCGACGCTTTCCGGCTGCCAACCCTTGACCGTGACGAACGTGTTCGGATTGCCCCGCACCTCCATCTCGTAACGTTCTTTCGCCGGACCGAAAGACCATGGCGGGTCGAGGTTTTCCTCTCCCATCAGCCAGTTGACCGTGATTCGCACCACCACGGTGTCGCCTACCATCGCCTCCCAGTGAAAACGACGCGCGGCGACCTGCCCCGGCTCGATCACCCCGATCGGTGAGTCGATCGGAGCGGTCGCCACCGCCACCTCCTGGGATGAGCGGATCTGCTCGTCGGCGGCGAAACCCAGCCGGTCCACACACAACCTCGCCGACTGCACGAAGCCACTGTCGAGAATTTTCTGCATCGGGCCCGTCAGCGCGCTCTCGGGTGCACCCCCGAAGCCCATCACATGACGCAGCACATCCGGCGCGCCATAAGTCCGCAAATCGGAGAACTCTTCGCAGCGAACGAAAGTCACCCCGGTGGACATCACCGATAACAGCAGCGGGAATAGCTCGCTGGCGGCGCCGGGAGCGATACCGACACCGTGCAGCGACGCACCGCCGGCCTGCGCGGCCGCTTCCAACGGGGCAGCCGCCCGTGTGCTGGGGTAGACCCAACCAACGGGGGTGACGACGTTCTTTCCCGAACGCAGCAGCGCGGCGACCTCCTCCACGTTGGCCATCAGCGGCGCATAGATCACCGCGTCGGCATCGACGGCCAGGATCTCGTCAATGCTGTCGGTGGCCTTCACCCCTATCGGTGCAGTTCCGATGATCTCACCGACATCCTTGCCGCTCTTGGCTTTCGAGTGCACCCAGCAGCCGACCAGTTCCAGGTCGGGATGTTCGAGTACACCTTTGATCGCGGCCACGCCGACCGAGCCGGTCGCCCACTGGATAACGCGCAGACTCATCAGTCACGCACCTCTCTCACCTGGTATTGATTGTCGGAGTATCGGGCTCGGATGGTCTTCTTGTCGTACTTGCCGACGCTGGTGCGCGGAATCTCCTCGACGAATGTCCAGCGCTCCGGCAGCCACCAGCGGGCAACCTTGTCGGACAGGAACGTTCGTAGTTCGGCGGCGCTCACCGAGGTGCCGTCCCGCGTGACGACAACGGCCAATGGCCGTTCCTGCCAGCGCTCGTCGGGCACCCCGACGACGGCGGCCTCGACCACATCCGGGTGGCCGATCAGCTCGTTCTCCAACTCCACCGAGGAGATCCACTCCCCACCGGACTTGATCACGTCCTTGGCCCGATCGGTCAGGGTGATGAAGCCCTGCGCGTCGATGCGGCCCACGTCGCCGGTGCGCAGCCACCCGGAGGAGAACTTGGATTCGTCCTGGCCGCGGTAGTAGGCGCCGGTGATCCACGGGCCGCGCACCTCCAACTCGCCGACCGCTTCGCCGTCGTTGGGCAGCACCCGGCCGTCGTCGTCGACGATGCGTGCCTCGACACCGCACACCGGCTGGCCCTGGGTACCGCGCAGCGACCAGTGCTCATCGGGCGGGGTGCCGGGCGGCGGCCAGGCCATGGTGGCCAGCGGCGAGGTCTCGGTCATCCCCCACAGTTGCCGAACCTGCACGCCGTAGCGCTCCTCGAACGCCCGCATCAGCGACACCGGGACCGCCGAACCGCCGCACGCCACCAGTCGAAGCGACGAGATGTCATGGCCGGGTTCACGATCCAGGTAGTGCATGACGTCGTTCCAGATCGTCGGCACCGCACCGGCCACCGTCGGCCGCTGCGCCTCGATGAGCGCGACCAGCGATGTGGCGTCCAGATGCCGGTCAGGCATCGCCAGATCCGCTCCGGCCATCAGCGCCGCATAGGGCAGCCCCCACGCGTTGGCGTGAAACATCGGCACGATCGGCAGCACGCAGTCACCCGAGCCCACCCCGATACCGTTCGTCGTGCAGGCCGCCATGGTGTGCAGGTAGCTGGACCGGTGGCTGTACACCACGCCCTTCGGGTTGCCGGTGGTGCCGCTGGTGTAGCACATGGCGGCCGCCGAATTCTCGTCGAGGACCGGCCAGTCGAACTCGCACGCCTCGGCTGCCAGCACGTCGGCGTAGCGCAGCACGGTCTTACCGGAGGCCTCCAGTGCCTCGACAGCGGTGGTGTCAGCCTCGCCGACCGCGATCACGGTGTGCACGGTGTCGAGTTGCGCCAGCACCGGCGCCAGCAGCCCGGCCAGTGACACGTCGACCAGGATCACCCGGTCCTGCGCCTCGTTGGCGACGAAGACGATCTGCTCGGCGAACAGCCGGATATTGAGCGTGTGCAGCACCGCACCCATCGCCGGTACCGCCAGGTAGGCGGCCAGGTGTTCGGTGTTGTTCCACATGAAGGTGGCAACCCGTTCATCGCCGGTGATGCCAAGCCGTCGCAGGGCATTCGCCAACCGGGCCACCTGCCCGCCCAACTCACGGTAAGTGGTGGTGCGAAAACCGTCGCCGGTCATGGTCGTCACGGTGCGGGCGCCGTGGATTCCAGTGGCGTGGTGCAAGATGGCCCCGACCGTCAACGGCCAATTCTGCATAGTGCTGCGCATCGACATATTCGACCACGCCGGCACCCGCCGCGGGGCTTCGACTACAGAGCGGGTTCGAGTTGGAGCATCCGGCTGACGGCGTCGTCGAGCGCGAGTTGCTCATGCAGCGACGCCGACGGCGCCGGCAGGTCGGCCAGCGAGGCGACGGTCACCGCGCCGTCGAAGCCGGCGATGTACAGGCGGCTGCCATCCGGGCTCTCCACCGCGCAGGACGGCGCCGTGGTCGCGCTCAGCACGCCGAGGGTCTCGTTGGTGCGGGCGCACATCACCAGGATGCCGGCCGCAGTGACCAGGTAGACGCGGTCGCCGTCGCGGCTCACGATCAGCTGGATCAGCTGGGTGTCGACAACAAAATGGGCGCTGACGGCGTGGGTGCGGGCATCGATGACGTGAACCGCCCCGCGGCCGTCGGAACCGGTGGTCGCGAGGAACAGCCGGGCACCGTCTGCGCTGACGGCGACGTCGATGACGGTCGAGCCGACCTTGATGGTGTCAATAACGTTCAGTTCGCGGTCCAGGACCGTGAGCGTGTCACCGGTCGGCTGACGGACCGCCACGTACAGCCGCCGGCCGTCGGGGCTGATCCGCAGACCAGCCGCGTCCGCCGCGGGACTCTTGGCCACCTGGACGACGCCGGCGGGGCGCATGGTCGCGTCGAGCGTGAGCACCTCGACGCCGGTGGAACCGGTGCGGGTGATGTAGACGCGGCTGCCCATCGGGTCGGCGACCAGGTTGCTGATGCCCATCGCCACCGGGTAGCACCCGGTGACCTCGGCGGAGTCGACGTCGATCGCCAGGACGGCGTCGAGCGCCATCGAGCCTGCGGTGACGTAGGCCCGAGCGGTACCGGCGGGGCCCACGGCGATCGAGAACGGCTCGTCGGCCTGGAACACGGTGGCCACGATGGCGCAGCTGGCGGTGTCGATGATGGAAACGGTGTCGTCGCCGTAGTTGGTGGCCAGCAGCCGGCCGCCGTCCGCGGTGACCGCGATGCCGCCGATCGGGCCGCGACCGATCGTCACGGTGTCGACGATGCGAGCTCTCGGTCGGGTTGATCCGTAAGCCACCACGTCGTCCACATCGCTCCCATCGATCACAATTCGTATCGTCATTGCCGCACACGCCCACGTAGCTGCCGCAGCGCGGTCAGTACGACCGGGGTGCCAGGACGGGGTGCTCGGTCGATCCTAGCGGTGAATTCGAGGTGAAAGGAAAATGACGTAACTATTGTGATCGACGTCGCAGGCTAATCCCGTCAACCACATCCGACGCAGTTGATCTGGACCCTGACAGCAACTGATGTCGGTTGACTTGACCTGGAGGTCCACCGCACAAGGCTAACTTGTGATCTGTATCGCGATTAGTATTGAATAAGAAATTAAGAAATCTCGGTCGACGAATTCTGCAGTACGGACCACCGGTCCTTGCAAAGCGTTGGGCGGGCGGGTATGGAGCCGGCTTTGTCACGACGGACTGCGCCGCGCGAAGACCCGGCCAGCGCGTCCAGCGCGGTCGGCCCGATCCGGTGGTAGGCCCACTTGCTCCCACGTCGGCGGTATATAGCCGGGGCGCTGTCCGAGCAGGAGTACCTGGACGGCTTGGCCGCAGCGGGATTCGGCGGCGCCTCGGTGACCTTCACCCACTCGGTTGCCGATGGGATGCCCGCCGCGATCATTCGGGCGGACAAGCCGGCCTGACCGAGTGCCCCCAGTCGGACTCGAACCGACACTGGGCGGATTTTAAGTCCGCTGCCTCTGCCAATTGGGCTATGGGGGCGTTGCAGGTCAGAGCATCATCTAGGCCGTTTTGGCTCGTTCTGACGCTTCAAATACCGCAGTGATACCGCAGTGCTGTTGATGGCCTTGCCCAGCGCATCGGCCACACCGCTCAAATCGTCGTTGAGCAGGTGCCCATAACGGTCGAGCGTCATGGCCGCCGTTGCATGCCCTAGGAGTCTCTGCACGACTTTGACGTTAGCGCCTGCACTGATCGCCAGTGACGCCGTGGTGTGTCTCAGGCCGTGAGGTACCAGTCCGTCTATACCGACGTCTTCGCACGCGTTGTCGAATGCCCAGCGGTACTCACCGAGCGGTAGGAACCCACCCTTCCGGCTGGGAAACACCAGCGCGTTCGGGTCGGCGGGCAACTCGTCCTTGAGTTTCTTCCAGACAGGTTCAGGCACTGGCACGTGGCGATCGCGCTTCGTCTTGGTCGTCGACTCCACGATGCCCTTACCGGTTACCGCGGTTGCGGACGAGCGCACCGTCAGCACCCGATCCCCCACGTGCCGGCGTCTCAGTGCGACTGCCTCCCCGAACCGGAGGCCGCAATAGCCCAGCACCAACGTCAGCGTCTCGAATCGGTCCGCGGCCTTGGCCAGCATCAGAAGCTCGGCATGGCTCAGGTAGCGCCGCTCACGCTCAGCCTGTTCGGGAAGATCTTCGTCCCGCTTGATCTCGAGTGCCACATTCTTCGCGACCCTGCCGGTCCGTTGGGCGTATTTGAGGACAGCACCTACCAGCTGGTGGGCCTGCGTAATCCGACTTGCCGACAGTCCTGTTCCGCGTTGCCCACCGTCGACCGACAGCGCCCCCAGCCACGTTGAATAGGACTCGTAGTCAAGCCGTTTGAGCGGAACACTTTCCCATTTCGGCAGCACCACGGTGTCGAGCAACGACCGATAGCCTGCAACGGTCTTCGGCTTACGGTGCTGTTTGGTGGAGAACCACTGCTCGGCGACCGACCCGAACGTCTCCGCGCTCTTTCGCGGATCGACGTACTCACCGCGCTGCACATCGGCGGTCAGTCCGTTGAGGTATGCCTGCGCATCCGGCTTACGCTGGAAACTCTTGGTGCGTTCAGTGCCCGTGCTGTCGACCCACCTGACACGCCATCGCGAAACCTTGCCGTATACCGCAGACCGCTCCGTGCGCATGGTGCCGTCTGACTCCTTGACGCGCTTGTGCCAGCGGTCATCAATTCCCGCCCGTTCGTTCCGGGTGATCACAGATCGAAACTACCGCAGGAATCCGTGGCATACATCCGCCTTGCTATAGCGGGCCAGCCAACGCCGCCCCTTGCCGGATCGGACGGTCAGCACGCCGCCAACGGTCCTCAACAGCTGCGCGTCGATTGCGTCTCTGGGTCATACTCCGCCTTCCGCTCGACAATGCCTTGAACGGCAGCGACAGCAATCCCGTTCAACAGGTCACGCGTGGTGGCGTCAACATCCAAGACCGCGTCCGGCTCGATCTCCGGGAAATCCTTCATGTAGCTCTCCAAGAAGCCTTCCGGGGTGCTACCGCGATCGTGCCCGGTCTGCGCTGCGATTTCGTCGGCGATCTCAGGGAATACCTCAACGAACTGGGACGCCCGCCGGAAGTATTGGGCCATCTCCGCAAGGTGCAGCCTCGCCTTATACGCGTGCTGAATCGCCGCGTCACATGTTCGGTCGAATCTCTCATACGGCTCATCCTCACGATTCGACGGCATGAGATCGTCGACCATCATGTGCATGGCACGGGCAATCGCACCGGCCTCGCGGAGCTTGACCTCACGAGCGCCGCTTTCGATTCTCGCGATTGCCGAAGGGTCGAGCTTGACGCCAAACCTCATCAGCTCCTCGGCCAGCTTCCGCTGACTCAGATTCCGGCTCTCCCTCTCGGTCCGCAGCCGTCCGCCGAAGGAGCCGGCGAAGTTTTCGTCGCGCACCAGGTCCGGAAACAGGTCATCATGCATAAATCACATCATATGCTTGACATGCATGACTCGATAGTGGCACTCTCTATCATGTTGAATCAGCATGATTTGTTAGGAGTGCAACTGATGGAGCTTGTAGATGCTCGCCAGGTGTCCGCGATGACGGGCGTACCGGTGGGGACACTTCGATATTGGCGCCATGCAGACCTCGGGCCGGCCAGCTTCACCCTCGGCCGGCGGGTCGTCTATCGCCGCGAGGAGGTTCTGCGCTGGATCCGCGAGCGGGAGACTGCAACTCGCCGCGGCGGCGGCGCGGCATGACCCCTTCAAAAAGTGAGTGACCTCGGGGTCCATCCGAGGTCACTCATCAGAATCCACAGAATCGCACAGATGGAGTTCCACCGATGACAATACCGCACGCGTTCACGAGCAACAACGAAAGTACGATCTGATGGTTTCACCCGATGATCGTGATCCATCCGAAAAGCGTTCCGTTGCGGCGCAGTTGGTCGATATGGCACAAGACCGCTACATCCTTGGATCGACCGATGACGGCGAGCCGTTTGGCGCAGCTCGGTCCCAGCCGCATATTGCGATGCTGCTCAGAGGGGGCCGGAACGGCCTTCGCGCCAGCCTCGCCGCTGAGTACTTTGCAAGTACACGCAAAGTTGCTGGCGCTCAGGCACTTACGGACGCGGCTTTGATCCTCGAGGGAGTTGCTTCCACGCTGCCGACTGAACGGTTGCACCTACGAGTTGCCGAGCATCAAGGCAGCATCTATCTCGATATGGGCCGCACCGACGGGAAAGTCATCCACATCGGCAACGGCCACTGGACTGTTACAGACACGGCCCCGGTGAGATTCCTACGGACGAGGCTGACCGACGAGATGCCGCTCCCACCCAGGGGCGGAAACGTTGCTGGTCTCTGGCAATTCGTCAACGTGACCGACGAGGACCAGCCGGTATTGCTCGCGGCATTGGTCGCTGCACTCGTGCAGTACGACGTCCCCCATCCGGTTCTGGGCTTGTTCGGGGAGCAGGGAAGCGCCAAAAGCACGACCAGCCGGCTGCTCGTAGATCTGATCGATCCGTCACCGGTACCTGTGCGCCAAGCACCGCGCGACCCCGATTCATGGGTCACCGCGGCTTCCGGCTCATGGGTCGTTGCACTGGACAATCTGTCGGCGATTCCACACTGGCTTTCCGACTCGATCTGTCGAGCCGCCACAGGGGACGGCAGCGTCAAACGTGCCCTCTATACCGACGCCGGCCTAGCGATCGTTCGCTTCCGGCGCTGCGTGATTCTCAATGGGATCGACGTAGGGGCCATCCGGCCAGATTTGGCCGAAAGGCTAGCGGTCGTTGACCTGAAGCGGATCGACCCCAGGCGGCGACGCCCGGAGTCCCAGCTCACCGCCGAGTGGCACGCTGCCCGTCCAGCGATCTGGGGTGGGCTACTCGACCTGGCGGCCTCCGTGCACAGACAGCTGAGATCCATCAAGCTGGAATCGAATCCCCGCATGGCTGATTTCGCTCGCGTCCTTGCCGCCGTCGACGCCACGTTGGGCACCCAGGGTCTCCGTCGATACCTGCTGCGGTCCGACCAGCTCTCGGAGGACAGCGTCTCCTCGAATTCGTTCATCGAGTACCTGCGTCGTCGGTCATCTCGGCTGAATGGAATGTCCGGCACCGAAATCTTGTCCGAAGCCACGCCACCAGGCGACCAGTGGCGACGCCCGAAAGACTGGCCGCGATCCGGCCGCGACGTCACGTCCATCCTGCGCCGGCACGCGCCCGCCCTTCGTGCCTTGCGTTGGGAAGTCGAAGACGACGGCGGCCACAACCACCGCAATGTCGTCCTATGGACCATCGCCCCGCCGGAGCCGCCCGATCTGCCGTGTGGTGTCGGCTCGCAAGGCTCGCGTTCCTCGCTTTCTCCGGTCGAGGGTGCGTGAACCGATGGAACCGAGTGATGACAGGGCGGCTGAAACCGTCCATTGGTCAGCGCGCACGGAGGGCGCTCGGTGCTTGGACACCGACTCGCGAAAACGCACGGACCTCGTCGAAATCGCCCGGAGGCGTGCGGTCCTCGCCGGCCAGGTCGCCTACCACCACTTTCGGCTGCTGTCCGCATTGAAAGCCGCTTCGCAGTACGCAAGTCGCATCGGAAGGCTCGACATCGTCGGGGATCTTGAGCAGCAGCAAGTTGTGGTGGCCGGATTCTCGACACAGGTCAGCGCCGAAGCCGATGGCACCCATACTCTTTGGGTCCAACTCCGAGGCACCTACGTTTAGGACGCTGCTTACGGCGGCGAAACGACCGCGCCGGTCGTCACGTGCGCCTGTCCAATGACTGCTGAGATCCGGCGAACCGACCGCAGTGATGCAAACGGACCGCGTAGTCCGTGGGCCGCTCTCGGCGGGGCCGAGCGGTAGCCTTGGATCGTGCCCGTATCGACGGAGCAAAAGGTCGCCGCGCTGGTCCACGACGTAGGGCCGGACCGCCTGGCGTATCTGCTTGCCGTCGATCCAGCCCAACTCGTCCGGTGGCAGCGTGGCGAGGGAGTCGACGACGCGAACGCATCGCGGGTGGATCTTTTGGAGGCCGTCATGGCGGGCCTCCTTCGCCTTTTTCCGATCGAGGCCGCTCAGCGCTGGCTGGTTGGCCTAAACCCGGAGCTGCGTGGTCGTCGGCCAGCGGATCTCATTCGCCGGGGGCGGTCCCTTGAAGTGCTCGATGCGGTCGCTTCCACGCGGGCCGGTGGCTTCGCCTGAATTGGTGACCCACCTTGGCGGCAAAGTAACTGCAACCCGACCTGCTGTCCTAGTAGGCAGTTCTACACTGCCAGCTGTAATCCAAATCCGGAGAGGTCTGAGAGTGCACTGCGTAGTGGTAAATGCCTGCGGCGACAAGTACTTCTACGAAGCTAGCGGCATCGACGAGGCCGTCAGAATGTACTACAGCGAGAAGACCCCGAACACCTCCGACGCGGTAGGCGTATTCGTCGAGGGAAACGAGAGGGTTGGGCTTATCGCCTGAATCGCGTCCTTCAAATACAGTTCCCCCATGACCTCCCCTACCCTCAAGGTCACCCCCGAAGGTCTGCGTACCGTCGCGCAACGTTGCGAAGCTCTCGCCGCGGCAGTCGCACCGGCTCTGCCGACCGTGACTCTCTCCACCTGGCAGTCCACCGGCGCAGCCACGAGCGCGGTGAACGCCGGGATGAGCACCATCGGCACCGCTTGCAAATCCCGGATGACCGCGAACGGGAGCAAGCTCACCAAAGCGGCGAGCGAATACCAGGACCAGGACGAGCAGGGGGCGCAGCGCCTCACCGCGGTGGCCTCGCACCTGCCCGCCAGACCGGGCGGCGACGGTGGGGCCGGTGGACTGCCGCCGGGCATCACCCCCCTGGTCCCGCGCGCAGCCGGTGGCGACGGCGGCGCAGCCGGCGGATTCGGCGTAGGCAGGTAACACCCGATGTCTGGTCTACCGACTCTGTCCGAGGTCCGCGCTGCCAGCTGGGATCACCTGCGGGCCAGCGCAGCCGCCTGGCGAAACCTCGGCCGCACGTGGGAGTCCGCATTCACCGAGCTGCACCAATCCTCCCTGCGCCCCGGCGGGACCGATTGGACCGGTGCAGGTGCCGAAGCCTTCCAGGACCGCGCCTACCTCGACCTGGTGAAAATCCGCACGCCCGTTGATACCACCGACACCCTCGCGGGGATCGCCGAGCGCGGTGCCGATGCCCAGGACGGCACCAAGAGTTCGGTGCTCGACACCGTGGACGAAATCGAGAACGACAACTTCAGGGTCGGTGAAGACTGGTCCGTCACCGACCGGATCACCTGGTACAGCTCCGCCGCCGAGCTGGAACAGCGTGAACTGGAAGCCGAGGGCCACCGCAGCTACCTCATGTCCAAGGTCTACAAGCTCGCCGGCGACGAGGACGACCTCTCCCGCAGCCTCACCACAGCCAGCGCGGGGTTGCACGAGTTCGGCTTCGGCGACGAGGGCGCCGACGGCGGTGCAGGTGGTGTTGGCGTGCGGGGGCCGGGACTTCCGCCGGATGATCCGCAGCAGTTCACGCAGTGGTGGACTCACTTGTCAGAGGCCCAGAAAGATGCCGTCTACGACCGCGACCACTTCATCGGGAACCACCCGGGGATGCCGTTCGCAGACAAGACCCACTACAACAACGAACGTCATCTGCCCGAGCTGATGGCCAATGCCCAGTCCAACGTCGATGCGATGCAAGCGCGCTACGACCAACTGGCCCGCCAGGTCTACATGGGCGATCACAGCCCGGAGACAAGCAGCGAGATGGCTGCTCTCGGACCGCAATTACAAGCGGCCAAGCACTCGCTGGCGGAGTACCAGGGCGTGCAAAACGCGATGAAGGCGCCGAAAGATGGCCCGTCTCGCTACCTGGGTTACCTCGATGACAAGGGCCACGCCGCGGTGTCGATCGGCAATCCCGACAAGGCCAGCCACAACGCCGTCCTGGTGCCCGGAACTGGCGACGACCTCACCCACGTCGGCGGCAGTATGACCAGGTCAGCGGCGATGTACGACGCGGCGATGGTTGCAAACCGCGACCTCCACACCGGAGACGTATCGGTGACGACCTGGATGGCGTATGACCGCCCGATGTCTGTACTGGAACAGGCGCCGTGGCCCAGCTACGCCCAGCACGGGGCCGGTGCCCTCGACTCATTCGAGAACGGGATGCGGGCCTCGCACATCGGGGCACCGTCCACCGACACCGTGATCGGGCACAGCTACGGCACCACACTGGTCGGAGCGGCGGCCAGCGACGGGCACCATCTGGCCGCCGACAATGTCATCGCGGTCGCCAGCCCAGGCATGCTGGTAGACCATGCCAGCGACCTGAACATCAACCCTGGGGGCACGGTGTATGCCATGACTGACCCGTTCGATCCGATCAGCCCCGCCAACATCTTCACTTCCCACACCCTCGGCCCCAACCCGATGGGCGCGGATTTCGGAGCAAACAACCTCTTCGCCGGAAGTGGAGTTGGCACAGGACCGGGCGGACTCTTCCCGAGCCTGAAAACCCACGGCAGCTACTGGGATGCGAACACTCCGTCGCTGGCCAACCTGGGCGCGGTGATCGGCGGCGTGCAAGCTCCCTACCCGGTAGGAGGCTAGACATCATGGGCAACGAGTACCGGCGCGGTATTACGCAGCTTCAGCGACTCATGGCACTTGCGCTGCTCGGATTTCTGACAGTTGGCTGCCACACCGAACAGCCGCTGGGTCCGCCTGTCCCCACAGGGGCAACTATTTTGGGAGGTTCCACCATGACATCGGCACCCCCGCCCCCGCCGGGGTGGAAAGCGGCTGTCGTCACGCCGACCAGTCAGCAACAAGCCCAGGACACGGTGCTCGCATACCTCAAAAAGACACTTACCGCCCTACCTCCTGGAATCGCCTTCGACGCGAGTCGATACAGCGGCGGCACCACCGCGGTGCCATGCAACGATTCACCCCTCAACACCAACCCGCCAGTCGAGTTCACGGCAACCGGCGACCTGACTGTGCCCTCAGAGGTCGACGCCGAAAAGCTCATCACCCAGACAGGTGACATCTGGAAGAGCTGGGGCTGGTGGGTCTTCGAGCGCGACGATTTCCGTAAACCCAACAGGTTCGGTTATTCGCCGGATGGCTACACCTTCCAGATCAGGGCGTCCAACCCGCCGGGATACCCGCCCAGCGTTATTGGGACTTCGCCGTGTTTCCCGCACGACATTGCACGTGACGACATTCCGTTCCCGAGGACGATCACAGCTGGAGTCGGGTGACGGGGTGCCGACGTCCTCGCGGGTTCCCGCTGTCCCCCAACGGGTCCGATGGCTGCCGCAGGCATGAGAGCAGTACGTGTCCTCGCCCCGGTGGACACACGCGCGATGACATCCCCGCGCCGAGTGTGATCAAGCAAACCGCCACGGGCTCCTGATCCACGAGATGATCTCGCGCGTCCTCGCGTCCGTGGTTACCGCCGGGTGGCATCGAGAACAGTCCGTGACCGATGAATCATGCCCGCGGCGGCATGGGTCCGGCCACATCCCGACTAGCAGGGCCTGGCCGGTACTGCGGCAGCGGTGTCGAGCTGCGCGCAGTAGTCATGAGCGCGGGCGATCAGCTCGGCGACGAACGGCGCGAGCAGCTCGGCGATCTTGACACCGTGGTCTTCGGCGTACCGGACCAGCGCCGCGTGATCCTGCTCGGTGACGCGTTTCGCCACCAACTTGGGCGACGCCCGGTTCTCCCGGTGCCGCCAGTTCCCTCGCCGGCGCGCCGGTGCCGGTTCGGTCGTCTGCGCCATCGCTGCTCCCTCGCTGACATGCTATTTACGTGGCCGTTACGGCGCCGGACACTGGCCCGACACCCAAAACAGCAGCACGCGGAGATGACTGCATACGGCCTCCATGGCCGTGGTGTTGGACTCCGATGCCGCCCAAAGCGCCTGATCGCACCACTCTCGCGCACGCTCCAGCTGGGCCAGGATGCCCGGATGCAGCTCGCCTTGCAGTTCACCCGGGCGCGCCCGTGGAGTAGGAGCCAAGTGCAGCGAGGCGAAGGAGTCGGCGGCCACGCGTGCCTCAGCAATTTCCCGTTGCCGCAGTGCCATTTCATCTGTGCCCGGATCGCAGTATCCCGCTGCCGCTTCAACATCCGCGGCCCTGACCCGCACGGCCTGCTGCCGGATGTGGTCTCCGATCCACGCGGCGTAGGCCGCAGCCGCCACCAGCTCGCCGCGATCCCCTTGAGCATGCAGCGCCGCCGCTACCCGTCGCTCCGAAGCGGCCGTGCTCGCCGCCAGCTCAAGCTCCACGTCTAGACCGCGAGTCATCTGCAGAAACGTCGACGCACATTCGGTCAACAGGTCCGCCGCAAACAGCGCGTGCGGCTCCGAGAACGTTATCGCGTCAGACACCGACACCGACCCCCTTTTGCTCGCCCAGGTGGTGCTCCATTGCAGCGAGCGTGGAGACCACCAGGGAACCGAAACCGGCAGTGATCGCGCAATACACGACTTCAGCAAGCCGAGCCGGGCGAGTCTTCCAGCACCGGACAAGCTCGATCATCCGCCCGGCCCGGTAGTAGTGCTGGTACCACAGGATCGCCGCCCGAGCCGCGTCCGAGCCGTCGTTGTCCCGAGGCGCGTGGGTATCGGGCCACAGGGCAGCACCGTTGTCCCGCTGCTCTGCAGCACGGTCGTAGGCCGCCCACCCCTCCGCATCGGCCGTACCGTCGTTGACCGCCTGGAGTATGTCAGCGTCAGCGGCTTGCACCAGTGCCGAGCCGGTGCCGTCGGGCTTGGCGGCCTCCTTGAAGACTGTGCCGGTCAGCGTGGCCGCTGCCCAAGCCGAGACATCGCCACCGCGATCCAGCGCGTCTACCCGCTGAGCCAGGCCCTGATCGAGCACCGCCAGCCGGTGCCGATACCCGCCATCGAGTCGTGGTACCCGACTGAGCATCCCAAGAACATCCCTGTGCTGCATCGGCATGAAATCCCCACCGCACCCAGGCGGCTCCGGCCACAACTCGGTGGTCACCATGGCCGAGACAGAGACGCCCGCAATCAATTTACGAAGTCGAGCGAAATGGTCCGCCAGAATCTTCGACGGCCGCTGACAGCCCATCCAATCCGCAGCCCAACCGATCGGCAGCGCCGGATCACTCACCGCCAGGTGTGCGGTAGTCGGCAGGAACACCTTGGACGGCAGATACCCGCCACCGCCCATGTTGTTGGCCACCATGATCTGAGACCCGTAGGGCGACCGCAGGACCGCGACCGCCCACACCACCAGCATCTCCGAGGCCTCACTGCCCCGCACCAGGCCAGCGAGCACCAGCTGGGCCGTCACGACATCCGGGTTCGTGTCCTCCGTCGCGCCGGCCGCCGACGCCATCGCCGCTGACGTCCCTGAGCCACCAGCCATCACCGGCGTTGGACCACCACCAGGAGCAGACCCCGGCCCGCCAGCCGGACCCGCGCCAAGCCCGCCACCGCCGGCCGGACCCGTTGCCGCACCAGCTGGCACACCCGCCCCGGGCGGACTGTAGGGCGCTAGCGGCTGCCCGGCGGCCACCGCTCCGGCCGGGGGCATCATCCCGCCGCCAGCCATACCCCCGGGAGCGCCAAAGCCGCCCCCACCACCGGCCGCGCCCGCCGGTTGCGAGGCGCCCGGAACCATCGGGGGCACACCGGCCGGGCCGCCGGTGCCAGTCGTCTGCGGTGCGGCGACCATCGGCTGCTGCGACGAGAACGGTGCCAGCGGCTGCTGTGACATCGCCGGGGAAGGCGAGACCATTCCACCAGACGAACCCATACCCGAGGCCAAGCCCGACTGGAATCCGGCGCCAGCGTCAGCTAACGGCGACGGCATCGAAGACCCGAACGAGGAACCGGCAGAAGCCGGTGACGTGCTCGCCGACCCGAGACCCGAGCTCAGCGAGCCAGGATTCAACCCCGATCCCATGCCGGAGCTCAGGCCACCAGGCCCTCCCGAGCCCAGGCCAGACCCGAGACCAGCTGGCATGCCCCCGCCGCTACCACTCGCGGGCCGCGCCTGCGTAGGCGTCACCGGCATACCGGGCTGAGTCAGCGCCGTGTCGGATTTGATCTCGCGTGGCTGCGCATCCCCATTCGTCGCCGCGGCGTCGACCTTGATGTCCCGCCTGCTGTCGCCAGACTCCTCGGCGGGCTCACCCGCAGCATCTTCCTTGCCAGCCTCTCCGCAGTCGTCGGATTGCTTTCCGTGCTTCCGCGACGTGTCTGATCCGCCAATGCTTGTGTCTGTGCTGGGTCGCCGTGGAGCGGGTGCAGTCGAAAAGCTCACTGCGGTGATATGGCCGGTTGCAGTCGCACTTCGCTCGGTCACCATCCCGTCAGCCTCGGCGAGGGTCGCTGCCAGAATTCCTTGGGCTGCAGTCGTATTTCCGAGCCGTAGCGCGGCGTTGTACTGCGGCTCCGCCGCCTCAATCAGCAGGTCGAGATCGCACCGCAAGCCGCGCAGTTCGCCCAGCGCATTCTCTACCGCAGTTCGGGCGAGCTCATGATCGGCGGCGTGGGCACACCACCGCGATGCTTGCGCCGTCACCTCGGCGACCTGCGCGTCGCCGGTGCCGCCTTTTAGTGCATCCGCGAGTCGGGGCCGGTAGTGGTGCGCCGCACGGGTTGCCGCCACGCCCAAGGTCGCTGCATGCTGGGCGGCTACGCCGCACTGCTCGTCCAATGCCGTTAGTTCAGTGTCGCTGGGGTACCGGCCCGTCCGGACCGCGGCGGCGAGATCAATAGCGCCGGTATCCATGCTCATCCCCCGTACGCATAACAGCGGTCCCACACTCGGTCGTCCGCCGCGTTGGCCGGTTCAGCCCGAAACCCGTTCGGAGGCTGCACCGCGCCGCGAACCGGCTCATGGCTCAGAGCTGCGCTGTGCTCGCGCATCAGTCGCAGAGACTCCACAACCGCCGCGCGCACCGCCGGATCCGCATTGGCATTGTCGCGCAAGGCGTCCGACACGTAATTGGTCGCAGGGATCATGTCGGCGCTCGCAGTCTGCGGTGCGGGAATTGCGGCGTACGCTGCGGCGAAACGGGTGCAGAGATCGATCGTCTGCGCGCGCACTTCATCCGCAGAAGGCTCGGCGGTGGTCACCGGACCGGGCGAGGCAGGCGGTGGGCTGATGTGTGCACCGAGGAGCCCGCCGGCCAATCCCAGGGCGAACGCAGCCGTGAGGAACGCCACGATCCGTATCGTGCGGCGGTTACCCGCAGAGCGGGGGCCAACGCCGGAGTACTGCGGCAGTGCAACACCAGTAGGTGGAGCCAGCGGCACGCCGGAGCCCGGGTACATCAGACCACTACCGACGCGATGATTCCGGCTGCGCCAGACTCATCTGCCGAACTCAGGGAGCTCCTGGTAACGGCCGCGGCCTGCACTACCTTGCTGGCCAGCGTCGCGCGCTCAGCGGCGTGGGCGGCGAAGTGCGCCTCCCAGGGCTGCATTGCCGCACCTACGGCCGCCACGGCCACACTCGACACCGGCGGAAGAGACGGATAGATGAGCGCGCCGGGCACGTCAGCTCGCCAGCCTGCGACTGCCTCCGGTAGCTCATCCGGCTTTAGCTGGATCACATCGGCCATGTCGTCACCTCGAACTGTTCACGAATTGTGTTATTTGTTCACGGATTGCTTTACTTCTGCCTCGTTTTCACTGCAGTGCAACAACTTTCAGTCTACGATAGCCCACCATCGCATGCGCGAGAAGCGTTTAGGCTGCACCCACTGCGCAGTAGTGGATACCGATTACCAGTGACGGCGTCGCGGCCCAGAATCTCGCAAGCCCCGACACGGTCTTCGAGACGGCTCAACCAGCCCCACGCCCGAGGTGGCGGCGCAGTCAGCGATTGGTGGCGATCAGCTGGCGCGGTCGCGCGGATCTCCGCGCGGTGACTCAGCCGCGCATGTTCGCGAATGGGAGACGTCCGTAATGCGCGCGGAAGGCAGCGAGCATCTTCGTCTCGGCTTGCGCGGCGTCCGCGTCGTCGGTGACTCGCCAGCCGACGAGCAGTTCATCGTGATCGGCGAGCTGCCAGATGCGCCTCCCGCCTGAGTGACCGATCGGCACGCCGGCACCAAACTTGCGAAACTCATCCAGCCGCTTGCGCAGATGACGCTTGCCGTCAGCGCCGAGATTTGCCTTGCCGATGTAGACGATCCGCTCACCGGGCACCCACAGCGCAGCCAGCCCACCGACCGGGACGGTCGGGTCCTTTCCCTTGAAATGCCCCGCAGGCGACACATCGAGGAATCCCGGCGGCTCGTCACTCGGCCGCACGACGACGTAGACGCCAGGCTTGGTCGGCACGTTAGCTTCCGGTAACTGCGCGAAGGGAACCCAGCCCGTGAACCCCTTCAGGTCAATCGGACCAATCATGTCGTTGTGAAGCCCCACTCGATCGCACGAGCCAGTCTGCGCTCGTAGTCTTCGCGGACGTCCGGGGGTCGGGTCATGATGAAGTACGGGTGCTTCGGAAACAACAGATATGCGATGTCAGGCGGGTCAGCGCGACGTGGGCGCGGCACTCGAAACGGCCAGGTCAGTTGTCGCGCTTCGGGGTAAATCTGCAGCAGCGCTACCCTCGCGAATTTACCGACGCCTATGACCAAACGTGGCCGAACGATGTCACGCAGCTCAGCACGCAGGAACGGCAAGCAGTTCGCACTCTCGTGCGGGTACGGATCACGATCATCCGGTGGGTGACAGTGGATTGAGTTCGTGATGAACAGATCGGTCTTGTCGACCCCGGCTCGCTTGAAGCAGCGCTCGAGGACGCGCCCACTACCACGATAGAAAGGCTCTTGCTTCTCCATGCAGGCGCGGCACAGCGCCTCACCAACTATCGCAACATGCGAGTCGATTGAGCCGAACCCGGGTGCTGATTCGGTCGCGCCAGGCTCATTCAATCGGTCGGGGTGAACACACTTGCGGCACGCTTTGATCTTGCGGTCGAGAGCGGCCTTCCGCAGCTGACGGGAATCAGTCATCACGACAGTGTGCCTCGCGTCGGCCACCAGTGATGTGCCAACGTTCGAACGTCCGGCGCGCGGGTTTGTCGGCGGCGTCAACACAGAATCCGGGATGCCCAACCGCCCGCTTGGGTCGTACAGTCGCTCGTGCTGCGGTGGGTTCATCGTGGGCAACGTCCAGCTGGGTTCTTCGTCGCGCCGGATGTGCATCACCGGGGTCAATTCGCGACGCCCAATGCCAACGCCACAGCGCTGGTGCACCGTCGCCGCCCGTGGTGCCAGTTCGAAAACAGTCCGCCGGATGCGACCCAGCCGCCGTAGTTCCGGTGATCGGCGCTGGGCGCGGCCTCCGCAATCGCTGCAGCGATCCAAACAGTGGCGTCAACCGAACAACTCGATTTCGCACACCGACGATCACCGCCTGGAGCCCGTCGCGACTACACACGCGCCTGGGAAGATCAACACCGTCGCACTGCCGGCCGTCGGCCACAACGCTCAGGCGCCGTCGTCTCTACTTCCACGCCTTCTTGCCTCTGGCCTTCGCACCACTCATTGTCAGGGTTTCCGCTGTTGGCCAATCCCTAGTTGCCCTTCGACGGCCACCCCTGCCAGTTTGGCCAGCCCACCAACTCCCCTGTTCAGCAACACCTGGTCGTTAGATTCCTGCTCGCACCACACACCTCATGCACTTAGGTCACAGACAGATAACATTCCGTCCTGGTCGTTATTGTGAGACGCTGGATCAGTGACTGACAGCAGTGCCCTCACCGGTGCGCGGATCGACGCGGTCCGCACATGTCCACGGTGTGGAGCCGAGTTCGACATGCCCCCTCGAAACCGCGGCAGACGGCCGGTCTGGTGTTCATCAAGGTGCCGCCGGCTGGCCTCTGCTGAACGTGTTGCGGCGCAGAATGCCGGTGCGGCGGTGCGCGTTGTCGAGGTCCCCCGCGCGCACCGCCCTGATGCCGACGCGCGGTTGCCGGTCCCGTCGATGGACGTACTGGCCCGATTGTTTTTGAGTTCGGAGTTCCAGTGCCGCCAGCTCTTGGAAAGCCTGGTGATCAGATACACCGCGGACAAGCTCGGCGATGAGTTGCGTGCGGCGGTCGATCGGCTCGCCACGACGGCGCACCGACAACAGGCCCTGGCCGACGACCCCGCTTATCGGCAAGCCGTTGAGGACGTCCAGCAACTACGCCAACGACTGGCCTTCGACGCACATTGCAGCGATGCGCGCGAGGTGGAAATCGTCAACCTGCGCAGCGAACTGCGTCGGAAAGACGGCGAGATTGAAGACTTGCATGAGGCGCTTGCCCGGGCGCGAACAGAGGGCGACCGGTCGCCACAGCTTGCTTCGCCAGCGTTGAGTCGTCAGCAACGGCGGGCTGTTGAACGGGCTTCTCGCAAGGCTCAACTCTGAGTGCGACGATCGGCACAACCCCGCGCACATCCTGACCCCAGGCCGCTGGGCGCACTTGCGTTTACGATGCCCGCGAGGAGCGCGAGGGACGAAAACAGCCCTCATACGCTCCAAGACGGTGGGCACCGGGGATGGCGACCGTACGCACCTCGATGAGACAACCGATTCACGGAACCGAAGCCGCAACCGATGACCGTGACTCTGACGTGTCCTTGCTCTACGAGAGCCGCGCATACCCGTCGATCGTCGCGGGATCAACGCCGAACTCCTGCGCCAGCCACATCCGCAACAGCAGCGCTCCGGACCTTGCCGCGATCGCACCGCGCACCCCGTCGGGCAACGGGTGATCAGCGTGCTTAGATTGCCGGTACACCTCGCTGAAGTCAGCCGACCACGCTGCGTAGTCGTCGTGTGCGGGCACCCCGTTTTCGATACTCCCTTTGATCACCGGTGCCGGGTCACAGCGGAGCGTCTGTCCGATCAGCTCCAGATACTCGGGAAACGGGCGACTTCCGCTCGGCTGGATGCGTCCCCGCCGGACCGCGATCTTGTGTCCGAGGGCTTCGAGCGCCACGGCGATCTGAATAACCTGGACTTCGACGGACCTACCGTGATCGAAGGTCCAGACGACCAGCGGACCCACGATACGCGTCCAACCGGATGACTTTTCAGCCCACCGACGAATCCCGTCCACCCCGATGTCGCCCAAGTAGAACAGGGGGTGCTCGTTGGGAAGCTCCATCGGGTCCGATGCACTGCCGCGTCCGCACCATGCGGAAATGGCTCCGCGCCAGTGGTCCCCAACGACCGAGCCGGTGCGTGCACCGCGTTTCGGTTTCGTGGTGGATGACACCGAGATCAGTTGTTGACCACATGGTCGTCCATACGCGATGACCAGCAACTCTTGGACCTTGCGATGAGTCTCCAAATGCTCGTTCAAGTGCACCGGATCACCCTGTACTCGGGTCTCGACGAACATTCGCTCGATGATCTCGTGTCGCGCTACGGAGGAATTCCGCGAGGAGTGGGTGCTGAAATATGGTACGAACCGTAAACCGTTACTCGTCCCGATTTCCTTGGGAGCACCTGCTTTTGCTTCGTAAGTCACGCCTGTCAAGAGGTTGTTGTCGTCGCTGTAATGAATTGTAGAGACGACCGGCGTGATGATCGTCTCCCACGCTGCCAGGCCCGCGATCTCGGTACGTACGTTGTTGACCAAGGCGAAGTCACGGCCGCGATGGCGCAGCTCGATGGCATGGTTCGCCTGGACCTCAACCCAGCTCGGCAGCAAACTTCTACGACTGGATTGACGCAACCTACAGCCGTCGAGACCAACCTGCCCGTCACGATCTACGAAGATCAATTGCTCGGCTACCGAACTCGGTGGCATCACAAGCTGCGGTGGACTGCTCTCATCATCAGGCATGTACTCAAGAACGATTCGCCCTCTGGTGGCTTGCAGTCGCCCGCTACCGATCTGATCTCCGGACGCAGCGTCGCACACCCGACCGAGTCGATCTGTAAGGTCGTGGAAATCTTTGTCGGTCACACTTGTTCCAGTCGGTTTGGGCAACTGTGGTGCCAAGGTGGCGAGGTTAGTGACACCGCCTAATCCCCGTCTTCCGAGCGGAACAGCACTCCCGCCGCGTCAAGGGTCGAAAGCTCCTCTGTGGGCACTGTGTCAGTGGGTCCTATGAAAGGCGTGCCGTACCCCTTCGCGACCGCAAGCCAGGTGACACCGACTGGTTCATCTGTTGGGGAGAGGAGGACCACGTCCTCGCAGCCATCGCTGGCCCACTCGAACGCTTCGCCCGGCGGCAACTCAGGCAGGGTGATCCTGACCTCCAGCCCTGAGTCCTTGTTCTGGCACTCAATCGGATAACCGCGAAGCTTGAGGTTGCCGAAGCTCGGCGGATCGTAAATAGACTGGGGGCGTTCGTAATCGGGGTCGAGCAATTTCTCGTACTCGAAGTCCTCGATTTGTAGCTTCTCAGCACCGTGCGCACCGACGAACGTGATAACCACCCGCAGTTCATGCAGGAAGGACTCGGCGGTGTTCGTGATCGTGAAATGTAGCGCGGGGCGTGTCAGGCCGATCACGTAATCCCGGATTCGTCCCCACTCTCTCTCGACCAGGTTGCGCCGCTCGACGATCAACTGCTCCACCTCATCCGGGGATGGCGGACGCGGCGGCGGGTCGTTGCCCATGATGCGTGTCAACATGGTCGAGTGCGACTGTTGCCCCGGTCGCGCAGTACGCCGGCTGGCGGCAGCTTGGCGGTCACGCTCGTCCGCGGAGGCCAGAAGTACCTCGCGGAGTTCGTCTCCATGGACGGGGAGGTAGCCGATCCCAGATACTTCGAGGCGGAGGTTGAGGGGAACCGGACCGGGGTCGATGCCGAGAAACTGCTGGCGAACGCCCGCCATGCGCGGTTGGTCGAGAACCGCGGCGATCCGCTCCATGTGGACGATCAGCACCTCGAAGCCAGGGACAAGTCCGCGGAGCGTATCTCGTTGACCTAGCGTGATTTCCTGGTTAGTGACAAACGCGACCCCGGCCGGGTTGTGCTTCTTCGCCGACTCGATGTCGGCGGTGAACTTGGCCTTGGTCTCCGAGAACAGCTTTGTCCCGTGAGGGAAATGGACAGCCATCACCCACAGTTCACTGTCTCGCGTGAACACCGCGTCGCGTCCCCCGTCTGGACCGCCGTACGGATGCGACGGGTCGGGGTCTTCGAACCCCGACGCCAGCAAAACCTGGGCGGCGAGGCGTTCGGCTGCGCCGGCATCCCCGCTCCAGAAGATCAGACGGTACTGGGTCTCGTCAGGTCGAGCCACTATTAGTGGTTCCCATCATGGTGCGCGATCTGGGTATTGAAGCATCGGGACTACGACCCGGCATCCTGCACGAGGTTCAGATAAAGCGGGAACAAAAGCTCCAGTCGCTGCCGCTCCGAAGTGAGCCGCCGGGAAGCGCCGAATGCCTTGTCTACCGCCCGGTCCAGATCGTTATGAGCCTTCACCAGAGCCGGGTCCATCGCGCCCGGTTTGTAGTGGTCTGCGAGGCTGCGCTCTGGGTGCAACTCCCTGGCGGCGAGTACATCTTTTCCCGACTTGATGATTCGGCTTCTGACCGCTGTGTCAAGGCTCGGTACAGGGAATGTGTTCCACACGACCGTGTTGCTGAATGAAAGGTCGGACTTGAGGCGTCCCCCGACCGCCCGCTGCCAGGTGATGAACATCGAGGAGGACAGCAGGGCGAACTGTAATCCGTCGAGGTCAGCCGCCGTATAGACCTTGTTCCCGGCAATGATGTCCGGGGAAAGATAGGCGACCGTATAGTACGCGCGGGTCTGGGAGACGACTGCCGGGATGCCCACGTAGTCGCTTTCGGGCTGATGGTTCTCCTGGAACAGGTGAGATGTAGTGGCACTGCGTCGCGTCGCTTCTTTTCTGCTCGCTTCGCGTGATGCACGTACCGCCGTCACCCGAGTCTTCAAGACTTCAGACTTGGTGATGTCCTGCGGGTCGAATTCATCGGTCGCCAACCACAAGCACCAGCGGTCGAGACGGTTGATCAGCTCCTCGCCCATGCGGAAGGGCTTGAGGTATTTCTTGGCGATTGGATCGGATGCGACCGCTGCGTAGTCCTCTGCCTCGACGATCAAACCCATGCCGACCGGCTTAGACCCGAAACTTGCTTCGGCAATGGCTGGAGACAGGGGTGCCATGGACTTCCGGACAAGCACCCAAGGCCCGTCAACTAGGTAGGCGTTGATCCCGGTGCTGACCGGTAGCGGCACCGGATCACCGTTGACGTCCGGGTAGTCCCACAGCAACTGCTTCACAGCGGCGTCTCGTGTCAAACCCACGATGACACAGTGAACCGCTGCCTTCCCGGGAGCCTCGGAGTCCCACGCGAAGGTGCGATGGGCGAATTTGATACACCAACCTTCTCGCGTCAGTGGTCCGAACAATGCGGGGACGGGCTGTCCCTGAGTGACTGAATTGGTCGTCACGTATGCGAACTCGCCAGCGCGGCCATCTGCGTAGAAATTCATCGCCTGGGCATGCCACGCTGTGACGTAGTCGAGATAGCCGTCGTAGTCATCTCCCCACACGGCTCTCATGTCCGCGGTCTGCTCAGCTCGTTTTGTGTACTGCCCCACGAACGGTGGATTGCCGAAGATGTAGGTGGTGCCGCCCGCCGCCGGGATCACGGTCTTCCATTCGAGCTGTAACGCATTGGTGTGGTGAATGTGGGCTGTGATCTTGATCGGGAGTCGGCCAGGAGCCTGTCCGATGGCAGCCGCAAGTTCCCGGTTGGCGTGGTGGTCCACCAGGAACATCGCGGTCTCGGCAATCTTGGCGGGCCACCAATGGATTTCGATGCCGTGAAACTGGCCGATGGTTAGCTTGGTCTCCAGCGTCGCGTCAAGCGAAGCTCCGTGCTCGCCTTCACGCTTACGAATTTCCACAATGATGTCGGTTTCGATCCGGCGTAACTCCCGGTAGGCGACGACGAGGAAGTTGCCGCAGCCGCAGGCAGGGTCGAGGAAAATCTGTGTGGCGAGGCTGTCTCGAAACTCCCGCAGCGCTTTGACCGTGGTGGAGGCATTGCGGATCAGCCGGTCAGCCTCGGCGCGTAGGCCGTCGAGGAACAGCGGTCCGATGGTCTTGAGGATGTTCTTCTCGGAGGTGTAGTGCTCCCCAGCGGCGCGGCGGGCCTCCTTGGATTTCACCAGCTGGAACATCGACCCGAACACCGCGGGACTGATGCGGGTCCACCGGAACCGGCAGGCGTCCAGCAGGGCCTCGCGCATCTCGGCGTCGAAGTATTCGGTCGGGTTGTAATCGGTGAACAGGCTTCCGTTGACATACGGGAAGCGCGCGATCATGTCCGGGGTGTGAGGAGACCGCCTGTCCTCCTCGGTGTTGAGAGTGTCGAAGAGGGTATGGAGCTGCCCACCGAGGTCGCTGCCGTCCTCGCGCGTGTAGTTCAAGATGAATTCGTAGAACAGGTCTTCGCGCCAGAGTCCGGCGTCGTCTCCATAGAGCAGGAACAGCACTCGGGTGAGGAATACCGACGCTTGCTGCACCTTGGGGTCTTCTTCTCCCGGGTCGTCTGCGGCCTCCTCTCCTACCGGGTCGTCGGCGCTGGTGCCGGTCATTGCTTCATAGAGCCGAGCCATGATCTTCGCCGCGTCGATGGAGGCGTCTCTCTCCTCCTGCGGAGTGACGACCTCCTTCCCGGCGAGAAAGATCAGCTGGTCAACGTGATCGGCGAGTTCGCCCAGCGGGATGGTGATATCGAACCCGCCGGGGGTCTGCTGCACCACGCGGACCCGCTCGAAGTCGGTGACGATGACGAATTTCGGCCACTCGTGCTGAGCGATACTGCCGCCCTTGAGGTAGTCCAGCGCCTGCTCGTAGGCAGCGTCGAGGTCCTTGCCCACCGACTTAGCTTCGCCGAGGAACACCCCGGACTGGAACACGTCGATGCTGCCGCTACCACCGGTCGAGGCACGCACCGCGTCCTTCTCGAACAGGTTGATCCGCTCGGGAATGATGTCGAAGCAGCGCAGCAGTCCAGACCAGAAGGTCTGCGCGTGCGATGACTCGGAGTGTCCCCGCTCGGCGTCGTCCCAGGCATCGATCTTCTCGCGCCAGAGCAGGCTGAATTTATTGAGGTTCTCGCGGAACGTCCCACGAGACAGTAGATTTGGGCCTGCCTGCTGTGTCACTTCGGTCACGCGGCTTCCCGAGCCCGACGCAGTGCTCGGAGCGCCATCGCCCGGCGGTCCGACCTGGAGACGTCCACTTCCTCGCGGAGCGAGGGCGCGGCAACCTTGCGCCCGGAGAGGTCGTGCATTGGCTGGGCGACCTCCCCGATTGACCGGCGCAACTGGTCCACGGCGACGACCACCAGCGTGTCACCGTCACACAACCAGTTCAGGCACTCGATCGAGCCTGGCCGGGCGGACCCAGCGCGGCCCGAGGCGGTGTCGGTGAACGCTTTATCTGGGGTGATGGTCCCCGTGGTGGCGATGGCGTCGCGCCGCTGGTCTACCGGCAGCCCGGTGGTGGATACGAGGAGGTAGGCGGCTGATCTTGGCATATCGCAATGGTAGGTATCACCTCTGACATCTCGCGGGAGCTGAGCCAAGCGCGTCGAGAACGGGAGATGAGAGTGGTGCGAACTGCGCGGCAAACAGCTTGAAATTACCCTCGGGATCGCCCAGTGGTCGACAGACAACTACGAAGACGACGACTGGGACGCGATGTCGCGAGCACACGGAGCTGCGGCCAACGCTGTCGTCCCTGAGCCGGCGGCTACGGATATCACCCTCCGTAGCCCTCACACTCATCACGACCATCAGTCCGCGGCTGTTGACAGGCAACGCCACTCGGCGGCGGGACTGCCATACGTGAGACCGTGCCCGAGCTACCGGGGGGTTGACTCGGTGACGGAGGCCTGACGTGGCAGACGACATTGAGACGGTCGGCGTGGATGAGGATGCCACTCTGGAAGAGCTCGTAGGCGTACACGCGGACACCTGAGCCGATTGTGAGCGGTGAGTGCCTGTGCCCGTGAGCGGCCGCGCCAGGCCACGTCGGCTTGGGTCGGGTACACGATGGCGTGGATCGCGGCCGAGTTTGGGGTGACGCGGCAGGCCATCGAGGGGTTTGTGAAGTAGAAATTGCGTTCGGGGTCGTGAGTCGCCGAGCCGTATAGCAGCCGCCATCTGCGTATGGTGATGCTGGCCCGGATACGGGTGGCTCGCTCCTGAATGCAGTCACGCTGCTGCCGGGGCGGCAAGCCTGGGTCCTGCGGCGACTCGGCGGCGATTTCACGGGTCAGGGCGTCATCGATGGAATTTTTTTGGCGAAAAGTGGCGCTACCGTTGGATTATTCACCCCCGCCGGGGTGAGGATCATGACATGCCTGGACATCAGCCCACCGGCGCGGAGCACAGCTGCCGGCCCAATTCGAGTAGAAATGTCGGTATGTCGGTCGAGTCCTATTGCACGTGTCCAACTCGACGCTCAAAATGAGATCCACGTGACCTGGCGGGCCGGACGATCCGGCACAAAAGGAAACTGACCGACCCGAATATCACGCCGGGCATGGCGTGCGGTGTCGGCCAGCTCCACGGTCCCGATTGCTGGAAAGGAACCTCTTGCACATGATAGATCCGAAGATCCCGAACGAGAAGCCCTACCGGTCGGCGGCGTCGCCATCGCTGCAAGTGGCCATCGCGATAGCCTGTGCTCTCGTCGTCGCCCAGGCCGTTGACTTGGTAACCGCGACGCACGTCTTGCTGGCCTTGCTGACCTTGTTCACGAGCGTGAATCGTGCAGCGGCACTTCCGAATCAGCGGTGTGCCCGCTGCGGTCATCGTCAATGAACCGTCGCCATTCCCGACGGTAGCTGCCCCTTCCACGAACTGGCCTCGCTTATGCGTCCGGTGGTGGGTGTCAAGGGTCGGCCTGTGGTCGCCAACGTGGCGGCCGTGGCCTGACACCCACCACCGGAAGGCCACCACAATGTGTGAGCCAGGAAGCGACGTCGTTACGTAAAGAACCAAATGCATCATTACGCCGAGCGGCCTGGTGATGCCTGATTAGCTATCGTCTGGATGTAGCGGTGATGGATCCGGCGACAGCTGGCAATGTCGACCGGTTAGCGGGGAATTTGGTGCGGCTTGCGCGAGTAACGCGATGCTGCGAGGCGCGCCCCGCAACTACCGTTTTCGGGACAAGGTGAGGCATCGAGGGCGCCCGTAGGACCGGAAGGCGCTATCGATCGGCAGCCGAACGATGCCAGCACTCCTCAAGTCTGGCGACGTTGTCATCGAAGCTGACGTCGTGAGCAACGCCACGGGCCTGGCGTCCTGATACCCAGCCCGCAAGTGCGCTACCGAAGGGGCATCCCGAAGCCAGTGTCATGGGCGTTTGGAAGAATGCCCGTCATGAGCAAGGTCGACTCTTCCGAATTCGAGCTAGCGTGAGCGCTGGCGAAGACCGGGTGGAGGCCGGCGAGTCGATCGCGGGCGAGCAAACGGTCGGAGGAACGCACGGCGAGCCCCTCCCGCTACTGCCGGAAGTCGTCTATCACTACACCACAGCTGCAGGGCTTCTCGGCATCGTAAACAACGATCGCAAGGATGATCAGGTTGCTGACCGCCCACGCCCGCTTGAGTTTTGGGCGTCAGACCTGCTGGATATGAACGACGCCACCGAACTGGCATTCGGACTCGAACTTATGCACCAACGTGCCGCGAAGGAACGTCCCGACAGTTCCCCGTCGAGCACACATCCCCGATTCGATGGAATGCTATCGGTCCTAGACCAGTATCTCGGCGTCCCGGAGTTGGATCAGAACCGAAGCATCGAGCCTCGACCGAGCGTGTGCGGTGCAAGCTTCAGCACTGAGTCCGATGCTCTCAGCCAGTGGGTGCGATACGGCGCGGGTGGAGGATTCGCGATCGGAATCAATGGCAGCCTCCTGCGGGATGTCCCGTATACCATCTCCGACCCCATCAGTTCCGGAGTTGAGGAGTTCCCGTGCTCGTTTGCCGAGATCAAATACGGCGATGAAGCACGCGGCATCATTGACGGCCTGCCGTTTGTCGCGCCGGGGTCGGCCGGCCTACTTGCCGCGGCCTTGGGGGTCGCAGGACTGGTGTCGTTAGCGAAAGCAGTCTGGGATGGAGTACAGGATCCAGAACACAAGCTGAAGCTCCCACGCCATCCTGCTAGCCCGCTCATTGCTGCGGCAACCGTGGCAGCAGCCCAATGCAAGGATGGCGCGTTTTCAGATGAGAAGGAGTGGCGTCTACTTGTCGCGGGCAACAGTGATCAGTTCGCTGACTTCCTACTCCGTGATACGTATCCGCTGAAATTCCGCCTGAAGGGCCACCGCTTGGTGCCGTACAGGTCGGTCATCGTCAAGAACCCCGAAGGGGGCGCACTCATCTCGAAGCTCATCGTCGGCCCAGGCCCCGACCAGGCCCGCGTCGTGCACGCTGTTCAGCGACTCCTCATAGCCAACGGACACGACCCACGAGTCGTACACGCGAGCAAAACGCCGTACCGAGGGTGGTGAGTGGATGGGAACCCTTCCGTCGCCGGAAGCCGTCCGTCGCGTGTACCAATGATTTTCCTCTCCGCTACACCGTGCCACATCTTTAGAGGTGAGACGGGGGAAGCTGATGCTGCGACCCGAGTGGGGAGAAGTCAGCCGCCGTCGTAGCCGAAGCCGGTAGGGTCACGGCGCATGGTCTATCTGCCGCCGATCACCGTTGCGGAGTCGCTGCAACGTATCCAGAGGGGTCAGCTGATCCTCCCGGCCATCCAGCGGGAGTACGTCTGGAAGCCTTCGCAGGTGGTCAGCCTGTTCGACTCCATCATGCGTGGTTACCCGATCGGCAGCTTTCTTTCGTGGCGGGTCGAAGCAGATACCGCCAGGAAGTTCCGCTTCTACGGATTTCTGAAGAACTACAACGAGTTCAACGGACGCCACAGCCCCACGCTCGACATCCCACCAGGCGACGCGGTGACGGCATTGCTCGACGGACAGCAACGACTGACATCGCTGAACATCGGGTTGCGCGGCACCTACGCCTACAAGAGGATGCGCGCGTGGCGGAATAACCCGGAAAACTACCCGACGCGGAAGCTCTATTTGAACGTGCTCCGCGAAGCTGAGGAGAACGAGCCCGGACTGCGCTATGACTTTCGGTTCCTGACCAAGGACCAGCTCGACGCGGTGGACGTTGACGAAGCACGCTACTGGTTCCCGGTCCACCGCGTCTACGAGACTGACGACCTCGGTGATCTGTGGGACCTCGCCGGTGACGCTGGGCTTGCCAATGATCGGTCGGCGCGGAACATGTTGAGCCAGTTGTGGAAGGCCATCCACAGCACTCCGGGCATCCACATTTACGAGGAGACCGATCAGGATGTCGAGCGCGTACTGGACATCTTCATCCGGGTGAACTCAGCGGGGACTGTCCTGTCCTACAGTGACCTGCTTCTTTCCATCGCAACGGCGCAGTGGAAGGAACGTGATGCCCGAAGCGCCATCCACGGACTGATCGATTCCCTCAACTCGACCGGACAGGGCTTCAACTTCAACCAGGACGTCGTGCTGAAATCCGGGCTGGTCCTCGCTGGCATCCAGGATATCGGATTCAAGGTCAAGAACTTCACGGCGGAGAACATGGCGATCCTCGACCGCGAATGGGATGAGATCAGTGATTCGCTCAGAGTCGCTGTTGAACTGCTGAATGACTTCGGGCTTTCGGGTGCCACGCTGTCTGCGGCGAGCGTCCTCATCCCCATTGCCTATTACGTCCACCGACGAGGTTTCACCCAGAAGTACCGGGAGGCGGTAGCCGATACCGCCGACCGCAACGCACTACGTGGCTGGACGCTTCGTTCGCTGATCGTCCAGGGCGTCTGGGGTTCAGGACTCGACTCCCTGCTTCGAGACATCCGCCTGGCGATTAATGAGCACGGAGAAAACGGCTTCCCGGTGGCGGAGATCGAGAAAAAGATGGCCGCACGCGGCAAGTCACTGGTAGTCACCGCTGAACAGATCGAGGACATCCTGATGCTCGGGTACGGGAAGCCGCGTGCCTTCGCCGTGCTGGCGACGGTGTTCTCCTACGTCAACACACGCAATGTCCACCACGTGGACCATGTTTTCCCGCGAGCGCTACTCTCCCGGTCACGCCTGAAGCAGGCCGGCCTCGATGGCGAGTCGATCGACGACATTCAAAGCAAACTGGACCAGCTTCCCAACCTGCAACTACTCGAAGGCCCGGTGAATATTTCCAAGTCGGACAAACCTCCTGCTGACTGGGCGGGGTCTATGTTCACAACGCCGGAGACTTACCAGGCTTACTTGGATCGCAATCACATTCCCTCGCTACCGAAGGACGCGACCGGCTTCGATGACTTCTTCAATGCACGCAGAGCCGCCCTCGCTGAACGAATTACGGCGATCCTCGGCGACGGCATCGCTCTTCGCGGGGAGGACGTCGTCCAACCGAGCGCGATAGCCAGCATTGACGAAGAGCTGGCCGATATCGAGTAGGCGCGTACCGCAGCCGGGAGCGTCAAACCGTCTGACCTAGCGCAGCGCGGCTTTGACTCCATGAGCCGTAATCCCACGCGGACAGAGCAATCCTGGCGCCTCCATGCTGTACCGCAGTCGATACCGCAGCAGTTTCGTTCAGCCTGTGCACCAACCAACGCGGTCAACACCATTTCCGCAGCTAGAACGGACTTGCTCGACCGCACTCGTCTCGGCCCAACACAACAAACGCCCAGTTCAGAGGATTTTAAGTCCGCTGCCTCTGCCAATTGGGCTATGGGGGCTCGCGGCGAATCTAACGCGGCGACAGCGGCAGCGCCCCACCGGCACTCCGGCGGGGGCGGATCAGACGACTGTAGGACTTAAGCGTGCTGGGGGCAGTAGTTGAGGGCGGCGATCCGGGCGAACTCAGCGGCGCGCTGCAGGGTGAAGCCCGGGTTGGTGGTCTGTATCGCGACCACGGTGTCCATCGGGCTCAGGCCGCCATCCATGAGCTGGCACACGGAGTGACCGGCGGAGATCGCCACCTGGTCAGAGCCTCGGTGGCTCAAGCCGGCCCCGGACAGCGCGGTCAGGAAAGCAGCGTCGCTGCCGACCGGGTCGGCGTGCGCCGGCGCCGCCAGACCAACCATGGCGGTAACGCCCGCTATCAGCAGAAACCGTTTCATGGCTCGTAGTGTGCTGAGCGTTCGTTAAATGCATGTTACGGACCGTTTACTCCCCCGGATCGATATGTTAAATCCGCGTTACCGAGGCCTCACGCAGTCGTCCACACCCGGGTTGGGCGACCCGGCCAATTCGGTTTTTACCCACTGAATGCATTGTCCGGCAACACATTTGACGATCAGTACCCGGCGGCCGAAATGGCCTCCACCGCACATTGTGGATCACTTGTGACTTGAGCCACTTCGGGTTGCGCATCGAAGGGGCTTTGGTGGTCGCCAAACACCGCCATGCACGGCTTTTGGTTCCCGGAGGCACCAGCTGCAGGAGAACAGTTCGGTGTGACGCCCGTCATGCCTCCCGGGCGGGCACGCCGGAGGCCCTCGTAAAAAGTTCGCGCACCGGGTTAAGAAGCGGTTAACCAGCTTTCACAATCACCCAGCGATACGGGACCGTGGTCCCAGGAACCGACAACCATCCGTTCCGTGAGGAGAAACCCAAATGTCTTTCGTGACTACGCAGCCGGAGGCCCTGGCGGCTGCCGCCGGCAACCTGCAGACGATCGGTTCGGCGCTCAATGCCCAGAACGCCGCCGCTTCCGCGCCGACCACCGGTGTCGTTCCCGCGGCCGCCGACGAGGTCTCGGCGCTGACCGCCATGCAGTTCGCCGCGCACGCCAGCCTGTACCAGTCGGTTGCCGCGCAGGCCGCGGCCATTCACGAGATGTTCGTGGCCACGCTGAACGGCAGTGCCGAGTCGTATGCGGCCACCGAAGCCGCCAACGCCGTCGCGGCCGGTTAGGCGGAACCCATGCTGGATTACGGAGCCCTGCCCCCCGAGATCAACTCCGGGCGCATGTACACCGGCCCGGGGTCGACGCCGATGATGTCCGCCGCCTCGGCTTGGCGCACGATGGCCGCCGAACTGTCGTCGGCCGCGCACTCGTATGAGACGGTGATTTCACAACTGTCCGGTGAGGAATGGCTCGGCCCGGGATCGGCGTCGATGTCCGCCGCGGCAACCCCCTACATCGCCTGGATGAACACGACCGCCGCGCAGGCCGAGCAGGCCGCCTCCAAGGCAAGCGCCGCCGCGGCCGCGTTCGAGACGGCTCGCGCAGCCACGGTGCCCCCGGCGGCGGTCACGACCAACCGGGTGCAACAGTCGGCGTTGGTCTCGACCAACATCCTGGGCATCAACACCCCGGCGATCGCGGCCCTCGATGCGCTGTACGCCGAGATGTGGGCCCAGGACGCCGCCGCGATGTACGGCTACGCCAGCGGTTCCGCCGTCGCCTCGCAGGTGACCCCGTTCAGCGAACCCGCCCAGACCACCAACCCGGCCGGCCAAAGTGCCCAGGCCGCCGCGGTCGCCCAGGCCGGCAGCAGCACCGCCAACAACACCGCGCAGACGGCGCAGATGATCTCGTCACTGCCGAACGCACTCCAGAGCATGTCCTCGCCGGGAGTCGCCACCGGGTCAACGGCCTCGACCGACTGGATCACGCCCATCATCCAGTTCCTCTACAACGACCCGTTGAACGGCGCCGGATACTTGGTGGGGACCCCGCTGTACAACCTGTTCAACACCATGGGGACAGGCGCGGCGTTCATCCCGTCGGCACTGCTGCCGAGCCTCATCGGTTACATGACCGGTGGGGGGTTGACCAGCGCCACCGGGAGCGCCCTCGGAGGCGGCCTGGGTGCGGCGTTGAGTCCCGGTGGTGCCCTGGGCGCCCTGGGCGCGCTCGGCGGGGGGATCAGCAGCGCATTCGGGGTAAGTGCGGTCACCCCGACGGTTAGCGCGGGCTTGGGCCAGGCCTCGCTGGTCGGGACATCGTTCTCCGCGCCGGCGAGCTGGGCGGCAGCCACTCCGACCGGCGCCGCGGCTCTTACCGCGCAGCCCGGCGGGTGGGCGGTGCCCGCGGAAACCCACAACAACATGGCCTCCGTGCCTCCACCGATTCCCACCGGTGCCGGCCGACAGGGCATGAACTATGGCACTCCGCGTTACGGGTTCAGGCCGAAATTCATGCCGAAACACATGGTTGTCTGAATCATGATGCCGCCCACATCTTTTCGCAACGCAGGAGGAGCCATGGCTTCGCACTTCACCGGAGCGCTCGAGGCCCGCGAGGAGCAACGATGATCGACTACGCGGTCCTTTCGCCGGAGGTCAACTCGGGGCGGCTGTACGCCGGTCCCGGCTCGACGCCGATGATGACGGTGGCGTCGGCGTGGCGCGGGCTGGCCGCGGAGATCTCCTCGGCTTTGACGTCCTGCGAAACTACGATCACCCAACTCGTCGACGAACAGTGGATGGGCCCGGCGTCGGCGTCGATGACCGCGGCCACCCAGCCCTATCTGACGTGGATGGCCGACACCGCGGCAAAGGCCGAGCAGGCGGCCACCCAGGCCACGGCCGCAGCGGCCGCATTCGAGGCGGCCCACGCGGCCACCCCTCCCCCGGCGGTGATCGCCGCCAACCGCGCACAACAGAAGCAACTGGTGGCCACGAACGTCGTCGGACAGAACTCCGCCGCGATCATGGCCAGCGACGCTCAGTATCTGCAGATGTGGGCGCAAGCCGCCAACGTCATGTACAGCTACGCCGGCTCCTCGGCGGCGGCCACCAAGGTGACACCGTTCACCGAGCCCAACCCGACCACGAATCCGGATGGAACGGCCAACCAGGCTGCCGCGGTCAGTCAGGCCAGCACGACGGCCGCCGGCAACACCGCGCAGACGGCGCAGGCCATCTCGTCGCTGCCGAATGCACTACAGACACTGACCTCGCCGGGACCTGCTGATGCGGGCCTGCCCCCATCTACGCTCGCCGGACTCATCGAGGCCATCGGTAGGAACGCGTCGATCAACGGGGTGGTTTCACTGCTGACCTACCCGCTCAACGGCGGGATGAGCTTCGTGGGAACATCCGCGGCCTTCACCCCGGCGAGTTTGATCCCGACCATGACCACCTTCTTCTCCGGTAGCGGTTTCAACGCCTTGGGCGGTGGTTCAGCAGGTGCCGGCATCGGTGCCCTGCTGGCCCCCGGTGGCCCGTTGAGCAGCCTGGGCGAGCTGGGCGGTGGCGCGGCGGGCGCAGCCGGTGCGTTCACAGCGAGCTCCACCACGCCGGCGATATCGGCGGGCGTCGGCCAGGCGACCCTGGTCGGGGAGTTGTCCACTCCGCCGACGTGGGCCGCGGCCGCACCGGAGGCCTCCGCCGCCACCAGCGGCGCGTTGCAGGCCAGCAGCTGGTCGGCCGCCCCTGAGGACGTCGAAACGATGGCCGCCATGCCCGGCGGAATGCCGCTCGGCGCCGACCGGGGTGGCTTCGGCCTCAGCACGCCGCGATACGGCTTCAAGCCAACCGTGATGGCCCGGCCCGTGGTCGCCGGGTAAGACCAAATTCTCACTACGGCAACGGACTTCAGGTAAGGAGATACAGCAATGACTACACGTTTTATGACCGATCCGGACGCGATGCGCCTCATGGCGGGTCGTTTCGATGTGCACGCGCAGACGGTGGAGGATGAGGCCCGGCGGATGTGGGCGTCCTCGACCAACATCTCGGGTGCGGGCTGGGGTGGTCTGGCCGAGCGGACCTCGATGGACACCATGGGTCAGATGCAGACGGCGTTTCGCAACATCGTGAACATGCTGCACGGGGTGCGCGATGGTCTGATCCGCGACGCCAACCACTACGAGAGCCAAGAAGCTGCCTCGCAGCAGATCTTGTCGAGCTAGAAGGAGCTTTGACCGATGTCGATCAACTATCAGTTCGGTGATGTGGATGCCCACGGTGCGTTGATCCGTGCCCAGGCTGCCTCGTTGGAGGCCGAGCACCAGGCGATCGTGCACGACGTGCTGGCTGCCGGGGACTTCTGGGGTGGTGCCGGTTCGGTGGCCTGCCAGGAGTTCGTGGCGCAGTTGGGCCGCAACTTCGCGGTGATCTATGAGCAGGCCAATGCTCATGGTCAGAAGGTGCAGACCGCCGGCAACAACATGGCCAACACCGACGCCTCCGTGGGCTCCAGCTGGGCCTGATCAAGCCCTGACAAAGCAGACCGGCGCAGCGGAGGGGGCTGCGCCGGTTGTTTTGTCTTCCCTGGACGTCAAGGACTCATCAAGGTTCGATCCGGCGCCGTTACGAGCGCGCAAGGGTCACTGCTAACCGGGCACCGTTGCGGCACGGTGGACCTCGTGGCCGGCACGTGCCGATGGCCTGCCAGGAATTCACCACCCAACTCGGAAGAAACTTCCAGGTCAGCTACCGGCAGGCCAACGCTCACGGCCAGCCGGTGCAGACGGCCGGCAACACCATGACCAGCACCGATACAGCTGCGGAGCCCTTTTGGGCCGGATTTGGGCCGTCGAATCGCTGTGAAGTTCCTGTGCGAATAAACCGTCAATAATCCTGGCAGGGGCGTTAAGAACCCGTAAACGACCTCCGCTATCCGCCGTTCGGGCGGAAACAGTGGACCCTGCACTCGGCCGAAGGCCGCCCGTTTCCCACCAGGAGAAGTCATGTCGTTCGTGACCACCCATCCCGAGGCGATGGCGGCAACCGCCAGCAACCTGCAAGCGATCGGATCGGCGATGACGGCGCAGAACGCCGCGGCGGCCGCACCCACCACCGGAATCGCCCCGGCGGGCGCAGACGAGGTCTCGGTTCTACAGGCCACCCAGTTCGCCGCCTACGGACAGCTCTACCAGCAGATCAGCGCGCAGGCCGCGGTGATCCAGGAAATGTTCGTCAACACCCTGCGCACCAGCGCCGACTCCTACGGCAGCACCGAAACGGCCAACTCCGCGGCGGCCACCTCGACGGCCGGTTTGGGCACCGCCACGAGTCTGGCAGCTGCCGGCACGGGAGCCGCCGACCCGACGTTCGGGCTGGGCGGCATCGCCAGCAACTCCGCCATCCTGGCCGCCATGCAGGGCGGCACGATCGGCTCGGCCGCCTCGGAGTTCACCGGGTTGGGCAAGGGTTACATCACCGCCCCGTCCGGGGTGGTTCACCGTGTCGCACCCGAATCCCTGACGTCGCCCTCGGCGGGTCTGGCCAGCCAGAGCACGCCGGTCGCCGCGGCAGCACCGGTTTCAGCGACCGCGGGCCAGGCGGCGGCGCGAACTCTCGGCACGCCGGTGCCACCGGCCTGGGCCGGCGAAGCCGCCCCGACGGGGACCACACCGGCAGCACTCGCCGGCACAGGCACCGCCGCCGCCGCGCCTCGCGCCGCTATGGGTGCCGTGCCCGCCGGAATGCCCGCGTCGTCCAGCGACCAGGGCAGTCGCGGCCGGTTGCGCTATGGCATCAAGCCGAAGGTGATGCCCCGCCCGCCGGTGGGCTGACGGCAGACAATCGATTACCAGCGATCGGAAATTGACGAACATGGACTTTGGCGCTTTACCCCCGGAGATCAACTCCGGCCGGATGTACGCCGGTGCCGGAGCGGCACCGATGATGGCGGCAGCGGCGACGTGGAACGGCCTCGGCGCGGAGCTTACGACGACCGCGACGTCCTACCAGTCGGCGATCGCGGCGCTGACCGGTGAGGAGTGGCAGGGACCGGCCTCGGCGTCGATGGCCGCCGCCGTGACGCCATACATCAACTGGCTCAACACCACTGCGGCCGCCGCCGAGCAAGCGGCCGCGCAGGCAACCGCGTCGGCCGCCGCCTTCGAAGCGGCGTTCGCGATGATGGTGCCGCCTCCGGTGATCGCCGCCAACCGGGCGCAACTGACCGCCCTGGTCGCCTCGAACTTCCTGGGCATCAACACTCCGGCGATCGCCGCCACCGAAGCCCATTACGCCGAAATGTGGGCACAGGACGCCATCGCCATGTACGGCTATGCGGCCTCCTCGGCGACCGCCGGAACCTTGCAGCCACTGTCGTCACCCACCCCGGTCAGCAACCCGCTCGGTACGGCGGGTCAGGCGGCCGCGGTCGGCCAGGCGGCGGCCGGCAGCACACAGAGCGGGTTGTCGCAGCTGGTTTCCGGGCTGCCCAACACTGTGCAAACCCTCGCCGCGCCGCTGAGCGCAGCGGCAGGCCCGGCGCAGGCCGGTGATTTCCTGTCGAATTTCATCAATTCCACGCAGAACATCGGGATCTGGAACGCCATTCAGACCTACAGCACCTACGGCGTGACCGCCGGGTCTTGGCATCTGTTCGCCGGCATCGCCAGCGCCATCGCCATCGCCTCACCCGGCGTCAATGGTGCCAGTGGCGCGATGCTGGTGGATTCGGTCGATGGCCCGGGTGGCCCGGCCGTCTCCGGTGCTGCAGCAGCCGGGTCGGCGCCGGTGCTGGCCGGCATGGCCCAGGCGGCCCCGGTCGGTGGGCTGTCCGTGCCGTCGACCTGGCCGGGGGCACTGCCCCCGGAGGCCGGTGCGGCACCACTGATCACCTCCGAATGGATCCCCGGTGCGGTCGAGGAAGGCCAATCGATGGCGGCGGTTCCCGCCGGAATGGGTACCGCCGGGGCGGCCGCAGCGCGCAGCGGCCGCGGTTTCAGCGATCCGCGCTACGGATTCAAACCAACCGTGATGGCGCGGCCCGTCGCTGCTGGCTGATGGCCGCGGTTGCCGGGATGATGGTCTGGTGAGCGTCGTGAGGCAGCCTGGAGAGCCACGAGGCGAACTCCGCATCTACCTCGGTGCCTCGCCAGGGGTCGGCAAGACCTATGCGATGCTCGGCGAAGCCCACCGCCGGGCCGAGCGCGGCACCGATGTGGTCGCCGCCGCCGTCGAGACTCACGGCCGTAGCAAGACGGCGGAGCTGCTCCAGGGTATAGAGACTGTCGGTACCCTCGGCGGCGAACTCGACGTCACCGCGGTGCTCGAACGACGCCCGCAGGTGGTCGTGGTCGATGATCTGGCGCACACGAATCCGGCCGGCAGCCCTAATCCGAAGCGCTGGCAGGACATCGAGGAGTTGCTCGACGCCGGCATCACGGTGATCTCCACTGTCAACGTGCAGCAACTGGCAAGTCTCAGCGACGTCGTCGCCAAAATCACCGGAACCATCCAACACGACACCGTCCCCGATGCAGTCGTGCGTCAGGCGGCTCAGATCGAACTCATCGACGTCGCGCCGGAGGCGTTGCGCCGCAGGCTCTCCCATGGCAACGTCTATCCGCCCGAGAAGGTCGATGCGGCGCTGGCCAATTACTTCCGCGGCGAGACGCTCACCGCCCTACGGGAATTGGCGCTGCTGTGGCTGGCCGGACAGGTCGACGCGGCGCTGACGAAGTACCGCGCCGACAAGAAGATCACCGAGACGTGGGAGGCACGGGAACGCATCGTCGCCGCGGTGACCGGTGGCCCGGAGTCCGAGACCCTGGTGCGCCGAGCCTCCCGGATCGCGTCGAAGGCCGGTGGCGAACTGCTGGTGCTGCATGTCCTGGGCGGCGACGGCCTCTCCGGTGCGCCGGCCCCGTGGGTGGGCAAGCTCCGCCAGCTGGCGATCAGTCTGGGCGCCTCCCTGCATACCGTGATCGGCGATGACGTGCCGGCCGCGCTGTTGGACTTCGCCCGGGACGTCAACGCCACCCAACTGGTGATCGGCAGTTCGCGGCGTTCCCGCTGGGCACGCATCCTCGACGAGGGCGTCGGCGCTGCGGTGGTCCAGCAATCCGGCGACATCGATGTCCACATCGTCACCGACGAAGACGCCAAGCCCAATTTCCGGACACTGTCGATCTCGCCTCCGGAACGACGGGCGGTGTCCTGGCTGGCCGCAATCGCCGTCCCGATCGCAATCTGCGCGATCGTGGTGGGGCTGCTGGACCACTACCTCGACACCGGCCAGAGTGCGCTGTTCGTCGTCGGGGTGCTACTGGTGGCCCTGCTCGGCGGTATCGCTCCGGCGGTGCTCTCGGCGTTGCTGTCCGGGGTATTGCTGAACTATTTTCTGCTCGCGCCGCGCCGCGACTTCACCATTGCCGAAACCGACGCCGCGGTGACCGAAGTCGTGCTGCTGCTGGTGGCCGTCGCGGTGGCGGCGCTGGTCGACGGCGCGGCCAAGCGGACCCGGGAAGCCGGCCGCGCCTCGCGCGAAGCCGAGCTGATGACGCTGTTCGCCGGGTCGGTGCTGCGCGGAGCGGACCTGGACACGCTGCTGGATCGGGTCCGGGAGACGTACGCACAGCGAGCCGTGAGCCTGGTCCGCGTCCCGGCCGGATCTGCGAAGCCCGAGGTGGTCGCCTCGGTCGGTGAGCAGCCCTGCACCTCGGTGGATCTCGCGGACACCTCGATCGACGTCGGCGACGACGAGTTCTGGATGTTGATGGTCGGCCGACAGTTGGCCTCCCGCGACCGACGGGTGCTGTCGGTGGTGGCACGTCAGGCGGCCGGACTGGTCCGCCAGGAGGAGTTGACCGCCGAGGCCGACCGGGCCGATGCGGTGATGCGGACCGACGAACTACGCCGATCCCTGCTGTCGGCGGTCAGCCATGACCTGCGCACCCCCTTGGCGGCGGCCAAAGCGGCAGTGTCGAGCCTGCGCGCCGACGACGTCGCCTTCTCACCCGACGACACCGCGGAACTGCTGGCCACCGTCGAAGAGTCGATCGATCAGCTCACCGACCTGGTGGGCAATCTGCTCGATTCCTCCCGACTTGCCGCCGGGGTGATCCGGCCCGCGCTGACCAAGGTGTATCTGGAGGAGGTGGTGCAGCGCGCCCTGATCGGTATCGGCAAGCGCAGCAACACTTTCGGTCGTGGCGGCCTAGACCAGGTGAAGGTCGAGGTGGGTCCGACGGTGGCGATGGCCGATGCCGGCCTGCTGGAACGCGTGCTGGCCAACGTGATCGACAACGCGCTGCGCTACGCCTCGGACAGCGTGGTCCGGGTGACGGCGAGCCAGATCGGCGAACGGGTGCTGATCAATGTCGCCGACGAGGGCCGCGGGCTGCCGCGCGGTGGCGAACTGCACGCGTTCGATCCGTTTCAGCGACTCGGCGACCGGGACAACACCAGCGGGGTGGGCCTGGGACTGTCGGTGGCGCGGGGTTTCGTGGAGGCGATGGGGGGCACCGTCTCGGCGACGGAGACACCGGGGGGCGGGTTGACCATGGTGGTGGACCTGGCGGCACCGGCAGGAGAAACCTGATGAGCACACGTGTCCTGGTCGTCGATGACGAACCGCAGATTCTGCGCGCGCTGAAGATCAACCTGTCGGTGCGCGGCTACGAGGTCGTCACCGCGGCGACCGGCGCCGGGGCGCTGCGGGCCGCCGCCGAACAGCGCCCGGACGTGGTGATCCTCGACCTGGGGCTGCCAGACATCTCCGGCATCGAGGTGCTGGCCGGGCTGCGCGGCTGGTTGACGGTGCCGGTGATCGTGCTGTCCGCCCGTACCGACTCCGCCGACAAGGTCGAGGCACTCGACGCCGGGGCCGACGATTACGTGACCAAACCGTTCGGGATGGACGAGTTCCTGGCTCGGCTGCGGGCCGCCGCCCGGCGTAACACCGCCACCGCCGAGATCGACCAGCCGATAGTCGAAACCGCTTCGTTCACCGTTGACCTGGCCGCCAAGAAGGTCACCAAGAACTCCTGCGAGGTGCACCTGACCCCCACCGAGTGGGGCATGTTGGAGATGTTGGTGCGTAACCGGGGCAAGCTGGTCGGCCGCGATGAGCTGCTCACCCAGGTGTGGGGTCCGGCCTACGCGAAGGAGACCCAGTATCTGCGGGTCTATCTGGCGCAATTGCGGCGCAAACTCGAAGACGATCCGTCGAACCCCAAGCATCTGCTGACCGAAGCGGGCATGGGTTACCGCTTCGAGGTTTGAAATCCGCCCACGCGGATATCTCCTTTCAGACCTAACGGAAGGAGTTTTGCCGTGATGTTCTCCCAGATCGCCAAGAAGACGGCGGTGACAGCGGCCGGCCTCGCGACGGCAGGAATGCTGACCGTGGCGCCGGCTTCTGCGGACCCCACAGTCGTCGGGTTCGGCCAAACGCAGGAGATTCAAAGCCAAGGCGGGGCCATCGACTACACCGTCCAAAACCTGCAACCCAGCGGTCACAACGACGGAGTCTGGTACTCCGACGTGACTGCCGAGGCGGTAAGTGGTTCTCCCACCCCGAATATCGCTGACTTCAACGCGCGCGCCGTCAACAGTTCGACGTTCGCGGTGATGAAGGGCAATGAGGTCGACGGGCTGCCCAACGGGCCGATCGCCCAAGGCAGCGAGACCAGCGGGCGGATCTACTTCGACGTCAAGAGCGGCACCACGCCGGACAGCGTCGTCTACCGGGACGCCGGCGGCCACGACAAGGTCGTCTGGAAGAAGTGATCTGCTAAGCGTCGGTGATCGAGAGCGCGATTCCGTCCAGGATGTCGTGCTCGCTGACCACCAGCTCGTGGATGCCGGCGCGGTCGGCTAAGGCGTGGGCGAGTTCCTGCACCACTATCGCCCCGCCGCCGATCACGTCGACGCGACCCGGGTGCATCGGCCCCAGCGCGGCCCGTTGCTCCCGGGTCATCCCGATCAACTGATCGCAGACCGCCAGCAGTTCCGGCAGGCCGACCCGGGACAGGTGAATGACTCCCGGGTCGTATTCGGTCAGGCCGTGAGCCAGCGCCGACAGTGTCGTCATGGTGCCCGCCACCCCCACGCAGGTCTTGGCGTGCTGAACCGGAACCGCTTGCAGCGCTTGCCCGATCAGCTCGCCGGCGACATTGCGGGCGGCACTGACCTCGTCGGCGGTCGGCGGGTCGGAATGCAGGCAGCGTTCGGTCAATCGGACACAGCCGATGTCGGCCGAGTAGCTGGCCGACACCCCGGCGGCCGAGTCTCCCAGCACCACTTCGGTGGAACCGCCGCCCAGGTCGACGACCACGAACGGCCCGTCGGCAGTGGACAATTCGCCCACCGCGCCACGGAAGGACAGTTCCGCCTCCTCGTGACCGGTGATCACCTCGGCGACTGCTCCGGGAACGGCGGCGCCCAACACCTGCGCCGTCATCGCGAAGAACACGTCCCGGTTCGCCGCATCACGGGTTGCCGAGGTCGCCACCATCCGCACCCGCGAAACACCGTGTGCAACCAACAATCCGGCGTAATCGGCGAGGGCCGCCCGGGTGCCTTCCAGCGCATCAGGGCTGAACTGGCCGGTGGCGTCTACGCCTTCGCCCAGCCGCACCACCCGCATCTCGCGGTGCACATCGCGCAGGCGACCCTCGACGACGTCGGCGATCAGCAGCCGAATCGAGTTGGTGCCGCAGTCGATTCCGGCGACACGATTCACGTCCACTCCTCCGGTACCAGGATTGCGGCCATCGCCGGCTCGGCGGCCAGGATCGCCAAGGCCTCGTCGCCGAACGGGTTGACCCCGCGCCCCTTGGCCAGCGCGTGCGCGATCACCACATGCAGGCATTTCACCCGATCGGGCATTCCGCCGCCGGAGAACGTGGTCCCCAGCGGTTCGATCGCATCCCGTTCGGCGAGAAAGGAGTCATGGGCGGCCCGGTAGCGGGCGGCAAGTTCGGGGTCATGGTGCAACCGGTCGGTCATGTCGGCCATCAGACCCGAGGACTCCAGCCGGCTCGCCGCGGCGGTCAGCGCCGGGTGGGTCAGGTAGTAGAGGGTCGGAAACGGTGTTCCGTCAGGCAGTTTCGGCGCCGTCTTCACCACGGCGGGCTCGCCGTTGGGACACCGGTAGGAGATCTCCAGGACGCCGCGCGGCTCTCGGCCCAGTTGCCGGCCCACCGCCTCCAGGTCGGCGGGGTCAACCACCGGGTACAACCGGGACGGGGGGGACGGGCGGGGCGGGAAGACCGGGAGGGCCCGGGGGCAGCTCCGGGGCGGGCGGCGGATGCGGAGCGTCGGCGATGGTGTGCCACAGCGAGGTGTACCAGGGATCACCGCTGGGCCCGATCACGCCCGGTTCGGCGCCCGGCTCTCCCGGCACCTCCACCGGGGCGGGCAGTTGGACCTGATAGGGAATCTCGCCGGGCATGACGAAGCCGAGCCGCTCTCTGGCCTGGGCCCGGATGTGCGCCGGATCGTCCATGTTGGTCTTCTGCTGCTGCAGGTCGGCGATTTGGCCGCGCAGGGTCGCTTCCAGCTGGGACTGCTGCTTCATCTCCGCGTGCTGGGCGAAGAAGGTGCGGACCGGTCCGGCGAGGGTCAACGTGAGCACGCACATCACCGCGGCCAGGATGACCGCACGTCGCGCGGTGAAACCGACCCGCAGCTCCAAGCGCTGGTCCGCGGCCGCCGAGACGGACTGTTTGACGGGCTGGGCCGGTGACTCCGGTGGGGTGCGCGAGGTGCCCGGCCCACGGCGAGCCACCGGTGAGTGGCGTGGGCGCGCACGTCCCGTCTCACCGGCCCGGCCCGGCCGCGACGTCGCAGCGCGCCGCTTTTCGGGCCGTTTCGGATCGGACATGACAGCCGCCCCGACGGGCTATTTGCTCTCCGGCGCGTAGCGGGGGAACGCCAGCTCACCCGCGTAGCGGGCCGCGTCGCCGAGTTCCTCCTCGATGCGCAGCAGCTGGTTGTACTTGGCCACCCGCTCACTGCGGGCCGGCGCACCGGTCTTGATCTGGCCACTGCTCACGGCCACCGCGAGGTCGGCGATGGTGGTGTCCTCGGTCTCGCCGCTGCGGTGGCTCATCATGGTGCGGTAGCCGCTGTGGTGTGCCAGCGTGACGGCGTCCAGGGTTTCGGTCAGCGTGCCGATCTGGTTGACCTTGACCAGCAGCGCGTTCGCCGCGCCCCGCTCGATGCCTTCCTCGAGGCGTTCGGGGTTGGTGACGAACAGGTCGTCGCCGACGATCTGCACCCGGTCCCCGATCTCGTTGGTCAGCGCCACCCAGCCGTCCCAATCGTCCTCGGACAGCGGGTCTTCGATGGAGACCAGCGGATAGGAGTCGAGCAGCTTGGCGTAGAACTCGGTCAGCTGGGCGGCGGTACGGGTCTGCTTCTCGAACGCGTACCCGGTGCCGTCCGTGTAGAACTCGGTGGCCGCGACGTCGAGTGCCAGCGCCACATCGGTGCCCAGCTTGAGGCCGGTGGACTCGATCGCCGAGCTGATCAGGTCCAGTGCCGCGGTGGTTCCGGCGACGTCGGGAGCGAAACCGCCCTCGTCACCCAACCCGGTGGACAGCCCCTGCTTCTTGAGTACCGCCTTCAAGGAGTGGTAGACCTCGGCGCCCCAGCGCAGTGCCTCGGCGAAGCTGGGGGCACCGATCGGGGCGACCATGAACTCCTGGACGTCGACACCGGTGTCGGCGTGCGCGCCACCGTTGACGATGTTCATCATCGGCACCGGCAGGATGTGGGCGTTGGGACCACCGAGGTAGCGGTACAGCGGCAGCGCCGCGGAGTCCGCGGCGGCCTTGGCCACCGCCAGCGACACCCCGAGCATGGCGTTGGCGCCCAGCCTGGACTTGTCCGGGGTGCCGTCGAGGTCCACCAGCGCCTGGTCCACCAGTCGCTGGTCGTCGGCGCTGATCCCGATGACGGCGGGTGCGATCTGGTCCAGTACCGCGTTGACCGCCTTCTGCACACCCTTGCCGCCGTACCGGGTGCCGCCGTCACGAAGCTCGACGGCCTCGTGCTCACCGGTGGAGGCTCCCGAGGGCACCGCTGCCCGGGCGAACGTCCCGTCCTCCAGCGCGACCTCGACCTCGACCGTGGGGTTGCCGCGGGAATCGAGGATCTCGCGGGCGCCTACCTGCTGGATGATGGGCACTGACTTCTCCTTGAGCTGGGTTTTGCCGGCCCTGATTGGCATGGTCCGGCCTGTTGGCTAATGGGGAGCCTAACCGTGCTCGGTAGCAGACATGTCACAGCGGGCGGCCCGCCGCGTACGCGGCGGCCCAGTCCCGGACCGCGCGAGCGTAGATCTCCGAATCGTTGTAGGCCATCAGCGCCGTCATCCAGCCCTTGGCGGTGGCCAGATCCTTGCCGCGCCAGCACAGGTAGCCCGCCGCGGACAGCGCGGCGTCGTCGATGTTGTCCGGACTGACGATGCCGTCGTTATTGGCGTCGACGCCGTAGAGCCGCCAGGTCTCTGGAATGAACTGCATCGGGCCCATCGCGCGGACCACGCCGTCATCGTCGGCCAGGTCCGGCTGCATGTTCTCGACGATGTGCAGCGTGCCGCCGGACCCGTCGAGCCGCACGCCCCGGATCTTGGGCCGCACGTCGCCGTTGCGGGCCACCGTGGCGTGGTTGTAACGGCCGTGATGACTCTCGATCTGGCCGATCGCGGCCAGCGTGGTCCAGCCCAGGTGGCAATTGGGGTTCTCCACCTCCGCGACCCGCGCGGCATACGCGTAGGCCTCCAGCGCGGTGACCGGGACGTCGAGCACCGCGGCCCGCTCAGCGGCCCAGTGGTACAGCTGGTCGGCCGGACGGCCGGCCACCAGCTCGGTGTTCACCGCCGGCACCGGGTCCCCGGGCGGTGGCGGCACGCCCTGCGGGATGGGGTTACCGAGCTGCCAACTGCAACTGGAAGCCAGCAGCACGGCCGTCGCAGCCACGACGGCGGTGGTCCGCAGCCAACGAAGCGCCGACACCCTTCTCCCCAACCTCGAAGCCCTGTTCGTGTCCATCGTTCCATGACCGCGGCGTCATTGACTGCCTTCACCGGGCCCCGACACAGGAACAATTCCGGAAAAATTCGTCCTGCCAGGGCGGATTCGGCTGAACCGCCGGCTAACCGGTCAGCTCGTCGCGTTCCGGATCGGCGAGCAGCGCGTCACGGGCGCGGGCGACCCGCGAGCGGATGGTGCCCACCGGGCAGCCGCACACCGCGGCGGCGTCGCGATAGGACAGGCCGAACAGCTGAGTCAGCAGCAGTGCCTCGCGCTGCTCGGTGGAGAGGCCTGCGATCAGGGTGGTCACTTCGACAACGTCCTCGAAGCCACGGCTGGGGCGTTCGCGGTTGAGCAACAGCTCGGGGTCGGCACCGGGGGCGGTGCGTGGACGCGACCGCAGGTAGCGAATGTGATCGGCGACCACCCGGCGCGCGATGGCCAGTAACCAGGTCCTGGCGCTGGAACGCCCGGAGAACCGCGGGATCGCGCCGATCGCCCGCAGGAAGGTCTCCTGAGTCAGGTCGTCGGCGCTGACACCGTCGAACAGGTAGGCCACGAACCGCCAGACATCGTGCTGGGTGGCCTTGATGAACGCCTCCAAAGCCCGGGCGTCTCCGTCAGCGGCAGCAAGGGCAAGCGCGGTGACCGCATCGTCAGCGTCGCCAGCGCCCCGGTCAGCTCCCGCCATGAACACCCACCCTAGACCCGACGTCCTACCGCTCCTACGACGCATGGTCGTAGGGCCGTTCGAACGGTTGACGGACCGCAGATGGCGGCGACGCCGACGCTGCCCCGGACGGCCGTCCTCCGCGGGCGGTAGGGCACCGTCGGCAGCTGGGGCAGCCGCCCGCGAGCCGGCACCACCAGTCCGCTCGCGCATCACCAGCAAAGCGAAAAGCAGGCCGGCCAGGACGGGAAGATGACTGGCGATCCGCGCGGCAGTCACCTGGCCGTGGTAGGCGTCGATGGCCACGTATCCGGTCAGCGCCAGCGCATACACCCCGGCGATCGCGGCGACACCCGCTGCCACGCCCGGCCAGACGCCGGCGGCGATCATCGCCCCGCCGAGCGCCAAGAGCCATGCGGTGGATTCGTGCAGCAAATGTGCACCGGTGGCGGCCCCGTGACCGTGCGCCGACACCATGCCGAAGTCCACCCCGACGATCTGCGCCAGCGCCATAGCCACCTGGAACACCCCGACCGCGATCAGCGCCAGCCGCCGGTAACCCCAGCGCGACCAGCGGTTGCCGGAGATGACCTCGCCGGTGACCGATGTCACCCCGGCGGCCGCCAGGATCTGTGCGGCCAGGTCAGGGCCGCCTGTGGCATCGGTGCCGTTGTCGATCACGGTCAGCCTGCGGGCCTGCGCGGCGGCGCCGACCAGCCAGCGCCGGCAGCTGCGGCAGGATGCCAGATGCGCGTCGACCTGCTGCGCGGGCAGCTCCTGCTGCTCGCCGTCGAGCAGCGCCGACAGGGTTTCGCGCACCACCTCGCACCGCATGCCGACATCGTCGCTCATTCGGCGCTGGGAAACAAAGGTTCGTCGTGCGGGAACCAAACCGGTCGATCAGGCGACCACTGGTTGACCGAGCAAGATCGCGAGTTCGCCGGAGATCCCCGAAGGAGGTGCGTTTGATGACCGCACCGGTCTGGCTGGCGTCGCCGCCGGAGGTGCACTCAACGCTGTTGAGCGCCGGACCCGGACCCGGTCCACTGCTGGAAGCCGCGTCGGCCTGGTCGGTGATGAGCGCCGAGTACGCCGAGGTGGCCGCCGAACTCGACGCGGTGCTCGCCGGAGTGCAGACCGGCGCCTGGCAGGGGCCCAGCGCCCAGCAGTACGCGGCCGCACACGGGCCCTATCTGAGCTGGCTGACCGACAGCGCCGCCAAGAGCACCGCGGCGGCCGCGCTGCACCAGACGGCGGCCGCGGCCTACACCGCCGCGCTGGCCGGGATGCCCACGATGGCCGAACTGGCCGCCAACCACGCGGTCCACGCCACACTGATCGCAACGAACTTCTTCGGGGTCAACACCATCCCGATCGCGCTGAACGAAGCCGACTACGTCCGGATGTGGATTCAGGCCGCGGAGATGATGACGGTCTATCAGGGGGTCGCCGGGTCGGCGCTGGCGTCGGTCCCGGTCGCGGCACCCGCGCCGCCGATCGTGGCCCCGGCAGGTGAGGCCGCCGCCAGTCCGGGCTGGGATCAACAAGTCGCCGACTGGCTCACGCAGTTCAACATGGGCTTTGCGGACCCGATCGCCAAGTGGCTGTGGGGGCAATTGGGTGTCAACGGATATCCGATCGAGGCGTTTCCGTTTGCCAGCGCGGTGGGCCAGATGCTGGCGCAGATCCCGGGGATGTCCCCGGTTCTGGCCGCGGCCCTGGGATGGACCACCTTCCACACGCTGATGCTGTTGTGGCCGATAGGACAGATTGCGGTGCAGCTGGCGATCCCGATCGTCATGGCGGCGGTACCCGCCCTCGCCGCTGCCGCCGGGCTCGGTGCGCTGGGCGCGATCGGCGCCGCTGGTGCGAACCCGGTGCTCGATCCGGCTCCGGTGCTGCCGGTAACGGGCGCCGCCGCCGCCCCGGTCTCCGTGGGCACCGTCGTGCCGGTCGGCTCGGAGGTGTGCGCGTGCGCGGATCCGATCTCGTCGGCCGGCAGCACTGCGCCCAGTGCCGCGAGCGGCGGGATGCCAGCCGGCGGCGGAGCGGCCGGCGGTGGGCCGGGGGTCGGCTTCGGACCGACTTCGTGTCTGTATCTGGTGAGCAGCGCCTCGTCGTCAGCCAGGCAGGCCGGCGGCGCCCGCCGATCCCGCGGCGCCGAGGAGGAGGCCACCGAGAGCCAAGGGACCCCCGGCGAAGCGGCGGCGCTACAGCACGCCCAGAAGCGCCGTCGGCGCCAGCGCGCTCAACAGCACGGGTTCGGCGACGAGTACATGGACATGAACATCGGGGTGACCCCGGACTGGGGCCGGCCACCGAGCGCAACGGGCGCCTCGGACTCCGGTGCCGGCGCGCTGGGCTTCGCCGGCACGGCAACCGATGTGCGCCGCCGGGCGGCGGGGATCACCGTGCTCGCCGGCGACGGGCTCGACACCGAGCCGCGGATGCCGATGCTGCCGGGCGGCTGGGGCCGAGACCCGAGCTGAGGACGCTGCTAACGCGGCCAGTAGGCGCGCCACTCCTGTTCGCCGACTTCGCCGATGATCGTCTTCTCGACGGTACGCACGGTGTCCATGAATTCCAAAACAGCTGTGCGTAAGTCGTTTTCGGCATCAATATCGGCAGTGATGTTGACCGTGGTGACCGCGTCTGGGATCAGATCCTCGGGCAGGCCGGCACGCGTGACGCGCTGAAGTACCTTCTGCGCCAACGCCAATGCCGGCTGAGCGGTCGACAGGTCGTCCATGATCGAGTTCCTGGAACTCTTCTCCAGCGCTTTGCGCTCTTCCCACTGCGCTACCTGGTCCGCCAGCGAGATCTCCTCGCCGGCAAGCACCGCCGGCACCCGATTGCCCAGCTTGCGCAGCAGCGCGTCGGCGACATCGTCGATGCCGAACGAGTGCTGCGGCGCGTCCTCGGCGATGCGGGCGTGGAACAGCACCTGCAGCAACACATCCCCGAGTTCCTCGCACAACTCGTCGGCATCCCCGCTGCGGACCGCGTCGAACAACTCGTAGGTCTCCTCCAGCAGGAACCGGCGCAGCGAATCATGGGTCTGTTCGCTCTCCCACGGGCCGGCGGTGCGCAACCGGTCCATGATCGCGACCGCATCGATCAGCCGCTCCCCCGCCGGCGCATCCGGTGCGGCGATCAGCGTCTCGCCGGCCGCCAGGCGGGCCACGACGGCGGGATGACCACGGTCCGAGGACAGCAGCACCGCATCCTTGGCATCCCCGGCACAGGACAGCACCGATTGAGCGGCGGGCAGCGACCACGGCACCGCGATCGGCAGTTCCTCGGTGTAGACGACGTCGCCGGCCAGCAGCGCCAGCGCTTCCACCGGCACCAGCGAGGGCCGGCGGGGGTCGACCAGGACGACGGTCATCGTCGACCGGCCGGCGTGGCGTTGTCCGCAGCGGCCGGCGCCGACCCGGCCACATCGACATGGCCCTGCGGTTTGCCGTTCAACGCCGAGATCAGGTCCGCGACCATCTGGACGAGCTCGACGTCGCGGATGCGCGGCGCGCCGACAGGCGCGCCGGCCCCGCCAGAACGAGGTATCGGTACCTGCACAGTGGCGGTCGTGGCGCGGTACCCGGCCGACGGGTGCAGCCGCTTGAGCCGCAACTGGGCGGAGTCGGCCAGTGTCATCGGGGACAGCCGCAACGTCGTCGCCGAGGCCACGCTGATCTCGGTGACGCCGACTTCACGGCACAACAACCGCAACCGGGCCACCGCCACCAGCCGGCCGGCCGGCTCGGGCAGCGGCCCGTAACGGTCGATCAGCTCGTCGATGACCGCGTTGATCGCGGCATCGTCGGGTGCGGCGGCCAGCCGGCGGTAAGCCTCCAGCCGCAGCCGGTCCGAGTTGATGTACTCCGGCGGCAGATGGGCGTCGACCGGCAGGTCGATGCGGACGTCCTTGGTCTCCTCGCTGGTGACGGTCTCGCCGTTGAATGCCGCCCGGTAGGCCTCGACGGCCTCGCCGACCAGCCGCACATACAGGTCGAAACCCACCCCGGCGACGTGCCCGGACTGCTCGGCCCCCAGCACGTTGCCGGCGCCCCGGATCTCCAGGTCTTTCATCGCCACCGCCATGCCGGCGCCGAGTTCGTTGTTCTGGGCGATGGTGGCCAGCCGATCGTGGGCGGTCTCGGTCAGCGGCGTATCCCGCGGGTAGAGGAAGTAGGCGTAGCCGCGTTCCCGGCTGCGGCCGACCCGGCCCCGCAACTGGTGCAGCTGGGAGAGCCCGAAGGTGTCGGCGCGTTCGACGATCAGGGTGTTGGCGTTGGAGATGTCCAGGCCCGTCTCGATGATCGTGGTGCACACCAAGATGTCGTACTCCCGGTTCCAGAAACCCTGCACGGTGGTCTCCAGCAGCTCTTCGGGCATCTGGCCGTGCGCGACCACGACCCGGGCCTCGGGCACCAGCGCGCGCACCCGGGCGGCGGCCGCGTCGATGGAGCTGACCCGGTTGTGCACGTAGAAGATCTGGCCGTCGCGCAACAGTTCTCGGCGCAACGCGGCCGCCACCTGCTTGTCGTCATGGCCGCCGACATAGGTCAACACCGGATAGCGTTCCTCCGGCGGGGTCAGGATCGTCGACATCTCCCGGATCCCGGCCAGACTCATCTCCAGGGTGCGCGGGATCGGGGTGGCGCTCATGGTGAGCACGTCGACGTGGGTGCGCAGCGCTTTGATGTGCTCCTTGTGCTCGACGCCGAACCGTTGTTCCTCGTCGACCACCACCAGGCCGAGGTCCTTCCATGCCACGCCGGTCTGCAGCAGCCGGTGGGTGCCGATCACGACGTCGACGGACCCGTCGGCCAGTCCGTCGATCACCAGCTTGGACTCGGTTGTGTCGGTGAACCGGGACAGGCCCTTGACGGTGACCGGGAACCCGGCCATCCGGGCGCTGAACGTCTGCAGGTGCTGATCGGCCAGCAGCGTGGTGGGCACCAGCACCGCGACCTGCTTGCCGTCCTGGACGGCTTTGAACGCCGCCCGCACCGCGATCTCGGTCTTGCCGTAACCGACGTCGCCGCAGATCACCCGGTCCATCGGGACCGGCTTTTCCATATCGGCCTTGACGTCGCCGATCGCGGTGAGCTGGTCGACGGTCTCGGTGAACCCGAACGCGTCCTCCATCTCGGCCTGCCACGGGGTGTCCGGGGCGAACGCGTGCCCGGGCGCGGCCTGGCGCTTGGCGTAGAGCGCGACGAGTTCGTCGGCGATCTCCCGCACCGCCTTGCGGGCCTTGGTCTTGGTCTGGCTCCAGTCGCTGCCACCGAGCCTGCTCAGCGCCGGTGCCTGCCCCCCGACGTAGCGGGACAGCTGATCCAGGGAGTCCATCGGCACGTAGAGCTTGTCGGTGCCGTTCACACCCCGTTTGCCCGAGGCGTATTCCAGCACCAGGTATTCGCGCCGCGCCCCGCCCACGGTGCGCTCCGTCATCTCCACGAACTTCCCGATGCCGTGCTGGTCGTGCACCACCAGATCGCCGGCGGTCAGCGCCAGTGGGTCGACGGCGTTGCGGCGCTTGGCCGCCAGCCGCTTGCCCTCCGGTCCGGCGACCCGGTTGCCGGTCAGGTCGGCCTCGGTGACGATCACCAGGTTGGCCGGATCGCCCGGTATCACAATGCCGTCGTGCAGCGGGCCGGCAAGTACCCCGACCACGCCGGGTTTCGGCGCCGCACCGGTCTCCAACATCATTGCCGCGGTGTCGGATTCGGCCAGTTGCTCCACCAGCCGCCTTGCCGTGCCGACGCCGGGAGCCACGATCGCCGCCGCGCCGCCGGTCGCGGTGTGCGCCCGCAGCATCGCGAAGACCTCGTCGATATCGCGCTGCCGGCCGCGCGCCGACGGCGACGGACGCACCTCGAGTTGGATCGCCGACTCGTCGGACAACTGGCTCAGCGTCCACCACGGATGGCCGGTATCGAGCGCGTGCGCCCGCACTTCTGCGAGCTCACGGAACCCCGACCCGCCCAGTTGCTCGATGTCGATCGGCGCATCCCCGCCGATCGCCGCGACCGACCAGGACGCCTCCAGGAATTCGCGGCCGGTCTTGATCAGGTCGGCGCCCCGGGCGCGGACCTTCTCCGGATCGCAGACCAGCACCGGCGTGCCGGCGCCGAGTTGGTCGGTCAGCAGTGCCTGCGGGCCGGGCCGCAGCACCGGGCCCAGCGCCTCCATGCCGTCGACCGGGATGCCCTCGGCGAGCTTGGCGAGCATGTCGCCGACACCGCCGGTGATGGTGTTGTCGGTGGGCGAGTCGGTGCAGCCCTGTTCCAACAGTTCAGCGGCACGCTCGCGGACGTCGTCGGTGAGCAGCAGCTCCCGGCAGGACACCGCCACCACCGCGCCCGCCTCGATCTCGGGGATGGAACGCTGGTCGGCCACCGAGAACGGCCGTATCTCGGTGATCTCGTCGCCCCAGAACTCGACGCGCACCGGATGTTCGGCGGTCGGCGGGAAGACATCGAGAATGCCGCCTCGCACCGCGAACTCGCCGCGTTTGCCGACCAGGTCCACCCGGGTGTAAGCCAGCTCGACCAGCCGGGCGATCACCGCCTCGAAGGGCGTCTCGTCGCCGACGGCCAGGATGACCGGCTCGATCGCGTCGAGTTGCGGGGTCATCGGCTGCAGCAGTGAACGGGCGGTGGTCACCACCACTCGCAACGGCGGCCCCAGGCGCGCGTCGTCGGGCCGCGCCAGCCGGCGCAGCAGCAGCATCCGGGCTCCGACGGTGTCCACCCCGGGTGAGAGTCGCTCGTGCGGCAACGTCTCCCAGGACGGGAACAGCGCCACGGTGTCGCCGTAGACGCCGCGCAGTTCGGAGGTCAGATCGTCGGCCTCGTGGCCGGTGGCGGTGACCACCAGCAGCGCAGTGTCGCGGGCCAGCGCGGCGGCGACGAACGGCCGAGCGGCGGCCGGGCCGACGAGCTGGAGCTCAGCGGGCCGGTCACCGGCACGCTCGATGAGTTCGGTGAAGGTCGGCGCGGTCAACGCCAGGTCTACGAGCCCCGCAGTCGGGGTCTGGACAGTCTGGTGCCCCGGTGCGGTCATGATGCGGGCAATTCTAAGCGGTGTGGCTCCAGGGCGCCGATTTGCGTTGCGGTGCATGCCTTATTCGTCGTACAGGGTCGGATCGGCCTCGAGGTGGGTCAGCCCGTTCCAGCAGAGGTTGACCAGGTGGGCGGCGACCACTTCCTTCTTGGGTTCACGCACATCCAGCCACCACTGGGCCGTCATCGACACCGAACCGACCAACGCCTGGGCGTACAGCGGCGCAGTCTCCGGATCCAGCCCGCGCCGGGAGAAGTCGCCGGCCAGGATCGACGACACCTGGCCGACCGCGTCGTTGAGCAGGGTCGAATAGGTGCCGGCACTGATCGATGCCGGGGAGTCGCGGATCAGGATCCGGAAACCGTCGGTGTGCTCGTCGACGTAAGTCAGCAGCGCCAAGGCGACCCGTTCGACCCGCAGCCGGGACTGGTTGTCGGTCGACTTGGTCAGCGACGTGGTGATGCCGTCCAGCAACGCCGACATCTCCCGGTCGACCACCACCGCGTACAGCCCCTCCTTGCCGCCGAAATGCTCGTAGACCACCGGTTTGGACACGTTGGCCCGCAGCGCGATCTCCTCGATGGAAGTGCCCTCGTAGCCGCGCTCGGCGAACAGCGACCGGGCGACCTCGATGAGTTGATGACGGCGCTCGCTACCCGTCATCCGGGCCCGCGGGGGCCTACCGTCCCTGTCCAGAGCAGCCACGATTCCCAGGATATCCAGTTCGGTAGAGTCTCCTTGCACTCCATCCGTCGTGGTGTAATCGGCAGCACCTCTGATTTTGGTTCAGATAGTTCAGGTTCGAGTCCTGGCGACGGAGCTCAGCGGGCACGGATTTGGCCCACCCTTTGCCGCGAGCGTGCGCAGAATGACAGGCTAGACGGCGTGTCGACGTACAAACACGCTCCCCCGCAAGCGGGTGATACCCCCAAATCGCGCCAAGATGCCGCCGTGATCGTCCTGGCGGCCGGGGCCGGCACCCGGATGGTCTCCGACACCCCCAAGGTGCTGCACACCCTCGGCGGGCGCAGCATGCTGTCGCACTGCCTGCGCTCGGCCGCCGGGATCGGCCCCCGCCACCTGGTGGTGGTGCTGGGCCACGCCCACGAACACATCGCCGGCCCGGTCGCCGAGCTGGCGCAGGCCCTGGACTGCCCCATCGACATCGCCCTACAGGATCAGCAGCTCGGCACCGGGCACGCGGTGCTGTGCGGCCTGTCGGCATTGCCGGAGGACTTCGCCGGCACCGTCGTCGTCACCTCCGGCGACATTCCACTGCTGGACACCGTCACACTGCAGGCGCTGGTCGACACCCACCGCAGCGCCCCGGCCGCGGTCACCGTGCTGACCACCACGATGGCCGACCCCTCCGGCTACGGCCGCATCCTGCACACCCAGGACGGTGAGATCACGGCGATCGTCGAGCAGGCCGACGCCACCGAATCGCAGGCCGAGATCCGCGAGGTCAACGCCGGCGTGTACGCCTTCGACATCGCGCCGCTGCGCTCCGCACTCGGCCGGCTGGGTTCGGACAACGCCCAGCACGAGCTGTACCTCACCGACGTGATCGGCATCGTGCGCGGCGACGGCCAGGCCGTGCACGCCCGTCACGTCGACGACGCCGCGCTGGTGGCGGGTGTCAACGACCGGGTGCAGCTGGCCGCGCTGGCAGCCGAACTCAACCGCCGACTGGTTGCCGCGCATCAGCGGGCCGGTGTCACGGTGCTCGACCCCGCCACCACCTGGATCGACGTGGACGTGACCATCGGGCGCGACACCACCGTCGCGCCCGGAACCCAGCTGCTCGGCCACACCCGGATCGGCGGGAACTGCGCGGTCGGGCCGGACAGCACCCTGACCGACGTCACCGTGGGCGACGGCGCGTCGGTGATCCGCAGCCACGCCTCCTCGTCGTCGATCGGGGCCGGCGCGACGGTCGGACCGTTCGCCTATCTGCGCCCCGGCACCGTGCTGGGCCCCGACGCCAAGCTGGGGGCGTTCGTCGAGACCAAGAACTCCACCATCGGCAGCGGCACCAAGGTTCCGCACCTGACCTACGTCGGTGACGCCGACATCGGCGAACATTCCAACATCGGTGCGTCCAGCGTGTTCGTCAACTACGACGGCCAGACCAAGCGGCGGACCACGGTCGGCTCGCATGTGCGCACCGGTTCGGACAGCATGTTCGTCGCGCCGGTCACGATCGGCGACGGGGCCTACACCGGCGCCGGCACCGTGGTGCGCGACGACGTGCCGCCGGGTGCGCTGGCGGTGTCGGGCGGCCCGCAGCGCAACATCGAGAACTGGGTGCAGCGCAAGCGCCCCGGCAGCCCGGCCGCCGAGGCCGCCGAGAAAGCCCAGGCGACCGGCGCGTCCGGCGGGTCCGGCGCAGATCAACCCGACCGGTCACCGTGAGGTTGGTCGCGTTGAGGCAGCCCGAGGCGAAATCACGGGCCGGGCTACGTACCATAAGGCCCGAGTTAACTCGACCAATTCCCAAGATCTCCAACGGCGGGGGCAGCACGTGAGCCACGAGTGGACAGACAACCGCAAGAACCTGATGCTCTTCGCTGGTCGCGGGCACCCGGAGCTGGCCGAGCAGGTCGCCAAAGAACTGGACGTCCCGGTCACCGCGCAGACGGCCCGTGACTTTGCCAACGGTGAGATCTTCGTGCGATTCGAGGAGTCGGTGCGTGGCTGCGACGCCTTCGTGCTGCAGTCGCATCCGGCGCCGCTGAACAAGCACCTGATGGAACAGCTGATCATGATCGACGCGCTCAAGCGGGGCAGCGCCAAACGGATCACCGCGATCCTGCCGTTCTATCCCTATGCCCGCCAGGACAAGAAGCACCGGGGCCGCGAGCCGATCTCGGCCCGCTTGGTGGCCGACCTGCTCAAGACGGCCGGCGCCGACCGCATCGTCACGGTGGATCTGCACACCGACCAGATCCAGGGCTTCTTCGACGGCCCGGTCGACCACATGCGGGCCCAGCCGCTGCTGATCGGCTACATCAAGGAGAACTACGGCAACTCCGATGTCGTGGTGGTCTCGCCGGACTCCGGGCGGGTGCGCATCGCCGAGAAGTGGGCGGACTCCCTGGGCGGGGTGCCGCTGGCCTTCATTCACAAAACCCGCGACCCGCTGGTGCCCAATCAGGTGAAGTCCAACCGCGTCGTCGGCGAGGTGCAGGGCAAGACCTGCGTGCTGATCGACGACATGATCGACACCGGTGGCACCATCGCCGCGGCGGTGAATCTGCTGCGCGAAGACGGCGCCAAGGACGTCGTCATCGCGGCCACTCACGGGGTGCTGTCCGACCCGGCCGCCGAGCGGCTCGCGGCCTCCGGCGCCTGCGAGGTGATCGTCACCAACACCTTGCCGATCACCGAGGACAAGCAATTCCCCCAGCTGACCGTGCTGTCGATCGCCCCGCTGCTGGCCAGCACGATCCGAGCGGTGTTCGAAAACGGCTCGGTCACCGGACTTTTCGATGGAGACGCCTGAATGACCGCCGACGATCCCGCCGAATCCCGCACTACGGCTATCTACCACAACCCGCGCTGCTCCACCTCACGCAAGACACTGGATCTGCTGCGCGACAACGGTATCGAGCCGACGATCGTGGAGTATCTGAAGACCCCGCCGTCGCGCGCAGAGCTGGCGGAGATGATCCGCGCCGCCGGTGTCGGTGTCCGCGACGCGGTGCGCGCCGGTGAGGCGGTGTACGCCGAGCTGAACCTGGCCGGCGCCTCCGACGACGAACTGCTCGACGCGATGGTCGCCCATCCCATCCTGATCCAGCGGCCGTTCGTCGTCACCGGCAAGGGAACCCGGCTGGCCCGCCCGATTGACGCGGTCCGCGAGATACTGTGACTTCACTGCGCTGGGCGGCCGTCGCAGCGCTGGCGTGCATGACGCTGGCCGGAACAGCGACCGGATGCGGTACCAAAACTCCTGACTACCAATCGATTTGGTCCAGCGGTAGTACCACCACCACGACAGAGGCACCGGAGGCTCCGGTGACGGTGGGTCGCTTCCTGGAAGACAAGGGAGTGGTCGCCCAGGCGGTGGCCCCGAACACCCTGACCGATCTGAGAGTGTCGATCCCGACGCCGCCGGGCTGGACGAAAAAAGAGAACCCGATGTTGCCGGCGACCACCCTGGTCATCGGCAAGGGCGACAAGCTTCCGCGGGCGATCCTGAGCGTGGTCAGACTCGACGGCGATTTCGATGCGCGTGAGGCCATCAAGCACGGTGTGGTCGACGCCCAGCTCTCGAAGAACTTCCGGTTGCTGGACGCCTCCAATGAGGACTACCAGGGCTTCCCGTCCTCGATGGTCCAGGGCACCCACGACATGGAGGGTCAACGCCTGCACAGCTGGTTCCGGATGGTGATCGCCACCGGCTCGGCACCGGCCGACCAGCGCTACCTGGTGCAGTTGGCGGTCACCAGCCTGAACGACCAGGCGCCCAAGGAGGCTGCTGACGTCGAGGCGATCATCAACGGGTTCACCGTCGCCGCGAAGTGACCCACAACCGGCAGTACTGCTGCTAACGTCACCGGGCCAGGCCCCCTGAGAAGGAGTTCCGCGATGGCCCCCGCCCCCCGGTCACCACTGCGCCTCAGCATCCTCGGCGCCGCCGCTATCGCCACGAGTCTGCTGACACCGCAGGCCGCGATGGGCGAAGCACCACCCGGCTGCACCGCCGCAGACCTCGCCAACGTGGCCGCCGGCGTTGCCGCGTCGACCTCCGGGTACTTGTTCGCGCATCCCGACGTCAACGAGTTCTACACCGGTCTGCAGGACCGGCCCGATGACGAGGTGCCCGAGGCCGTCCGCAGCTTCTTCGACGGCAATCCGCAGGCCCACACCGACCTGCTGGGTCTTCGCCGGCCCCTCGTCGACTTCCGCAGCCGTTGTGGACTGCCCGAGGCCGACCGCCCCCTGCTGGGCCAGTGATGGCACGCCGGATTCGCGCCGCCGCGGCACTGGCATTGATCGCGTTGCCGGGCACCGTCGTCATCACACCGGCCGGTACCGCCGCCGCCGACGTGTGCGTCGGCGTGGGCCGCCGCATCCACGTCAGCGGATGCACCGACCTCACGCCACCGCCGGCCTATTACGCCCCGCTGCCCGAGGACATGCCGCCACCGCCGCCACCACCGCCCCCGGTCCACCCCTGCGTCGGCTACAACGGCCGCTGGATCGACACCAACAACTGCCGCTGAGCGCTCTCGTTAAGGTGTGATTCATGGCCTCCTGGACCGCTAGCGACCTGCCCTCGTTCTCCGGACGCACCGTGATCGTCACCGGCGCCAACAGCGGACTGGGCGCCGTGACCGCACGTGAGCTGGCCCGGGCGGGCGCCCGCGTCACGCTGGCCGTGCGCGATACCGCCAAGGGACAGGCCGCCGCGACGAGCATGCCCGGCTCTAAAGATGGGGTAACGGTCCGCGCCCTGGACCTGGCGGACCTGTCCTCGGTGCGGCGGTTCGCCGACGAGACGTCGGATGTCGATGTGCTGATCAACAACGCCGGCATCATGGCGGTGCCGTACGCGAAGACCGTCGACGGTTTCGAGAGTCAGTTCGGCACCAACCATCTGGGCCACTTCGCGCTGACCAACCTGCTGCTGCCCAAGCTCACCGACCGGGTGGTGACGGTGTCGTCGTTCATGCACCGGATGGGCTATGTCAGCCTCAAGGATCTGAACTGGGAATCCCGGCGGTATTCGGCCTGGCTGGCCTACGGCCAGTCCAAGCTGGCCAACCTGCTGTTCACCAGTGAGCTGCAGCGTCGGTTGGTGGCGGCCGGTTCGCCGGTTCGCGCGTTGGCCGCGCACCCCGGCTATTCGAGCACCAACCTGCAAGGCCATACCGGCAATCGGATCGGCGATGCGCTGATGCGCACGCTCGGCAACGGCCTGTTGGCCACCAGCCCCGATTTCGGGGCGCGCCAGACGCTGTATGCGGCATCGCAGGATCTATCCGGCAACACCTTTGTCGGGCCGCGGTTCGCCTTCCTCGGCCGCACCGGGTCGGTCGGCCGCAGTCTGCTGGCCAAGCGCGGCTCCACCGCCGCCGGGTTGTGGGAGCTCTCCGAGCAGCTCACCGGGGTGCAATTTCCGCTCTGAGGTGCTGATGCGCTAGCCTGACCAGGCGTCACGGCGAGGGCGGCCAGCAATTTCGGCCGCCGTTATCGGCGAGGACCTCCTAGGTGGTTGTCGCGATCTGGCCGTGCCCCATGCACGCCGCACCGACCACAGGAGTACCGATGGCCAAGTCCAGCACCCCGAACAAGCTCACCGCCGCTGTGCGTTCCGAGACCGGCAAGGGCGCCTCTCGTCGGTCCCGCCGCGAAGGCAACGTCCCCGCGGTCCTCTACGGCCACGGCACCGACCCGCAGCACCTGGAGCTGCGTGCACGCGAATACGCGGCCGTGCTGCGGAACGGCGGCACCAACGCGGTGCTCACTCTCGACATCGAGGGCACCGAGCAACTGGCACTGACCAAGGCCCTGGACATCCACCCGATCCGCCGCACCATTCAGCACGCGGACCTGATCGTGGTGCGCCGCGGCGAGAAGGTCGTCGTCGAGGTCAACATCCTCGTCGAGGGCGAAGCCTTCCCCGGCACCCTGGTCACCCAGGACGCGACCGCGGTGGAGATCGAGGCCGACGCGATGTCGATTCCGGAGCAGCTGACCCTCTCGATCGAGGGCGCCGAAGCCGGCACCCAGTTCACCGCCGGCGGGCTGGAACTGCCCAAGGGCGTGACGCTGGTGTCCGACCCGGATCTGCTGCTGGTCAACGTGGTCGAGCCGCGGGCCGAAGAGGAGCCCGAGGCCGAGGCGGCGGGCGAGGCAGCCGGCGAGGAGTCCGGCGAGGCCGCGGCCGCCGAGGCCGAGTAGACCGAGCACGGCGTGGCCGAGTCACCGCCGATACTGGTGGTCGGCCTGGGCAATCCGGGGCCGAACTACGCTCGCACCCGGCACAACGTGGGCTTCATGGTCGTCGACCTGCTCGCCCAGCGGATCGGGTCGGCGTTCAAGCTGCACAAGAAATCCGGTGCCGATGTGGCCACCGGGCGCCTGAGTGGTCGCTCGGTGGTGCTGGCCCGTCCGCGCTGCTACATGAACGAGACCGGGCGCCAGGTGGGGCCGTTGGCCAAGTTCTACTCGGTGCCGCCGGGTGACATGGTGGTCATTCACGACGATCTCGACCTGGATTTCGGCCGGATCCGGCTCAAGCAGGGCGGCGGCGAAGGCGGCCACAACGGGCTGCGTTCGCTGGCGACCGTGTTGGGCAGCAAGGACTTCCAGCGGGTCCGGCTGGGAATCGGCCGGCCGCCCGGGCGTCAGGATCCGGCGGCGTACGTGCTGCAGGCGTTCGGCACGCGCGAGCGCGACGAGTTGCCGACGATCTGCGAGCAGGCCGCCGACGCCACCGAGTTGCTGATCGAATTGGGTTTGGAGCCCGCGCAGAACGTCGTGCACGCCTGGGGCTGACCAGCCTCGCTCTCTGGCGCGAGCGTGCGCAAAAACGGTGATCCGCTCGGCGTGTCCGCCGGGGACCCGCACGCTCGCGGGGAAGAACCTAGGTGACCAGGGCGACCGAGTTGGCCCGGCGCAGCTTGCCCGACGGGGTCTTCGGGATGCTGCCCGGTCCCAGCACCACCACATTGCGGGGCCGCATGTCGACCTCGGTGACCACCTCGTGGGCCACCTGGTGCTCGATCCGGCGCACCTCAGCGGGATCCTGCCAGGCGTTGGACTCCACCGCGACGGCGAACGTCTCGCGGGAATGCCCGGCGTCCAGGCGCACCGCCACGGCACAGCCCGGTCGCACGCCCTCGACCCGGCCCGCGGCCCGCTCGATGTCGGTCGGGTAGATGTTGCGGCCAGCCATGATGATGACGTCCTTGACCCGGCCGCACACCACGACGTGGCCGTCCTCCATCTGGTAGCCCAGGTCTCCGGTGTCGTACCAACCGTGCTCATCCTGTGCCGGCAAGAAGCCGGCCATGGTCAGATAACCCGGGGTCACCGGCTCACCGCGCAGCTGGATCACACCGACCCCGCGCGCCGGCAACGAGGAGCCGTGCTCGTCGACGATCCGGATCTCGATGCCCTCCAGCAGCGGGCCCAGCGAGGCCAGTCGGCGGGTGTTGCCCTTGGTCGCGGGCACCGCCTGGCGCAACGCGGCCAGCAGATCGGCGTCGATCTCGTCGACCACCAGACCTGCGCCGCACTTGGAGAACGACACCGCCAGCACCGTCTCCGCCATGCCGTAAGCGGGCAGGATGGCCGTCCGGTTCAGCCCGAACGGCTTACCGGCATCGATCAGGTCCTCGACATCGGCCGGCTCGACGGGCTCAGCACCCGAGAGCGCGAAACGCAGCGTGGACAGGTCGAACTGCCCCGGGGTGGCTTGCTTGCGCAGCCGCTTGGCGAACAGCGCGTAGGCGAAGTTCGGGGCCGCGGTCATGGTGCCCTTGTACTTGTCGATCAGCTTGGCCCACAGCAAGGTGTCGCGCAGGAAGTCCATCGGGGTGATCTTGACCAGCTCGGCGCCGAAGTACATCGGCACGGTCAGGAATCCGATCATGCCCATGTCGTGGAAGCACGGCAGCCAGCTGACCATGACGTCTTTGTCGACGTCGTACTCGGCGCTGATGAACATCGCCTCGGCGTTGGAGTAGATGTTGCGGTGGGTGATCTGCACGGCCTTGGGCGACCCGGTCGACCCGGACGTCAGCTGCATCAACGCCAGGTCGTCCTCACCGGCCTCTTCCGGGTCGATCGGCTCGGCGGCCAGCAGGTCGGCGACGGTCACGACCTTCAGGCCCTTCTCGGTGAGCACGGGCGCCGCGGCCATGAAGGGATCGGAGATGATGACGGCCTTGGCGTCGATCATGTCGACGACAGTCATGGTGTCTTCGGCCCAGACCGCCAGGTCGGTGCGCGGGGTGGGCTGGTGAAGCATGGTGAGGCTGGCGGCGCGCATCCACACGCCCTGGGCGGTGGGGGCGATTTCGACCGGCGCGCCGGCGAGCACCCCGACTGCGTCGCCCGGGCCGACACCGGCCGCGGCCAGCCCGCCCGCGATGCGGCGCGCGCGCTCGTGAACCTCGGCCCAGGTGTGCCGGACCGGTTCGTGCGGCTCTCCGGTGACCATGCCCTTGGAGGATTCGCGTGCGCTGCGATACATGTTGTCGGTAAACCTGCTCACGACGGCCTCCTAGCCGGCACCGGTATTTTCCTCACGCGCTGAGATTTCATGTTCCACCTGCTGGTCACCACTTTGCGAGAGGCACGCACGCACAAATAGGCGGCGGTTACATCTCGATACGGCAAATGTGCGCCCACCTCGACGGCGAGCGCCTGGTTGGCAGGGACGTCCTGACCGCAACTAGTCACCGCGCTGTATCTTAAACTCCTCTTAATCAGCGAGCAAATTTTCGCGTCGGATTGGGTGCGCCGTCACACTCCGGTGATCGATGACGGCACCACCCGGGCACCGTAGACCGGGCCGCTGGCCACCCGCACCGCACGCCCCGCACCCACCGCTGCCAGCTCGACGGCGACATCGGCAGCCGAAGCAGCCGAGGCGCACAGGAACGCACACGTCGGCCCGGAACCGGTCACGATGCCCGACAGCGCGCCCGCCTCCACGCCGGCGCGCAGCGCGCGCCGCAACGCGGGGTTGAGGCTGACCGCCGCGGTCTGCAGGTCATTGCCGAGCCGGCCGGCCAACTGCTGCGCATCACCGGCGGCCAACGCCGCCAGCACCAGCTCGGGCTCGCCCAACTCGGGCAGGGTGCGCCCGGTGTCGCGTAGCCGGTCGAGTTCGGCGAAGACCTTAGGAGTGGACAGCCCGCCTTCGGCGAAGGCCAGCACCCAGTGGAACGTCTCCCGGGTGAGCACCGTCGCCAGTTCTTCGCCGCGGCCGGTACCCAATGCGGTACCGCCGTGCAGCGCGAACGGCACGTCGCTGCCCAGCTGGGCGGCCAAGGCGTGCAGATCGCGTCGTGGCACGCCCAACTCCCAGAGCACATTCATCCCGACCAGCACCGCCGCGGCGTCGGCGCTGCCACCGGCCATGCCGCCGGCGACCGGAATCGACTTGTCGATCGCGATCGCCACGTCGGGGGCCCGGCCGACGTGCTCGGCCATCAGTTCGGCGGCTTGCCAGGCCAGGTTCCGTTCATCGGTGGGCAGCACGTCGGCGCCCTCGCCGGTGATCCGCAACGACAGCACGTCGGCGTCGCGGACGGTCACCTCGTCGACCAGCGAAACGGCGTGAAAAACAGTGGTCAGCTCGTGGTAGCCGTCATCGCGGCGGTCGCCGACGGCCAGGTAGAGGTTGAGTTTGCCCGGCGCCCGTACGGTGACCGACCCGGTCGGGGACCACTCGGTGGCGGCGTTTCCGTCGGATGCGGTCACGCCGATGACACTAGCGGGTCGATCCGCTGTGACTTCTATCCGAAGAGCTCGGCGAAGTCCGCCTGGATCGAGTTGAGCGCATTCGTGATGACCTCGAACTCGAAGCCGGCCGCCATCGTGACCAGTCCGGTGGTGGCCGCCATCGGCAAGCCGATCGCGTTCAGCAGGTCACCCGATGCCAGTTCCTGCGCGAAGATCGTCGTGGCGTAGGCCGGCAACGTGGTGAACACGGCGTTGAGAATGTCCGCGGTGGGCAGCAAGGTGCTGTACAGGGTCGCCGACACGCTGGTGAACGTGTTGACGATGTCGGTCAGGCTCGGCATGACGAAGTCCGCACTGCTGCCGAGGCCGCCGCCGAACAAGTCCGCCGCGCTACTGGACGACAGGTTCTGCAGGTCTTCGGTGAAGTCGGTCCAACCCTGCTGAGCGCCGTTGACCAGGGCGGTGAATACGTCTTGGAGGTTGACGTCCGGGAACAGCCCGAACGGGGTGGCCACATCCGCCGGGCCCTGATCCCAACCGTGGTCGATGTCGCCGTAGCCGAGGTTGACCAGCACCTTCAGCGCGGGCTGCAACAGGTCGGCGAACGCGTTGCCGAATCCGCTGCCGCGCAACGGCTGCAGCATCGGCAGATCCTCAGTGGGGATCATGAAGTATTGGGTGTTGCCGGTGTAGTCGTCGGAGACCGGCAGCTCGATGGCCGACGCCAGCTGAGCGTCAGTCAGCGTCGGATAGGTGCCGTGCACGTACATGATGCCCATAAAGGCGTTGATGTCCGACAACAAGTTGAGCGAGTACTTGGGGAAGTCGGCGAAGCCGTCGTACTCCTGGGTGTAAACCGCGGTCTCCCAGGGCGTGTCGGCCGGGGTGGCGCCGCTGAACGTGACGCCGAGACTCGGCAGGGTCAGCTCCGGCATATTCGGATTCACGCTCTGCAGGTCAAAGCGCGACAGCAGACCGCCGTTGGGGTTGCTGGGGTCACCGAGCAACACAAACGAGAGCTGGTCGGCGGTCGGCTGCTGGTCCACGGGCAACGCCAGCAGATTCTCCATCTCCAGCGAGTTGATGGTGGCGCTCTGCGAATAGCCCAGCACGACAAGGTTATTGCCGGCGGCGGTCTCGCTCATGATCTTCTGGTGCAGGATCTCGACGCCCTGGGCCAGCGACGTGTCCAACGGCAGCGTCTTCACACCGGTCAGCGGGTAGAGGCCCTCCGGGGTGAACAGCGCGTTGGTCACGTCGACCGGGAACAACGGCTGACCGTCGAACTTGGGTGTCGCGGGGTCCAGGAACCGATCGGTGAGAGCGGTCAGGTATTGCGGCGGCGGGATGGGCAGACCACTGCCGCCCATGATCCACGACTCGGTGTCCAGCAGTTGCGCCTGGGCCACCACGGTTTTCGCACTCGCTGCCAGACCGGGCGCCACCGCCGGCGCGACACCCAATGCGGCGATCGTGGCGACGGCCAGCGGAACCGCGCCCAAGGAGCGCAGGTTGCGATGGGTCAGCGTTGTCATGGCGACCTCCCAAGATGACGTTCGGATGATTATTACTCCGTACCAGCGGAATGTCATCTATTTTTAGCCGTGTAATCATCTGTTTCTTAGTTTTCGGCGATCCGCGCGCTCCGGCGACGAAGTCGGCGCCGTCGCCATAACCTGAGGAGCATGGGCGAAGCCGGCGCGGAGTTCGGCGGCTACCTGGTCGACCGGGAGGTCGGGCGCGGCGGGCACGCCACCGTATACCTGGCCCACAACTCCCATCTCCAGACCGACCCCGCCGCGCCGGTCGCGCTGAAGGTCCTCGACGAAGCGCATCGCACCCCCGTCGAGCAGGCCCGGCTGGACCGCGAGTTCGAGTTCGCGCGCATCCTGGACCACCCCAACATCGTCACGGTCTACCGGCACGGGCCGTACTGGCTGGCGATGCAGTTCGTGGACGGCGGCAAGTCGAACCGGCTGCAGATGTTGCCCGATCAACTGTCCGCACTGGCTCAGATCGCCGACGCGCTGGACTACGCCCACCACCAGGGCATCGTGCACTGCGACGTCAAACCCGCCAACATCTTGATCCCCGCGGACTTCCCCCGTACCGGGGCGGTGCTGACCGACTTCGGCTCGGCCCACGCAGTCGTCGAGGACGTGTGGAGAAGGCCACGCAACGTCAGCAACCCCGAGGTCTCGCTGCCCTACACCGCGCCGGAGATCCTGTGCGGCAAAGCCCCGTCAGCCGCCACCGACGAATACGCGCTGGCCTGCACCGCTGTCGAGTTGCTCACCGGGGCACCGCCCTTCTCCGCACTCAGCGCGGCCGAACTGGTGGATGCGCACCTGCGGCGACTGCCGCCGCCCGTCTCGACGACGTTGGGTCCGACTGCCCGGGCCCTCGACGTCGTGGTGGAACGTGCCATGGCCAAGTTCCCGGCGCGGCGCTACGGCTCCTGCACCGAGTTCGTCGAACAACTATCCCGGGTGCTGGGCGAACCGCCCGGTTGATGCGGCGGTCCCAGCTTCGCCTCTCCTCCGTCGAGCCTCGCTGAACCGCCGGGTTGATGCGGCGGTCCCGAGATCTGAAGCAAGCGAACGAAATCCGCGATCGACAGGGTCTCACCGCGCCGCATCGGGTCGATACCGGCGGCCTCGAGTCGCTCGGCCGCCTGCGCACCCGATCCGGCCCAGCCCGCGAAGGCATTGCGGGAAGTCTTGCGGCGCTGGGCGAACGCGATATCGATCAGCGCGAAAACCTGTCGGCGAAACGCCTCGTCGGTCGGCCATGGCGCGGCGTCGTACCGGTCGATTCGCACCAGCCCGGAATTCACCCGCGGTACCGGCCAGAACACGCTCGGCGGCACCGTGCCGCAACGGCGCACCGCACCGAAGAACCGGGCCTTGGCGCTGGGCACTCCGTAGTCCTTACCGCCCGGTTCGGCAGCCAGCCGCTCGGCCACCTCCAACTGCACCATGACCATCACGGTCCGGATGGAGTCGAATTCGGCCAGCAAGTGCAACAGAGCCGGGACGGCGACGTTGTAGGGCAGGTTCGCCACCACCGCCGTCGGCTCAGGGACCACCTCGTCGCGTCCCAGGGTCAACACGTCGCGGCCGAGCACCGCCAAGCGGTCGGCGTCGGCGGGCGCGCGCTCGGCGACGGTTCTCGGCAGCCGGTCCGCCAGCACCGGATCCTTCTCGACGGCGATGACCGTCGGGCCGTGCTCCAGCAGGGCCAAGGTCAGCGAACCGAGCCCGGGCCCGACTTCCAGAACATGGTCGGCGGCGCTGATCCCGGCACCGGCAACGATCCGGCGCACGGTATTGGCGTCGTGAACGAAGTTCTGCCCCAGTGCTTTCCGGGGCCGCAGGTCGAGTTCTCTCGCCAGGGCTCTGATGTCGCCGGCCCCGAGCAGTCCGATGGTCAGCGTCTCCCGCTGCACACCGGCCAGGCGCCCCAACCCTGCCGCGCCTGGGTGACCTCGGCGATCGCGATCTGTTCCTCGCGGGTGGCCAGGTCGGCGCGCGGGGCATACTTCAGCCCGCCGTTGGCGATCCAGGTGCCGTAGTCGAACTGCACGCCGCCGTAGAAACCGTTACCGGTGTTGATCGCCCAGTTGTTGTGTGACTCACAGCCGGCGATGCGGTCCCACGCGGCGCCGTAGATCGACGGCGGCACCTCGGTGCCCGGCTTGGCGCCGACCCGCAGCACCGAGTCGCGAGCCGGGGCCACCACGGCGTTGGACACCGGCAGGCGTCCCGTCTCGGCGCCGTTGACGACGGCCACCGAATAGGTCACGTCCTGGGTACCCGGGGTGCCCGGATCCTCGACGACCTGCCGACTGACGTTCATCGCCGGGTCTTCCACCCGGCGGGCGGCCGGGGGAAGCGGCACCCGCTCGGTGACCTGCTTGACCCGGATCCGGGTCACCTGGATCTGCATCCCCTCGGTGACCGGGGTCGAGGCCACCGGGCTGACCTTGTCGGCCTGCTCCAGCGGGGCGCCGTCGGCGGCCAGCAGTTCAGCGACATTTCGCGCGGCCAGGCGCACCGTGCGCACCACACCGCCGTCGTCGATCACGACAGTCTTGGCACTGAGAACCGGCAGCGCCATCCCGGCCAGCGGCACCCGACTGCCGCGGGATGCCGCGGCCGGGGCGGTGTCGGTCATCGACAGTTGCGCCAGAGCCTCGTCGACGGACAGGGCCGTCGTCCACACCTGCTTGGGCTCCCGGCCGTCCAGCGACAGCTGCAGCGGTCGACTGCGCCGCACCACGATCGTGTCGGCGTCGTGCACCCGGGCGTCGAGGGCGGGGGTCACGTCGTCGCGCTCGCCGACGTCGAACCCGTTCTCGGCGACGACGTCGATCACCCGCGACCGCATCGTGGTCACGGTCACCGGAGCACCGTCGACATCCAGCGTCACGGTCTTGGCGCTGGCGACCGCGAAGCCGCCGGCAAAGGTCAGCACCAGCAGGAGCGCGCCGACCAGCATCCGCAGCATCGGCGACGGGGCCTGATGCAGCCTGGTCAAAGTGTTCAAGGAAAAAACCTCACGACACGGCAAAGGGGCCCTTACGGTGCCCCATGTTTGATAACGAGACGGTAACGAACCCCCAGCGTTGGGGCAACCGAATGTGACCAGCTCGACGTTTCAGCGCAAGTCGTACACCCGACGGGCGTTCTGGCTCGTGACCGCCGCCAGCTCTACTGCCGACTCCCCCAGCAGCTCGGCCAGCGCCCTGACAGTGTATGGCAGGCAGTAGGGCTCGTTGGGTGTGCCGCGGTAGGGGTGGGGGGTCAGAAACGGCGCGTCGGTCTCCACCAGCAGCTGCGCCCGCGGGATCAACGGCGCGGCCTCTCGCAGTTCACGAGCGTTTTTAAAGGTGACTGTGCCGGACAGGCTCAGCACCCAGCCGGCGTCGACGCAGGTGTGAGCCATCTCCGGGCCGGACGAGAAACAGTGGAAGATCACCGTCTCGGGGGCGCCCTCGGCGCGCAGGACGTCGAGCACCGCGGCGTCGGCGTCGCGGTTGTGGATCATCAACGGTTTGCCGGTGCGTTTGGCCAGGTCAATGTGCCAGGCGAAGGCCTCACGCTGAGCCTGCGGTTCGGCGCAGCCGTCCAACCGGCCCGGCCAGTACAGATCCATCCCGGTCTCCCCGATCGCCACCACCCGCGAGTGGGCGGCCAGCGCCTCGATCTCGGCGCGGGCGTCGTCGGTCAGGCCCTCGGCGCGGGTCGGGTGCAGGGCCACTGCGGCGTAGACACGATCGTCGGCGTCGGCGGCCCGGGTCACCCAGCGCGCCGAGTCCAGGTCGTCGGCGACGGTCACCACCGCCTGCACCCCTACGGCGGCGGCTCGGTCCACGATCGCGCGCAACGCGTCGTCGTCGTCGGCGCCGCACGCATCCAGATGGGTGTGCGCGTCGACCAGCCCAGGCAGCGGCTCCGGCGCGGGCGGCGGAGCCGCTGACCGATTGGAGCTCACCAGCACACCATAAGGTGATCGGTGATGAATCCCTTCTACGTCACCACCGCGATCACCTATCCCAACGGTGACCCGCACATCGGCCACGCCTACGAGTACATCGCCACCGACGCGATCGCCCGCTTCCACCGGCTCGACGGGTTCGACGTTCGGTATCTGACCGGCACCGACGAGCACGGGCTGAAGATGGCTGAAACCGCGGCCGCCGAAGGGATCTCCACCGCTGAGCTGGCGCGTCGCAACTCCGATGTGTTCGAGCGCCTGCAGCGCAAGCTCAACATCTCCTTCGACCGATTCATCCGCACCACCGACGCCGATCACCTGGAGGCGTCCAAGGCGATCTGGGAAAAGATGGCGGCGACCGGTGATATCTACCTGGACGCCTACTCCGGCTGGTATTCGGTGCGCGACGAGCGGTTCTTCACCGAGGGCGAGACCCGGGTCACCGAGGACGGCACACGGGTGGCGAACGACACCGGGGCGCCGGTGACGTGGACCGAGGAGCAGACCTACTTCTTCCGGCTGTCGGCCTACACCGACAAGCTGCTGGCGCACTACGAGGCCAACCCCGGCTTCATCGCCCCGGAGGTACGCCGCAACGAGGTGGTCAGCTTCGTCTCGGGGGGTCTGCGCGACCTGTCGATCTCCCGCACCTCGTTCGACTGGGGTGTGCAGGTGCCCGGCCACCCCGACCACGTGATGTACGTGTGGGTGGACGCCCTGACCAACTACCTGACCGGGGTCGGCTACCCCGACACCGACTCGGAGCTGTACCGGCGTTACTGGCCGGCCGATCTGCACATGATCGGCAAGGACATCATCCGGTTCCACACCGTGTACTGGCCCGCGTTTCTGATGTCCGCGGGAATCGAGCTGCCACGCAAGGTTTTCGCGCACGGCTTCCTGCTCAACAGCGGCGAGAAGATGAGCAAGTCGGTCGGCAACGTCATCGACCCGATCGAGTTCGTCGAGAAGTTCGGTGTCGACCAGGTGCGGTATTTCCTGCTACGGGAGATCCCGTTCGGCCAGGACGGCAGCATCTCCGACGAGGCGATGATCAGCCGGGTCAACGCCGACCTGGCCAATGAGCTGGGCAACCTGGCGCAGCGGTCGCTGTCGATGGTGGCCAAGAATCTGGACGCGGTGGTGCCGGCGCCGCTCGCGCCGACCGGCGACGACGACGAGCTGATGGCGCTGGCCGACGGGTTGCTGGACAAGGTGCGGACGGCGTTCGCCGCCCAGGCCATGCACCAGGGGCTGGAGGCGATCTGGCTGATGCTGGGCGCGGCCAACCGGTACTTCTCCGCCAACGAGCCGTGGAAGTTGGCCAAAAGCGAATCGGCTGCCGATCAGGCCCGCTTCGGCACTGTTTTGTACACCACGCTCGAGGTGGTGCGGATCGCGGCGCTGCTGGTGCAGCCGGTGATGCCCGAATCGGCGGGCAAGCTGCTGGACCTGCTGGGCCAGTCCGCCGAGCAGCGGATGTTCACCGCCGTGCCGGTGCGGCTGACGCCGGGCCTGACGCTGCCGGCACCGTCCGGGGTGTTCCCGCGCCACCAGTCTTGACGGCTGCAGACCTACGCCACCTGCTCCGGCTACGTCTCGTCCAATCGCACGACCACCTTCACCCCGCCCAGCTCGTCCCGCTCGGCGACGCCGTGCCCGGTCCGGTCCGCTCCGTCGAGCCGGATCCGCAATGGGGCCCCGTCGCCCAGGAAATTGCGCCACCAGGCCTTCGCATCGGGCATGGCGACACCGATGTTCACCTGGTCGCCCTTGCGCCAATAACCCACCGGAAGGCTGAAGGTCTGCCCGGAACGCCGCCCGACGTAGCTGATCATGGTGAGTCGCCGGCCCAGCTGCGGGCCCAGCAGCGGCGCGGTGACCAGCGCCGTCGTCACCGCGTTGAACGCCCGAATGAACACCCGCGCCGGCCCGCCGAACCCCATGGGCCCACCCTACGCAGTGAAACGGATCACACGTCGTCACAACCCGACGGCCCCCGGTGTCTTGAGGGCATAACCCCGAAGACAGGAGCAACTCATGAACCGCACTCGCGTTGTCGTCGTCGGCGGTGGGTACGCCGGCACCATGGCCGCCAACCACCTGCTGATGCGTCCCGACATCGACGTCACCCTGCTCAACCCGCGCCCGGTGTTCGTCGAGCGGATCCGGCTGCACCAGCATGTGACCGGCACCTATCGGGCCGATTTCGACTATGGCGACCTGCTCGGCGACGGTGTCCGGCTGGTGGTCGACTCGGCCGAACGGATCGACGCCGCCGACCGCCGGATCCAGCTGGCCTCGGGAGCCGAACTGGGCTACGACTACCTCATTTATGCCGTGGGCAGCACCGGCGCAATCACCCCCGAAGTTCCCGGCGCCGCCGAATTCGCCTATTCCATCGGTGAATTGGAGCCGGCGCAGCAGCTGCTGGCGCGGCTCGGCGACCTGGCGCCGGACGCCCCGGTGATTGTGGTCGGCGGCGGGCTGACCGGCATCGAAGCGGCTTCCGAACTGGCCGCCCACGGCCGGGCCGTCACCCTGGTGTGCGGCGGGGCACTGGGGCCGTCACTGGGCGCGCCGGGTCGCCGCTCGGTGGCCAAGGCGCTACGCAAGCTGGACGTCGAATTGCTCGAAGCCGCCAAAGTTGCCGAGGTCCGCGCCGACGCGGTGGTGTTGGACGACGGCACCGTGCTGCCCGGCGCGGTAACCGTCTGGACGGCCGGCTTCGGTGTCCCGGACCTGGCCGCGGCCAGTGGGCTGGCCACCGACGCGCTGGGCCGGCTGCTCACCGACGAGACCCTGACCAGCATCGACAACCCGTGGATCGTGGCGGCCGGGGACGCGGTGGCGCCCTCGGGCCGGCCACTGCGGATGAGCTGCCAGGCAGCGATCCCGCTGGGCGCCCAGGCCGCCAACACCGTGCTGGCCCGCCTCGCCGGCACCCAACCGGCTCCGGTGAACCAGGCGTTCGTGGCCCAGTGCCTCAGCGTGGGCCGGCAGGCAGCGACCGTTCAGTTGTCCCGCCGCGACGACACCCCGGTCAAGGCGTTCGTCGGCGGCCGGGTGGCCGCGGCGGTCAAGGAGGCCATCTGCAAAGCCACCGTGTGGGGGATTCGGCGCGAGGGAGCCAAGCCCGGCTCCTACCGTTGGCTCAAGGCCGGCGCCCGGCCGGCCTGCATCGACCAGGACATGACCCAACAGGAGGCGGCGGTGTGAGTACCGAACACGCCGAGCGGTTCACCGAGCTGCGGCCGCTGCTGTTCACCATCGCCTACGAAATCCTGGGCTCGGCAACCGAATCCGACGACGTGCTGCAGGACAGCTACCTGCGGTGGGCCGAAGTAGAGACGGCAGGCGTTCGGGATACCAAGCCGTATCTGGCTCAGCTGGTCACCCGCCAGGCGCTCAATGCGCTGCGGGCGGGTGCCCGGCGCCGCGAGGAGTACGTCGGCCCGTGGCTGCCCGAGCCACTGCTGCTCGACGAACACGACCCGTCGGCCGACGTCGTGCTCGCCGAATCGGTGTCGATGGCGATGCTGGTGGTGCTGGAGACCCTGAGCCCCGACGAGCGCGCAGTGTTCGTGCTGCGCGAGGTGTTCGGGTTCGACTACGACGAGATCGCCGCCGCGGTGGGCAAATCGGCTACCGCGGCACGGCAGGTCGCCCACCGGGCCCGCGGTCACGTCCAGGCCCGCCGGCCGCGTTTCAGCCCGGTGGACCCGGCGGAGAGCGCCCGCATCACCGAGGAGTTCATGACGGCGGCCGCCGGCGGGGACATCGCGACCGTGCTGTCGATGCTGGCCCCCGACGTGGTCTGGACCGCCGACAGCGGCGGTAAGGCCAGCGCGGCGCGCCGGCCCATCGTCGGAGCCGACAAGGTGGCCCGGTCGGTCATCGGACTGCTGCGCCTGGGTACGGAGCTGCCCGACGTCCGGATCGAGATGGCGATCTGCAACTCCGCCCCGGCGATGCTGCTCCACACCGCGGGCCGACTCGAAGGCGTGTTCACCGTCGAGATCGTCGACGGCCTGATCACCAACTTCTACGCGATGCGCAACCCGGACAAGCTGGCGGCGCTGGCGGCCGCCCGAGAGATCACCCGCAGCTGAAGCGTCTGTCAAGCTAGTGCGGTGCGAATCGAGCGGCTCGGCGGCCTGGGTGCGGCACCGGAGGTGCTGCGCGCGGTCGGCGACGCCGCCGCCCGGCGCGGGCTGCCACCGCCGGCCGCGCTGACCGGCGAGTGGTTCGGCACCCGGGCGGTGATCGCCCCAAGCGTTGCCGTCGAGGCGGTGCGGCCCGATGAGGTGTTCGACGTCACGGGTTCGGCGGGAGGCTTGCACGCTGCGGACGCCGGCGCGGTGGGCGGCGGCTGGATCGGGTATCTGTCCTACCCCGATCCCGGCGCCGATGGCCGGGCGCCCCGAATTCCCGAGGCCGCCGGCGGCTGGACCGACTGTGTGCTGCGGCAAGACGGTGAGGGGCAGTGGTGGTTCGAGAGCCTGTCCGGCGCGCCGATGCCGGGCTGGCTGACCGCGGCGCTGAGCACGCCGGTGCCGGCTCGCGGTTGCCGCATCTTCTGGGACACACCGGACCGGCAGGCACACCGCGCCGGGGTGCTGGCCTGCCTGGAGGCGATCCGGGACGGCGAGGTGTATCAGGCGTGCGTGTGCACCCGGTTCACCGGAACCGTCACCGGCGCTTCGCTGGACTTCTTCGCCGACGCGGTGGCGCGCACCGGACCGGCGCGGGCGGCCTACCTCGCCGGCGATTGGGGCGCGGTGGCCTCGCTGTCACCCGAGCTGTTCCTGCGCCGCCGCGGCGAGGTCGTCACGTCCAGCCCGATCAAGGGCACGCTCCCACTTGACGCCCGTCCGTCGGCACTGCGGGCCTCGGTCAAGGACGTCGCGGAGAACATCATGATCGTGGACCTGGTGCGCAACGACCTGGGCCGGGTGGCCATCACCGGCTCAGTCACCGTTCCCGAGCTGCTGGCGGTGCAGCCCGCGCCGGGCGTGTGGCATCTGGTGTCGACGGTGTCGGCTCGGGTACCGGTGCAGTTGGGCATGGCGACCCTGCTGGATGCGGCGTTCCCGCCCGCATCGGTGACCGGGACACCCAAACACCGTGCTCGCCAGCTCCTTTCAGAGTGGGAGCCGCATCCGCGCGGGATCTACTGTGGCACCGTTGGTTTGGCGTCACCGATAGCCGGCTGCGAACTCAACGTCGCGATCCGCACGGTGGAGTTCGACGCCGACGGCGGCGCGGTGCTCGGGGTGGGCGGCGGCATCACCGCGGATTCCGACGTCGACGCCGAATGGCAGGAGTGCCTGCACAAGGCCGCACCGATCCTGGCCGCCGATCAGTCCCGGGAACGCAGCACCGCGTCGTAAAGCGTTGCAGCGCTACTTGGTGTCGGCGCGCGCCGGCCGAACCGCCGACAATGCCAATGGCAAAAGATGTTGCCGCGCATAGCGTTCGGCGTCGGCGCGGCTTTGCAGCGGTTCATGGATCCGCTGGGTGAGCACCAGCGAGTGGGTCAGGCGCACGAAGATCTCGGCCAGCCCGTGCGGATCGTCGACGGTGATACCGCCACGGCGTGCGGTGTCGGCGATGTGCCCGGCCAGATAGCTGGTCGCGAGTTCCAGCGCCGGCCCCGCGCCAGTGGTCAGTGCCGGCAGTACGGCCTCGGGGTCGGTTTGCAGCGTGCGGCTCAGCATCGGATGGGTGCAGACCCGCCAGTAGATGCCGGTGAACCCCGCCACGAACCGGTCTTCGTAGCTGTCCAATGCCGCCGCCTCGTCGTCGACGGCGGCAAAGATCTCGTCGGCGACCTTGCCCAGCACGGCCGCCAGCAGTTCCTTCTTGGTCGGCCAGCGCCGGTAGACGGTCATATGCGAGACCCCGGCCCGTCGGGCGATCTCTTCCATGGAGGCCCGCCGCACACCGAAATCGAGGATCGTCTGCAGGGCGGCGTCCACTATGCGTTCACCGGTCTCGGCGACAGGCATGACGCGATCCTTCCACAGCGATGCTTCCCAACCCGATGTGATGATGTTAGCGTTTCAATAACTTACTAACATCAGGAGGTTGTCGTGCCGGAATTGCTTTCCCATGACGATCGCCCAGCCGGCCCGACCGCCGATGACGGTCTCGACCTGCTGCGCGGCGACGGGCTACGCCCCCGGGTGATGGCGGATTTCCGCAAGCATCTGGGCAGCGTGCTGAACGGAGTGTTCGGCGGGGTGCTTTTCGACGAGGTGGCCATGCTGCCGATCGCTGCCTCGGTGGATCACACCGGCCGATTCCGCGACAACTTCACCGACCGTGCGCTGCGCAGCGCGTTCAGCGGACAGGCGATCCTCGCCGGCGCCGAGCAGCGCAAGAAGCACGCCCAGTGGCTGATCGGCCAGCACCGCAGCGTGCACGGTACCGGCGTCGGCGAGTACGACGGGGTCCGCTACAGCGCGCTGGACCCCGACCTGTGGCTGTGGATCATCGCCAGTGCGGTGCACGCGATCATCGTGTCGTATCCGGTGTGCAGCGGGACCACGTTGCGGCCCGCGGAAAGCGAAGCAGGATACCAATATCTGCGCCACCTGTTGAGCGACCTGGAATTGCCGAGTCAGCGGGGCCGACTGCCCGCGACGTTCGACGAGTTCGAGGCGTACTACGAGGAGACGGTGGCAACCGGGTTGGCCGCCAACGGATTTCTGCGCGGCCAATTCGCCACACTGACCCGGTTGCCGCTGCCCACCCTGCTGCTGCCGGGGTGGCTTCGTCCCGCACTCACCCCGCCGTGGTTGCTGGTGCGGCCGCTGCTCGGGCACGTCGTTCAGGTCTGCTCGGCCAAGACCATGCACCCCGATGTGCTGGCGATGATCGGATTCGGCCTCAAGCGCCGCCACGACTGGGAATTCGCCGTCTACTCCCGGTTGCTCCAGTTGGCCTGGCTGCTGCTGCCGGATCGGCTGTTGCTCGACCCCATCCACTACAACCGGGTGCGTCTCGACACGCTGCGCGAGCGACTCGACGGCTCCGCGCGCGCCCGGGCCCGCTACGACCGGGCGGCGAAGCGTCTGCAGCGCCAGAATGCCTGGCTCGCCGCCTTCTACGACAGCTACGGCCTCGACACGTTCGCGGTCCCCGACCATCGGGCGGGGTCCTGCCCGTTCGGGTGACTCGCCGGTCAGTCCCGGGAACGCAGCACCGCGTCGTAAAGCTCGCGCCGTGACACTGCGGCCGATGTTGCGGAGATCACCTGCGCGCAGGCATCTTTGACCCGCATACCCTCGGCGGCCAGCCGGTTGACCTCGGCCACCAACGTCGGCAGGTCGGCGCGCGGGACCGCCCCGGCCAGCACCACGGTGATCTCCCCCAGCACTCCGCCGAGCGCCCAGTCGGCCAGCTCGGCCAACGTCCCGCGCAGCACCTCCTCGTGGGTCTTGGTCAGCTCCCGGCACACCACCGCGCGGCGCTGGGCGCCGAGCTCGCCGACCGCGTCACGCAGGCAGTCCGCCAGCCGCCGCGGCGACTCGAAAAACACGCAGGTGCGCCGTTCGTCGGCCAGCGCTGCCAACCACGTCCGGCGCGCCGCCGGCTTGCGTGGCGCGAAACCCTCAAAGCAGAACTTCTCGCCGGGCAACCCGGACACCGCCAGCGCCGTCGTCACCGCAGACGGGCCGGGTAGACAGCTCACCGGCAGCCCGGCGTCGGCGCAGGCGACCACCAGGCGATAACCCGGGTCACTGATCAGTGGCATCCCGGCGTCGCTGACCACCAACACGGTGGCCCCGTCCTGCAGCTCGGCCAGCAGCGCGGGCACCCGCGCCGCCTCGTTGGCGTCGAACAGGCTGACCACCTTGCCGGCGATGTGCACGTCGAGCGCCTTGGCCAGCGTCCGCACCCGCCGGGTGTCCTCGGCGGCCACCACATCGGCGGTGCCCAGTGCCGCGACCAGCCGTGGCGACGCGTCACCGGGCTGGCCCAGCGGGGTGGCACCCAGCAGCAATCGACCATCGGCCATGGCGCACAGCCTACGATCGTGGGGATGAGCGCTCCGACCGCTACTAGCTCCGCGGCCGTGCCGGAGCGCACCGCACCCGTGATCAGCCCGGGACTGCTGGTGCCGGTGGCCGATTTCGGACCGACCGACCGTGCCCGCGGCTGGGCGGTGACCGCGGCGGTCACCACGCTGGCCGCGGTCACTCGCTTCTCGAACCTGTACACGCCGACCGACGCCGGCACCCCGATCTTCGACGAGAAGCACTACGCGCCGCAGGCGTGGCAGATGCTGCACAACCACGGGGTCGAGGACAACCCGGGCTACGGCCTGGTGGTCCACCCGCCGGTCGGCAAGCAGCTGATCGCGATCGGCGAGGCGCTGTTCGGCTACAACGGGCTGGGCTGGCGGTTCACCACTGCGCTACTCGGCGTGATCGCGGTCGCGCTGCTGGTGCGGATCGTGCGGCGGATGACCCGCTCCACGCTGGCCGGCGGGATCGCCGGGCTGCTGCTGGTCGGCGACGGGGTGAGCTTCGTCGCCGCGCGCACCGCACTGCTGGACGGCTTCCTGACCTTCTTCGTGGTGGCCGCATTCGGGGCATTGATCGTGGACCGCGACCAGGTGCGAATGCGGATGCACACCGTGCTGACCGACGGCCGAAGCGGCGCAACGCCGTGGGGTCCGCGGCTGGGGGTGCGCTGGTGGCGCTTCGGCGCCGGGGTGCTGCTCGGACTGGCCTGCGCCACCAAGTGGTCCGGGCTGTATTTCGTGGTGTTCTTCGGCGCGATGTCGTGCGCGTTCGACGTGGCCGCCCGCCGCCAGTACCGGGTGCGCCGACCGTGGCTGGGAACACTGCGCCGCGACGTCGGGCCCACCGCCTACGCGATGGCACTGATTCCGTTCGGGGTGTATCTGGCGTCGTATGCCGCGTGGTTCGCCTCCGAGACCGGCGTGGACCGCCACGAGGAAGGCCAGTCGATCGGGTTGGAGAGCCGGTTCCCGGTGCCCGACGCGCTGCGCTCGCTGTGGCACTACACCTATCAGGCCTATCACTTCCATTCCGGGCTGACCAACGCCGCCGGCAACCACCACCCGTGGGAGTCCAAGCCGTGGGCCTGGCCGATGTCGCTGCGCCCGGTTCTCTACGCGATCGACCAGCACGACGTTCCCGGCTGCGGCGCCCAGTCCTGCGTCAAGGCGGTGATGCTGGTGGGCACCCCGGCGATGTGGTGGCTCGCCGTGCCGGTGCTGGGGTACGCGTTGTGGCGAACCCTGGTGCGCCATGACTGGCGCTACGCCGCGGCGCTGGTGGGCTACTGCGCCGGTTGGCTGCCCTGGTTCGCCGACATCGATCGGCAGATGTACTTCTTCTATGCGGTGCCGATGGCGCCGTTCCTGGCGATCCTGCTCGCGTTGATCTGCAGCGACATCGTCGACGGGGGGCGCACCCGCGGCGAGGAGCGGTGGACTCTCGGGCTGCTCGCCGTGTGCTGTTACGTCGCTTTGGTGCTGACGAACTTCGCCTGGCTGTATCCGATATTGACCGGGGTGCCGATCTCGCCGGCCACCTGGAACATGGAGATCTGGCTGCCCAGCTGGTCATAGCTCAATCTCGACGAATCGAACTGGTGTGCGATACGCTGGCCGCTGTGGCGATATCGGTACAGGAGTCGCTGTTCGACCTGAGCGATCGCCGGCAGCTGGGTGGGGGCGCCTGGCTCGACGTCCGTTCCAATTGGGTGTCCGATGGCGCAGAACTGGTCAGCGAACTGCAGTCCGCCATACCGTGGCGGGCGGAGCGCCGCCGGATGTACGACCGGGTGCTCGACGTCCCCAGGCTGGTCAGCTTCCACGACCTGGCCGTCGACGCGGCGCCGCACCCGGCGATCGCCAGGCTGCGCCGCCGGCTCAACGACATCTACGCGGGGGAGCTCGGCGAGCCGTTCACCACGGTGGGCCTGTGCCTGTACCGCGACGGCGGCGACAGCGTGGCCTGGCACGGTGACACCCTTGGCCGCGGCGCCACCGACGACACCATGGTCGCGATCGTCAGCGTCGGCGCCACTCGAACGTTTGCGCTGCGCCCGCGAGGCGGCGGTGCCGCGCAGCGGTTGTCACAGCGCCACGGCGACCTGCTGGTGATGGGCGGTTCCTGTCAGCGGACCTGGGAGCATTCGATTCCGAAGACGACCACACCCACCGGCCCGCGGATCAGTATCCAGTTCCGGCCGCGCGGCGTGCGGTAGCTCGAAGGATCAGTACGCCTAGCCGCGCACTGCGGCCACCGCGGCCACCAGCAGCTCGCGCGCTCGGGCGGTGTCGACGGGGATGACGGGCTGGTCGGGCGCCACCAACGGGTTGGCGGTGACGAGCACCTGATACGGACCGAAATACGCCGAGTAGTTGTAGAGCTCCCCCACGCGGGCCTGGCCGCCGGCAACCGCCTCGACCACCCGGTGCACTCCCATGGTCTGTACGCCGTCGATACGTGGCGCCTCGACCGTTTCGACCAGGCCGCGCATCCGGTCTCCGGCGAAGCCGATCCGCCGGCAGGATCGTCCCGGCTCGTTGAACGGGACCGGCTCGGAGGTCTCCAGGGCGATGGTGATGAAGCGATTGCCGTTGCCTTCGGCGGCGACGGCGGCCATGTTGCCCTGCACGCCCTGCGGTAGCTGTTGACTGACCGCGAACTTCGAGCAGTCGGCGGGTTCGAATTTCAGGCCCGAGGGCAATGTGGTGGCCGCCAGCAGCTTCGGGTCGAGGCCGGTGTGCTCGATGCTCTTGACCTGGAACTCCGGACCGAAGGAGGACTTGAGTTCGGTCACCTTGCTGATGTCGGCGGTCACCTCGCCGGGACCGGAGCTGCAGGCGGCGAGCAGACCGACACAGCCCAGCGCCAGCACCGCGCGAAGGTTCAACATCGCAGCCAATCTACCCAACGCCGACCGGTCTAGGTGACGACGGTCACCCCACGGCCTGGATCGCTTGGCGGCCAACCTCTTTGATCTGTTCGGCAACGTCGCGACCGAATACCAGTTGGTCATCGCCGGGTACGTCGAGCACGGCGGTGACGATGCCCGGCTCGTCGCGCTCCCAGTAGGCGCCCAGATGGTCCAGGATGGCGCGCATCGGCGCATTCTCGGACAGCACCCGTGCGGTGAACTTCTCGATGCCCTCCAGCCGGGCGATGACCGCCACCGCCCCCATCAGGTAGGTGCCGATACCCCGGCCCTGATAGCTGTCACCCACGATGAACGCGATTTCGGCGACGGTCGGGTCCTCGGTGTCCCGGACGAATCGGGCGTCGGCGACCAATGAGCCGTCCGGCTCGGTGACCACCCAGACGAAGTGATCGACGTAATCGACCTCGAACAAGTAGTGCATGAGCGCCGGACTCGGAGTGCGCGTCGACATGAATCGCCGGTAGAGCGTCTCGCGGGAGAACTTGACCTGGTCCTGGACGGTTCGCGCACTGTCGCCGGGCAGCACCGGCCGCAATAACAGTTCGGTGCCGTCGCGAGCCCGGATCGGCACCGCGTCGATGTAGGCGGCCAGCCGTTGGCGCGCAGTGCGCACCAGCCGGCCCATGACCTCCGGGATCTGCAGCATCTCGCCGAAGGCCTGCTCGTCACCGATCCAGCCGGTCAGCGGCGTCGAGGTGGTGACGGTCGCAGTTCGGCGGCCTTTGCGCAGCAGGGCGATCTCCCCGACCACCATCCCGGCCGAGACCTCGTTGACCACTACCGCGCCGTCGTCTCCGACATGCTTGACCTGGGCGGATCCCGACGAGATGAGCAAGAAGGACACAGCCTGCTCGCCTTGCCGCATGAGTTCGGTACCGGCCTTGGCCTGCAGCGGCTGCAAGCCGGTGGCCAGCGGCGTCAGCTCGTCGTGGGTGCAGTCGGCGAAGATCTCCATCGCCGCGAGCTCGGTGGTGGGCACCGCCACTTCAGGCACTGTGGCACCCCGGTCTCGCCGCGATATCCCCATGGATTGCTCCGCCTTTGTTCGCCAATCAAGGCTAACCGGTGCGTCTGGAGCGGTAATGATTTAACAGCGACGTAACGGACTGGATTCGGCGTTAGCGATTAAGGCGGCTAGCCTGTGCCCGCTGACTGCGACACGCGAGGAAGAGATCACAAGACATGAGCGAACTGAATCCGAAGCTGCACGACATCTACGACGAGGTGCTGCACCGCAACCCCGGTGAAGCGGAGTTTCACCAGGCCGTTTTCGAGGTGCTCAGCAGCCTCGGGCCGGTGGTGTCCAAGCACCCGCAGTACGTCGACAGCGCGGTCATCCGTCGGATGTGCGAACCCGAGCGTCAGATCATTTTCCGGGTGCCGTGGCTCGACGACTCGGGCAACGTGCAGATCAACCGGGGTTTCCGGGTGGAGTTCAACTCGGCTCTGGGCCCGTACAAGGGCGGCCTGCGGTTCCACCCGTCGGTGTACCTGGGCATCGTCAAGTTCCTCGGCTTCGAGCAGATCTTCAAGAACTCGCTGACCGGCCTGCCGATCGGCGGCGGCAAGGGCGGGTCGGACTTCGACCCCAAGGGCCGCTCGGACAACGAGATCATGCGGTTCTGCCAGTCGTTCATGACCGAACTGTTCCGCCACCTGGGCGAGTACACCGACGTCCCGGCCGGTGACATCGGTGTCGGCGGCCGCGAGATCGGCTACCTGTTCGGCCAGTACAAGCGGATCACCAACCGCTACGAGTCGGGTGTGCTGACCGGCAAGGGCTTGACCTGGGGCGGTTCGCAGGTCCGCACCGAGGCGACCGGTTACGGCGCGGTGTTCTTCGCCGACGAGATCCTCAAGACCTCCAAGGACTCCTTCGAGGGCAAGCGGGCCGTGGTCTCGGGCTCGGGCAACGTGGCGATCTACGCGATCGAGAAGATCCACCAGCTGGGCGGCACCGTGGTGGCCTGCTCGGACTCGTCCGGCTACATCGTCGACGAGAAGGGCATCGACCTGGAGCTGCTCAAAGAGATCAAGGAGGTCAAGCGCGAGCGCATCGAGGCCTACGCCAAGACCCGCGGCGGCACGACGCAGTTCGTCAGCGACGGTTCCATCTGGGACGTGCCCTGCCAGCTCGCACTGCCTTCTGCCACCCAGAACGAGCTCGACGGCAACCACGCCGCCACGCTGGCCAAAAACGGCTGCAAGATCGTCGCCGAGGGCGCCAACATGCCGTGCACCCCGGAAGCCGTCAAGCTGTTCACCGAGGCCGGCGTCACGGTTGCGCCGGGTAAGGCGGCCAACGCCGGTGGTGTGGCCACCAGCGCCCTGGAGATGCAGCAGAACGCCTCGCGCGATTCGTGGAGCTTCGAGTACACCGAGCAACGCCTGGCGGCGATCATGCAGAGCATCCACCACCGCTGCCTGGTGACCGCCGATGAGTACGGGGCGCCCGGCAACTACGTCGTCGGCGCCAACGTGTCCGGCTTCATCCAGGTTGCCGACGCGATGACCGCGCTCGGCCTGATCTAGCACCAGCTCTAACACTGTTGGCTCTGCGTCCACGGCGGGGTGCATTCGCACGTTTCCGCCGTGAACGCAGAGCCAACGTGTTTTCGCCCCGTTCGACGTAACATCGCTCGTATGAGTTGGATTCTGCGCACTGCCGCACTCGCCGGTGTCGCGTCCATGGCGCTGCTCGGCAGCGCACCGGCCCACGCCGACGACGCCAGCTACATCGCCGCCCTCGACGCCAACGGCGTCTTCCGGTCCGGTCCACCGAACGCACGACTGTCGGCGGGACACCGGTTCTGCAACCAGTTGCGCAGCGGCGAAACGGTCGACCAGGTGGTGGACGCTTACGCGCGCCGGCCGTCGTTCGGCGGACCGTCGATGGTCGATGACCTCACAGTCAACCTGCGCCCGGTGATCGACATCGCCCAGCACGAACTGTGCCCTGAAACCCTGACCTAGTCCGTAACACCCTCGATGTCACCGGATTCCGAAGCGAGCTCCGCATCGAGCACCTCGTCGACCAACGGGATGTCGACGACAGCGTCCGACACCACGACCGGCGCCCACTGACTGGCGTCCAAGTCATGTTTCTCGGTGAGGAAACGTAGCCGATAGGCCTGCTGCGCCCGCTCGAAAGTCCGATGGGCGATGCGGGCGTTGAGCCCGCCGTTGACGACCGCACCCAAGACCGGAACCACCTGCGCCAGTTTCCGTTTCGTGAGCCTGAATCCCAGTGCCGCGAACATCTGCTGGACCACGTTGACCGTCTGGTGCTGCCGAAGCTGTCGCCATGTCGCACGGCGCATCATCTGCTGGGTCAACCGCGAGAGCGAGGCCAGCGCTGCGGCCTTCTCCGCGGAGTTGCCGGCGGCCGAATAGGCGATCACGCCGGAGGCGAAGGCCTGCTCCTGCGGCTCGCGCACGTCATAGCCATAGTGCGCGGCCACCAGTGCCACGATGCGGCCCATGCCGACCATCACGGCGGTCACGTCGGCCACCACCGCCGAGGCCGCGACCGGCAGGGTCGTTCCGCCGGTGACCGTGCTCGACACCGTCGCGCCCGTCACCGCCAGCGACGACGCCGCACCCTCGGCCACCGCAAGAGCGATGTAGCGTTCCTTGCGGCGTGGGACCGAGCGGTCGCAGTGTTTCAAGTCGAGTTCTTTTACCTCGTCATAGGACGCCACCACGACGCCCTCTTCGGCGAACATCGCAAACACCTTGGCCGGCTTGACCGAATTGAGTCCACGCTCGACCAGGACGACATACAGGGTCTCCATCGCCTTGGCGCCGAAGTCGTCGACCTTGCCGATGGCGGCGGAGGCACCCGGGATCTGTTCGACCCGGGAACGGGTTTGAGCGGCCACCGCTTTGGCGCGCCCGGTGAGGCCTCGGCTCAGGCTCTCGAAACGTCCGGATCGCTCGGCGCCGGTGGCCGCGTCAAGCAGCGCTTCCCAGGCCGTGCGTTCGTAATCGGACATGCCGGGCAGAACGGTATCGGCCACCCTTCGAGCCTACCGGCGGAGCCATTCGCTGACGATCGTCATTGACGACCGTCAGCGAATTGGCGTACGGTGCGGGCATGCAGTCGTCGGGTGAGCTGACAGTGTCGCCGTCGCGGGCCGGGGGCGTTCGGGAGGCGCGAAGGCTCGAGACCCGCGCGCGACTGTTCGACGCCGCGCTGACAGAGATCGCGCGAAGCGGGCTGGCCGCCGCTGACGTCAGCGCCATTGCCGCTGCCGCGAATGTGGCGAGGGGAACCTTCTACTTCCACTTCCCCACCAAGGAACACGTCCTCATCGAGCTCGAGCGCAATGAGGAGACCCGGATCGTCGATGAACTCGGCGCGGCCGACGGCGAGTTCGCCGCGGTGCTCTCGCAGGTCGTGCACCACGTGCTCAGCGCCGAACGTCGCTTGGGGGCCGTGGTTCTCCGGGACATGCTCGGGCTGCATTTCACCTCGTCTCGTCCCGTCGAAGACGAATTGGCCCAGCACCCGGTCGCGGAGTTCCTGGTGGGCGTGATCGGCCGGGCGCAGGACCGCGGGCAGGTGTCCTCGGAGCTCGATGCGGGCGAACTCGCAACATTTTTCCTCTCCGGCCTGTTTGCGCTGTTGGCCACCGGAGCGCACGATGCTGCACTGCTAAACCGTTACGTCACAACGATTACCAAGGGAATGGAGAACCGATGAATCACACCGGCATCGAGGGCTACCGGGATTTCCTGGCCAGACGGGATGGCAAAGCGGACCTGCTCAACAGGCGGTTGGCCAACCGTGAACTGTTCTTCGACGAGCTTGAAGCGAACCCCGTCCGTTCCGCACGCCCCGCCGACCGGCCGACTTTCCTTCGCAACCTGCGGCGCCGGCGACCCGAACCCGGCCTGGACCGCAAGATGCTGTTCCTGCTGGCGACCGCCAAACTCAATCAGGCGGAGCGGTTCGGCGTCGGACTGGGCGAGACCTACGGGCTCAACAGCGACGAGAGTCTGCCTCCCGAGAACGTCTACCTCGAACTCGAGGAGCACTACCACACCCGGCTGCTGGCCTACGCCATCGACGTATTCGAGCTGACCTTCCAGGTGGTACCGCCACCCTTTGTGCTGCGACAGTTCGTCAAGACCGGGGTGTTCCTCCCCGAACGGCTCGGTTTCATGTTCGTCGGAGCCGCAGAGATGGCGGGCTGCATCATGTTCGACGAACTGCGCCGGGTCGGCATCGAGCTGTTCGCCGACGAACCCGACGTTGCCGAACGAATCACGCTGCTCTACAGCGAGATCCTCACCGACGAGATCGGACACGTCGGCTACTGCGCATCGCGCTGCACCACGGCCGAGCGGGCGATCATGCGCCGCCTCTACCCGCTGATCGCGCGCCTGTTCGCCCGGCAGACCGTCGAGATCAGCCTGCTGATCGACCCGAAGGCGTTGCGCGCACGCCTGGACCGACCCTTTGACGTTGCAGAACTCACCGAAGGGCTGGACAACGAGACGTACCTCGTCCGGCACCCGTGAGGAACTCAGCCCGTCAGCGAGGTCAGTGGATGTTCAGCTCTAACCGTTCAAGTCGGCGCACCAAGATGCTGGGCACCCATTGGCCCACGTCGGCCGCGTCGATCCAGGTGGTCTGCTCGAGCAGCATCCGAAAGACGATCTGAGCCTCCAGCCGAGCCAGCGAGGCTCCCACACAGAGGTGCGCGCCCTTGCCGAAGGCCAGGTGCTGCCGCGCCGCGCTGCGATCGAGCCGAAAGTTGTTGGGGGTGTCGAAATGCTGGGGATCGCGATTGGCTGCGCCCCACATCAGCAGCAGGCGCGAATCAGCGGGCAGCTCGACTCCAGCCAGGGTGGTGTCTTTCACCACATGCCGATAGTGGCCGCGAAACGGCGATTCATAGCGCAAGGTCTCCTCGATGAACGCACCCAGCAGGTCGGGGTCGGCACGAAGTTGCTCCTGGATGTGGGGCTGCTCGGCCAGAATCCAGGCACCGTTGCCGAGCAGCGAAGCGGTCGATTCGCCGGCCGCGCTGAACAGGGTGATCATGATGGCGAGCGCCGGGAGCTGTTCCAGCTCACCAGATTCGGTACGCACGGCTAGGTCGCCGATCAGGCCCGGCTGGGGATCTTCGGCCGCTTTCGCAAAATGCTCCAGTACATAGCCGGACAGTTCCATCGCGGCCATGCCGGCCGCCTCGAGTTGGGACGCACTGACGATCCCGTCGAGCAGGGTGGTGGTGGCGTACCCCAGTCGGATCAGCTTGTCCACATCTTCCTCCGGGAGTCCGAGCAGACGCGCGACCACCATCATCGGCAGCCGGTTGGCCATGGCGCTCATCCATTCGATCGGTACGTCATCGGGTGCCTCCGACCACAGCCGCCTCGCGGTGGCGTCAGCGAACTCCTCGATCACGCGCACTCGCTTCGCTGCAAGGTGGGGCAGCAGCAACTTCCGGTGTCCCGCGTGCAGCGGGTCATCGGCGGTGGCCAGCACCTGCATCTCTCCACCGAGCGGTCCCATGTCGAACGGAGTCACGGTCCCGTCGTCGTGGTACACCATGGTCGCCGTCAGGTTCGACGAGAAGTCCTCGACGCGGTTCGTCGCTTCCGTGACGGCGTCCCAGCCGCACACCGCGTAGAAGACGGAATCACCGATGCGATTCACCCCGGCACGGCTGCGCATCGTGTCGTACAACACGTTCGGGTCCTGGATTGCGGCACTGCCGAAGAAATCGGTCGGGTCCACCACGGCACTCATGACCATAAGGCTCGCTGGGCCCGTGACCTGCGTCAACGGTACAAGCCGAAGTTGCAAGTCGGGTTCGTTGACGATGCATGCGGGGGTTCTCAGCCCGTCGCCCGACCAGCACCGCTGATGAGAAGAACGTCGAAATTATTCTCACAGTGATAAAATTTTGTGATACTTCGCCACAAGGGAATGAGTGACCGGTAGTGGTAAACGACTGGCTGATCGGCCGGGATCGACACAGCGAAGGCGCTGAACGGATTTACGCAGCCGCCGCTGAGCTCATGTCGCGTCACGGCTACGACGCCTTCAGCATCGACGCCCTCGCCGGCGTCGTGCACTGCTCACCGGCGACCATCTACCGCCATGCCGGAGGTAAGACGGCGATCCGTGACGCAGTGCTGAGCAGGCAAGCGGAACGCATTCTGGACTCAGTGCGCGAGGCCATCGCGGGGCTGACGGGCTCTGAGCGCATCGTCACCGCCACCATTGTCGCCTTACAACGCATGCGCGCCGAACCCCTCGCACACATCATGCGGACGATGACCGGCTCTCCCGGCACAGCGTGGCTGACCGACTCTCCCGTCATCGCCCGCTTCGCCGCGGAAATGGTCGGTGCCGACAATCCCGACCCGCTGGCCGCTCAGTGGCTGATCCGGGTGTTCCTGGCGCTCTGGTGTTGGCCCCTGGAGGACGGCGATGCCGAGGAGGCTGCGGTACGCCGATTCCTCGGCCCGCCATACACTGCCGATAAGGCTGACGATCAGGAACCGTCCTGACCTGCAAAAACTTTCACAAGATCTGTGGAGCTAGGGAGAATCGAACTCCCGACCTACTCGATGCGAACGAGTCGCGCTACCAACTGCGCCATAGCCCCTGACCGCTAGGAGATTACCAGCCACCGGCCGGTCCCCTGAAACCGAGACGCTATTGACCGGACGCTCGTGGCAGGTCGCCGCCCCAGTCGTACCCGCGCGCGCTCGCCGCGTACTCGAGGTGCTCGAACACCGGGTCCTCGTCGTCGATCTCGAGCACCGCGACGCCGGGTCGGCGCAGCCGCGAGGGCACCACCTCGAACGCCTCGGCACCGACATTCTCCCGCCGGGCATGTGGACGGTCCGCCCGCCGCGCCCGCCGCGCCCGCACCTGTTGCTCGATGCGGGTCTGCCGCCGCAGGTACGCCAGATACAGCACCGTCGCACCGGCCGCACCGCCGCAGATCCACCACGCGCTCGGCGCCACGGTGAAGGCCGTGATCGCCGAGAACACCAGGATCACCGCCAGCGACATCAACACCCGCTTGCGGAACTCGTACTTGCGGACGCTGACGGCGGCGGCCGTCTTGGTGTCGTAACGGCGTGGCCGCGCCGCTGCCGGCGCCGCCGAATCGGCTTCGGCCTCCAAACCTGAGCTGTCCTCGACGTATTCGTATTCGTAGGCGTCGGATTCGGGGTCCGCTTCAGCTTCGATCTCGGTCTCGGTCTCGGCTTCGGCTTCGGCTTGGGCCCGAGCCTCCGCTTCGGCGTGGGCCCGAGCTTCAGCTTCGGCCTGGGCCCGAGCTTCGGCCTGGGCCTGGGCTTCCGCCTCGGCCCGCGCCCGCTCTTGCGCTTCGACCTCAGCGGCCAAACCCGCTTCCGACAGCGGCAATTCGGCGGAATCGTCGGCGACGACCTCTACGTCCAAGACGTCCGGGTAGTCCAGCTCGCCCTGCTCACCGGCGGCGGCGGCGACGAACACGCGCGATCCGCGCTCTGCGGGCTCGTCCTCGTCGACGGCATCGATGTCATCGGCGTCATCGAGTTCGGTGTCGGTTGCGCGCTGCTGCCAGTCGGGATCGCTGCGGTGACCGGTGGCCGGACCACCACGCTTGAGCAGCCGCGCGCTGGTCCCACTGGTCAGCACGCGGGTCGCCAACGCGATGTCACTGGTGCGGCGCACTGCGTCTCGCTTGCTGACCAGCATCGGCACCAGTACGAACAGCCAGAGGACGACCAGTGAGATCCAGAGCAATGATTGCGGGATGCTGGGCATGGTGGCCTGCTCCTTTCCCAGCCAAGGCTAGGTCTGTGACCCACACGACTCCGGATGGCGCGCCGAGCCAATTACACAGTTGTAATTTACTCGCTGACCTCGATAGTCACAACTATCACACGGGCAACACGGCAGACTATCTTGTTCAGGCCCACGCTGCCCGGCCGGCCTGCACCAGCCCCGAGGTCACCGATCCGTGGACTTCCTCGACCGTCATCGCCACCAGCAGGTGGTCTCGCCACGCGCCGTCGACGTCCAGGTAGCGCTGCAGTCGACCTTCCTGACGAAAGCCGACCTTGGCCAATACTGCACGGCTCGCGCCGTTCTCCGGCCGCACGGTCGCCTCCACGCGGTGCAGCCGCACCGGCCCGAAGCAGTGGTCGAGCCCGAGCGCCACCGCGCCGGTCGCCACTCCCCCGCTCGCCGCCGAACTGGACACCCAGTAGCCGATCCAGGCGGATCGCAGCGCACCGTGGGCGATGTTGCCGACCGTCAACTGACCACAGAATCGGCCGTCGAGCTCGATCACGAACGGCAGCATTCGCCCGTACCGGGCCTCCGTGCGCAGGCTGGAACACACCGGCGGCCACGCGGCCGAACTGTGCCGGGTGGCCCAGTCCGCTTCGACGCTGGGCTCCCACGGCTCCAGGCGCGCGCGGTCGGCCAAGCGGATCCGGCTCCACGCCACGCCGTCGCGCATCCGCACCGGCCGCAGCCGGATCACCCCTGCCGGAACCCGCAGCGGTCCGAGCACCGTCGGCCAGCCGGGGTGCTGGACGGCCTTGAAGGGCCACAGATTGACCAGCATGTGCCCGGACTCAACCCCGTTGCGCCAGGAAGGCGACGTCCACAGTCTCCCCGGTGGCGATCTGCTCGACCTCCTCGGGAACCACCACCAGGCAGTTCGCCTCGGCCAGAGTCGCCAGCAGGTGCGACGAGGTGCCCCCGGTCGCCCCGAGCACCTGCACGAGGTACTCGTCGGTTTCCTCGTCGCGCATCAGCTGGCCTCGCAGATAGCCCTTGCGTCCCGGCATCGAACTGATCGGCCCCAACGTCCGGGCCTGCACCACCCGGCGCATCGGCTCGCGTTTGCCCAACGACAGCCGGATCAGCGGACGGATCATCACCTCGAACACCACCAGCGCGCTGACCGGGTTGGCCGGCAAGAGAAACGTCGGCACCCCTTCGGGCCCCAGCTGGCCGAAACCCTGCACCGAGCCGGGGTGCATCGCGATCCGGGCGACTTCCATCTCTCCGAGATGCGACAGCACGGTGCGCACCTGGTCGGCCGCCGCGCCGCCCACCCCGCCGGCGATCACCACCACCTCGGCTCGGTTGAGCTGTCCCTCGACCACCTCGCGCAGCTTGTTGGGTTCGCTGCTGACGATGCCGACGCGGTTCACCTCCGCGCCCGCATCACGGCCGGCCGCGGCCAGCGCGTAGGAGTCGACGTCGTAGACCTGCCCGTTGCCGGGCGTGCGGGTGACGTCCACCAATTCGCCGCCCACCGCCAGCACCGAGAGCCGTGGGCGCGGATGGACCAGAACGCGGTCGCGGCCGACGGCGGCCAGCAGTCCCACCTGAGCGGCGCCGACGACCGTGCCGGCGCGCACGGCGACATCGCCGGGCTGCACGTCGTCACCGATCCGCCGCACGTAGTCGCCCGGGCGCACACCTCGCAGCACCCGGACCCGGGAGTTACCGCCGTCGGTCCAGCGCAGCGGCAGCACCGCGTCGGCCAGGGTGGGCATCGGCGCTCCGGTCTGGATCCGGGTCGCCAGCTTGGGTTGCAGCCGGGTGGGGGTGCGCGCTCCCGCTTCGATGGTGCCCAGCACCGGAAGGGTGACTGCGGCTGCGGGGGCACTGCCGCGCTCGTCGGAGCTGTCGCCTATCGCATCGGCGCCGAGTACGTCGACGCTGCGCACCGCGTAACCGTCGATGGCCGCCTGGTCGAAAGCGGGCATGGGCCGCTCGGCAACCACCTCTTCGGCACACATCAAGCCCTGCGCCTCGGCGATCGCCACCCGGACCGGACGCGGCGCCACCGCGGCAGCCGAAACCCGGGCCTGCTGCTCCTCAACCGAACGCACGGTGCGCCTTCCTCAAAGCCTCGGTCCGATCCGGGCTGACCAGGACTGACTTTGCCTCAGTTCTGCGCCAAGCCCAGCCGCGCCACCAGCCACCGGCGCAGATCCGGACCGTAGTCGTCACGATCCAGGGCAAAGTCAACCGCAGCTTTGAGGTAGCCGCCCGGATTTCCCAGGTCGTGTCGCGATCCACGGTGTACCACGACGTGAACCGGATGACCCTCGGCGATCATCAGCGCGATGGCATCGGTGAGCTGCACCTCGCCGCCGGCACCGCGATCGATGCGCCGCAGCGCGTCGAATACCGCCCGGTCCAGCACGTAGCGGCCCGCGGCCGCATACGTCGACGGCGCGTCGGCCGGCTGCGGTTTCTCGATCATGCCCTTGACGCGCAACACGTTGGGGTTGTCACCGTCGGGAACCGGCTCGACGTCGAAAACGCCGTAGGCGCTGACGTCTTCGGGGCTGACCTCGATCGCGCAGAGCACGGTGCCGCCGCGGCGGGCACGCACCCTCGACATCGTCTCCAACACCCCGGTCGGCAACACCAGATCGTCGGGGAGCAGGACGGCAACTGCGTCTTCGTCGGCAGACAACGTGGGCTCGACGCAGCTGATGGCGTGGCCCAGCCCGAGTGGCTCGGCCTGCACCACCGATTCCACCTTGATCAACTCCGGGGCCCGCCGCACTTTCGCCAGCATGGCCTTCTTGCCGCGCGCCTCCAGCGTGCCCTCCAGCACCAGGTCTTCGACGAAGTGCGCGACCACGCCGTCTTTACCTTCGGAGGTGACGATCACCAGCCGCTCGGCACCGGCCTCGGCCGCCTCCGCCGCGACCAGCTCGATGCCGGGGGTGTCGACGACGGGCAGCAACTCCTTGGGCACCGTCTTGGTGGCGGGCAGAAACCGGGTACCCAAACCGGCCGCGGGCACAATGGCGGTACGCGGAATGGGAACCTTCGGCGTGGGCATTGCTCACACGATAACCGCAATCGCCTCCGCAACCTGCGCTGGCGGTGGGCGCGCCGATGCTGACAGGCTGAAAAGCATGACCGACAACGCGGTGATGGCCGCCAAGTCCGCGTTGCGGGCGCGACTGCTCGCGAACCGCACTGCGGTACCGGCCGAAGTGCGCGACGCCGAGGCCCGCGCGCTGGCCGGCCACCTGGAGCAACTCGTGAGCAAGGCCCGCACGGTCTGCGCCTACGTGCCGGTGCGCGGCGAGCCCGGTTCCACCGCCATGCTCGACGGCCTGACGCAGCGCCGTATACGGGTGCTGCTACCGGTGGTGCGTACCCGCGACGACGGCACGCCGCTGGCACTGATGTGGGGCGAGTACCGGCCCGGGGAGGGGGACACCGGGCCAGCCCTGGTCCGCGCCCGATTCGGCCTGCTCGAACCGGCGCAGCCCTGGCTGCCGGCGGAGGCGCTGGCGGAGGCCGATCTGGTCTTGGTGCCGGCGTTGGCCGTCGACCGCCGAGGCGTGCGATTGGGCCGCGGCGCCGGGTTCTACGACCGCTCTCTGCTGCTGCGCCGGCCCCAGATCCCATTGGTGGCAGTGGTGCGCGACGTCGAACTGCTCCCGGACGGCCTGGAACTGCCCGCCGAGCCGCACGACGTGGCCATGACCCACGCCCTGACCCCCGAGCTCGGCTTGGTGGCGCTGTCCTGACACCCGATGGCCCCGGAATGCCAGAAGCCAAATAGCGGTTCTAGCACTTAGCACGGTAGAGTGCTAACCCGATTGTCCGATTCACGGAGGTTCGCGTGCCCACCTACAGCTATGCCTGCACCGAGTGCAGCAACCGCTTCGATGTGGTCCAGGCCTTCACCGACGATGCATTGACCACCTGCGAGGAGTGCAACGGTCGCCTCCGCAAGATCTTCGGCAAGGTCGGCGTGGTGTTCAAGGGCAGCGGCTTCTACCGCACCGACAGCCGGGACGCGGCCAAGTCGTCTTCGAACGGCACCAAAACCGCCACCGCATCGAGCGACACCGGAAGTGGGACCGGCGGTTCCGGTGATGGCGGCACCAAGTCAGCCGATAAGTCCTCCGCAGACAGCGGCACCAAGTCCGCCGACAAGCCCAAGGCAAACACCGCTTCGCCGGCGGCCGCCACCTCCGCCTGACCCGTTATCCACAGGCCGACACCCGAGGCGACGATCCCGGACCGGCCGGCCGCTTACCGTGGCGCCATGGGCGAGTCGCTCAACCCGACCTTGATCACCCGGTTCTCGCATGCGCTGCGCCCGGACTGGGCCCGCACCGTGCTGGCGCGACGGGTGACCGCCGGCGCGCTGGTCATGTTGGCCGGCGTCGCGGCGATCCGCTCCGACCCGCAGGGCGACCGGGTCGACGTCGTGGTGGCCAGTCACGACATCGCTCCCGGCACGGCGCTGACCGCTGATGACGTTTCACTCGAAAGCCGTTCAGCCCGAACGGTTCCCGATGGTGTCTCCGCCGACCTGTCGTCGATGCTGCACACCACGTTGGCGGGGCCGGCGCGCCGCGGCGAGATACTCACCGATGTCCGATTGCTCGGCAGCCGGCTCACCGAAGCGGCCGTCGGCCCGGACGCCCGCATCGTGGGCGTGCACCCCGCCGACGCGGCGTTGATCGACCTGGTGCGCCCCGGCGACGTCGTCGACATCGTGACCGCCGACGACGCGGCCGACCCGCCGGGCGCGCCCAGGTTGCTGGCAACCGGCGGGATCGTGGTGCTGGTGTCGGACAAGCAGAACCATGACGATCGGGTGGTACTCGTGGCATTGCCGGCCGCCGCCGCTGTGGCGGTGGCCGGCGCCACGCTGGCTCAGGCGGTGACGCTCACCCTGCGCTGAGCCGTCAAGCTGCGGCGGCCGACTGCGGGCTGGCGCAGAATTTGCACTTGGTCGCTTCGGGGTCGATCTCGGACTTGCACTCCGCGCAGGTCTTGGTCGGCGCCGGGTCGCCGTATACGGTCTTCCCGCGGCGCTTCTGAATGTGCTTGTAAGGCAACACGATGAAGAAGTAGACGGTCGCCATGAACACGATGAAGTAGATGATCGCCGAGATAAATGCACCGAGGTCGATGAACGTCGCCTCGTTACCCTCCGCCCCCAGTTGATAACCGAGGCCCAGACCGTCGGCGTCCGGCTGGGCGGCCGAGACCAGCGGATTGATCACGCTGTCGGTGAAGGCCTTGACCAGGTTGGAGAACGCCAGCGCCACCACCAGACCTATGGCGACGGTGATGACGTCGTCACGCATCAGGAAATTCTTGAATCCCTTGAGCACCGCAACTCCCCTTCCGTACGGTTCCACTGCGAAGCGGCGCTACACCGCCTACCGCGAACGGTAGTGGCGCTCGTCACATAGCTAGGGGAATTCGGCGAAGTCGATTCTCAACCGTGATGTGGTGGGACGTTGTCACGCAGCCACCGCTCGCGCTCCTCGGCATCGCGGGCGTCGTCCGGATCGCGTTCGTCCGAGGACTCCTGGTGCTCGCCGAGACCGGGCATGGCCGCCTAGATCTCCAGGCTGGACAGTTGGCCGATGATCACGGCCGCCAGCGGGTTCAGCGTCGCCATCCCGTCGCGCACCGCGGCACGGGAACCGGCCAGGTTGACCACCAGGGTGCTGCCCGAGACCCCGGCCAGACCACGCGACAACCCGGCGTCGGGTATGCCGGCGGCCAGAGCGGATGCGCGCAGCGCTTCGGCGATGCCGAGGATCTCGCGGTCCAGGATGTCGCGGGTCGCTTCGGGAGCGACGTCGCGCGGGGTGACCCCGGTGCCGCCGACCGACACGACCAGGTCGACTCCACCGATCACCGCCGTGTTCAGCGCGTTACGGATTTCCACCTCGTCGGCGGCGACGGCGACCACGCCGTCGACCATGAACCCACCTTCGGCCAGCAGTTCGGTGACCAACGGACCGTTGTGGTCCTCATCGCCGTGCGCGGTGCGGTCGTCGACGACGACGACGAGCGCGCGGCCGGCGAGTTCTTGGGTCTGTTCCATGGGTGCAACCGTATATCCGGAATCCGACGGCGGTTCAGCGAGGCTCGACGAAGGAGAGGCGAAGCTGGGACCGCCGCATGAATCCGGCGGACCCACCAGTCCCGTCACTGCTGGGCTTTACCGAGGGTGACCTGCGCGCTCTTGGACGCTCCGCCGGCATCCAGGTAGGTCAGCGTCACCTGGTCTCCTGGCGCCTTGGATCGCACGGCGGCGACCAGTGCGTCGGCACTGCCGATCGGGCGCTTGTCGAAAGCGGTGACCGTCGCGCCTTCGGGCAGCCCGGCTTTCGACGCCGCCTCCCCGGGCACCACCTCGACGATCTTGGCGCCGTGCAGGCTGCGCTCACTGGTGACCCGCACCCCCAACGAGGCGTGCGACGCCGTGTGATCCGGCGAGTTGATGAGTTCGTCGGCGATCCGCTTGGCCTGGTCCACCGGAATCGCGAAGCCCAGGCCGATCGAGCCGCTCTGAGCTTCGGCGGAGTCCCCACCCATCGTCGCGATAGCAGAGTTGATCCCGACCAGGTCGCCGTTCATGTTGACCAGCGCCCCGCCCGAGTTACCCGGATTGATGGCCGCGTCGGTCTGGATCGCGTCCAGCACGGTGTTCTGATTGCCCGCCTCGCCACTGGTGGAGACAGGCCGGTTGAGGGCACTGACGATCCCGGTCGTCACCGTGCCCTCCAGGCCCAGCGGCGACCCGACCGCCACCACGTGCTGGCCCACCCGCAGGTCCGCCGACGAGCCGAGCGTGATCGGGGTCAGATCCGAGACGTCCTGTACACGCACCACCGCGATGTCACTGGCCGGGTCCGACCCCACCACGGCGAACGACGCGGTGCGTCCGTCGGCGAACGTCACCGTGGTCTTCGGCGGCGCCTTGGAGGTTGCGTCCGCCTTGGCCGCGGCGGCCACCACGTGGTTGTTGGTCAGGATCATCCCGTCGGCCGACAAGATGATGCCCGAGCCCTCCTCGGACTGCCGTCCCAGATCGGTCTCCAGCATGACGACGCTGGGCACCACTTTCGCCGCGACCTTCTCGACCGAGCCGTCCGGCAGGCTCACCGCGGCCGGCACACCCGGCGACTGAAAGCCCGGCGTGCGACTGCCACTGGCGGCCGGTTTGTGGTCGGAGTGCAGTGCCGAACCCACCACGCCGCCCGTCACGCCCGACATCACCGCGATGGCGGCCGCGCCCAGCACCAGCGCCCCGGTGCGGGAGCGCTTCGGGGGGGTACCCGGACCCGGGATCGGCGGCCGGCCGTAGGAGGTGTCGTAGGCGGAGCGGTACGCCGACTGGGCCTGCTGTTGTGCCTGCTGTTGGGCGTAGCGCCAGTCATACGACTGCGAGTACGGGCCCTGCGCGCCACGGCCCGGGTAGCCGGCAGGTCCGCGTTGCTCAGCCACCGGGGCACCGGTCGGGTTGGACCGTTCCGGCTGCTGATGCGACGGGGGGTACCCGGGGTAGTTCGTCATGTCGTTGCCTACTCCTAGAGACGCGAAGTTGCCTCACCACCATGCCTAGGTGGACTGAGAACCGCCTGTGACTGCTCCGGCCGATACCCGGTCTGCGGACCTGGGCCCGCCGGGCAGCACCATCCGGAACGACGTCCCGGGCGGCTGAGCTCCGGGGACGGTGTCTTCGATGGTGATCGCCCCACCGTGTTTGAGCACCACCTGTTTGACGATCGCCAACCCCAGGCCGGAGCCGGGCATAGCGCGCGCGGAATCCGAGCGGTAGAAGCGTTCGAACACCAATTCCCGTTGGTTCTCCGGGATTCCGGTTCCCTGGTCCGACACGATCATCTCCACGTGCGTCGGGTCGATCTGGCGCATCCGCAACCCCACGACCCCGCCCGAGGGGCTCCACTTGGCCGCGTTGTCGAGCAGGTTGAGCACCGCGCGCGACAGACCCGCGGCGTCGCCGTACACGTGCCACGGCACCACCTGGATGTCGAACTCGATGTCGTTGCGACGCCGCCTGACTCGCTCCATGCTGCGGTCGACGACCTCAGTGACATCGACCTGTTCGTTGGCGACCTCACGTTGGTCGTCGCGGGTGAGGTCCACCAAATCGCCTACCAGCGTGGACAATTCCTCGATCTGGCCGATTGCGTCGGCACGCAGATCGGCCATCTCGTCGTCGGGCAGTTGCGGAGCGCCGGGCGCCGCCGACGCCATCAACAGTTCGACGTTGGTGCGCAGCGACGTCAGCGGTGTCTTCAGTTCGTGCCCGGCGTCGGCGACGAGTCGCGCCTGCCGTTCCCGCGACTCGGCCAGTGCCCGCAACATCGCATTGAACGCCTCGGTGAGCCGGGCCAATTCGTCGCTGCCGTAGACCGGGATGGGCCGCAAGTCATCGGTGCGCGCCACGCGTTCGGCCGCATCGGTCAGCCGGCCCACCGGCCGCAGACCGGTCCGGGTGACCATTCCGCCGGCCACCGCGGCCACCACGACACCGACCCCGCCGACGACCAGCAGCACCCAGCGCAGCTTCATCGTCACCGCCCGGGTGGGCGCCAAGCTCTTGGAGATCAACAGCGTGCTGCCGTTGGGCAGGTGCACGGCCAGCACCCGCTGACCGGCCGCAGTGCGGCGCGACAGGAACAGCTCGCCCCGGATGACGGCCTTCTCCTGCGGTCCGACCGGCAGCCGCTGGCCGGGCTGGTTGGCGGTGTAGATCGACCGGCCGGGATTGACCAGCATGGCGTTCACGTCCGAGTAGGCGGTGCCCTCGATCGCCTTGCGGGGATCGGCGGCCAGCGAGCCGCTGGCGATCAGCATCTCGGTGCGACTTTGCAGTTGATTATCGATGTCGTTGTACAGCGCCGCGGAGATCACCGCGTAGACGGCGACGGCCATCAGCACCACCACCAGCGCCACCATCGACATCGCCAGCAGCATCACCCGCCAGCGCAGCGACAGGGAAGTGTTCTGCGCCGAAGCGCCGTCCTGCCGCCGGTGGAACAATTGCATCAGGGCGGGGTCTCGCGGAGCACATAACCCACCCCGCGCACGGTGTAGATCAGCCGCGGCTCCCCTTCGGCCTCAGTCTTGCGACGCAGATACCCGATGTAGACCTCCAGCGCATTGCCCGAGGTGGGGAAGTCGAACCCCCACACCTCCTCGAGGATGCGGCTACGGGTGAGCACCCGGCGCGGGTTGGCGATCAGCATCTCCAACAGCGCGAACTCGGTGCGGGTCAGGCTGATCTGCCGGTCGCCACGGGTGACCTCGCGGGTCACCGGGTCCAGCGTCAGGTCCTCGAACGACATCGCCACCGATTCGGACAGGTCCTCGGCGGTGGTGCGGCGCAGCAACGCCCGCATCCGCGCCAGCAACTCCTCCAAGGCGAACGGTTTCGGCAGGTAGTCGTCAGCGCCGGCGTCCAGGCCGGCCACCCGCTCGGAGACCGAGTCGCGGGCGGTCAACACCAGGATCGGCAGGTCGTCACCGGTGCTGCGCAGCTGACGACAGACTTCCAGACCGTCCAGCCGCGGCATCATGACATCCAGGATCATCGCGTCGGGGCGGTCGCTGGTGATCGCCTCGAGCGCCTCGACACCGTCGGTAGCCAGCGAGACGGAATAACCATTGAACGACAGAGACCTGCGCAGCGACTCACGCACCGCGCGGTCATCATCAACAACCAGTACCCGGGTAGCCATACGTGCTATCCAATCATCCGAAAGGCGATCTGGAGGGTCAGGCGCCGGTCGTGTCGGGGCCTAATTAGCGGCGGTCGAGATCAATGAGGCCCAGGCGGGCCGCCTTGAGCAACCGACGCGGCACCTTGTGCGCGCGGCCGGCGACCGAGACGTTGACCAGGCCGGTTGCCTCAGCCTTCCACTGCGCGCGGCGGGAACGGGTGTTCGCGCGCGACATTCTGCGCTTCGGCACGGCCATGCTCGAGCCTCTCCTCAAATTCGCGGGTTGCCGCCAGAGAACAACGGCGGGACTTCTGCAAAAGGATAGCCGGTGATCAGCGTCGGCTCCAAAATGGCACCGTCGGCGGTTCAGCCGCCTTGACGCGACACCGGCGGTACCGGCTAACCTACCGGTTGGTTGAGTGATGGGATTGCGGATGACGGCAACGGTTCGGATCGGCAACTGCTCGGGCTTCTACGGCGACCGGCATGCCGCGATGCACGAGATGCTCACCGATGGTGAGCTGGACTATCTCACCGGCGATTACCTGGCCGAGCTGACCATGCTGATCCTGGGGCGCGACCGGATGAAGCATCCGGAGCGCGGCTACGCCAAGACCTTTCTCACCCAGCTCGAACAGTGCCTCGGCCTGGCCCGGGACAAGGGTGTTCGCATTGTGGCCAATGCCGGCGGGCTCAATCCGGCCGGTCTGGCCGACGCGGTGCGCGAGCTGGCCGACCGGCTCGGGGTTCCGGCGCGGGTGGCCCACGTCGAAGGCGACGACCTGCTCCCCCGCGCCGCCGAGTTGGGTTTGGGCTCCCCTTTGACCGCGAATGCCTACCTGGGCGCGTGGGGTATCGCCGAGTGCCTGGCCGGTGGCGCGGACGTCGTGATCACCGGGCGGGTCACCGATGCCTCGGTGATCGTCGGCCCGGCAGCCGCCCACTTCGGCTGGGGTCGCACCGACTACAACCAGCTCGCCGGGGCAGTGGTCGCCGGTCACGTGATCGAGTGCGGTATCCAGGCCAGCGGCGGCAACTACGCCTTCTTCACCGAGATTCCCACCCAGCAGATGCTGCACCCCGGCTTCCCGCTCGCGGAGATCCACGCCGACGGGTCATCGGTGATCACCAAGCATCCGGGCACCGGCGGGTTGGTCAGTGTCGACACGGTCACCGCGCAACTGCTCTACGAAGTCACCGGGGCCCGCTACGCCAACCCCGACGTCACCGCCCGGATGGACAGCATCGAACTTCTCCCCGACGGGAAGGACCGGGTGCGCATCTCCGGCGTGATCGGCGAACCCCCGCCGCCGACCTGCAAGGTGTCGCTGAACAGCATCGGGGGTTTCCGCAACTCCACCACCTTCGTGCTGACCGGCCTGGACATCGAGGCCAAAGCCGAGCTGCTGCGCACCCAGCTGGAGGCGGCGATGACGGTCCGCCCGGCCGAGCTGGAGTGGACATTGGCCCGCACCGACCACCCGGACGCCGATACCGAGGAGGCCGCCAGCGCTCTGCTGCACTGCGTGGTGCGCGACCCCGACCCGGCCAAGGTGGGCCGCAAATTCTCCGCGGCCGGCATCGAGCTCGCGCTGGCCAGCTATCCGGGGTTCTGCGTCACCGCCCCGCCCGGCGACGGCCAGGTCTACGGCGTATTCACCCCGGGCTATGTCGACGCCACGGCGGTGCCGCACGTCGCCGTGCACGCCGACGGGACTCGGGTGGACATCCCGGCCGCCTCGCAAACACGTGAGCTGGCTACAGCAGCCGCGCCGGCGCTGCCCGAGCCCCTACCGGTCGGCCCGACCCGGCGTGTGCCGCTGGGATTGATCGCCGGCGCCCGCAGCGGAGACAAGGGCGGCTCGGCCAACGTCGGGGTCTGGGCGCGCACCGACGAGCAGTGGCGCTGGCTGGCCCACACGTTGACCGCGGAGAAGCTGCGCGAGCTGCTGCCCGAGACCGCCGAGTTGCCGGTCACCCGCCACCTGTTGCCGAAGTTGCGCGCGGTGAACTTCGTCATCGAGGGCATCCTCGGGCAGGGCGTGGCCTACCAGGCCCGATTCGACCCGCAGGCCAAGGGGCTGGGCGAATGGCTGCGCAGTCGTCACCTCGAGATACCCGAGCAGCTGCTGTCAGAAGGGAAATCGTGAGTATCTGGACTACCGCGGAGCGCCAAGCGCTGCGCAAGACCGTGCGCGGCTTCGTCGAGCGCGAAATCTCACCGCACGTCGACGAGTGGGAGCGCTCCGGCGACCTGCCCCGCGAGCTGCACCGCAAGGCCGCAGAAGTCGGCTTGTTGGGTGCGGGCTTCCCCGAGGAGGTCGGCGGCAGTGGCGGCGACGGCGCCGACGCGGTCGTCATCTGCGAGGAGATGCACCAGGCCGGCGCGCCCGGCGGGGTGTTCGCCTCCCTGTTCACCTGCGGCATCGCCGTGCCGCACATGATCGCCTCGGGCGACCCCCGGCTGATCGAGGAGTTCGTCCGTCCGACCCTGGCGGGAGAGAAGATCGGCGCGCTGGCCATCACCGAGCCCGGCGGCGGTTCGGACGTCGGGCACCTGCGCACCACGGCTGTCCGCGACGGTGATCACTACGTGGTCAACGGCGCCAAAACCTTCATCACCTCCGCGGTGCGCGCCGACTATGTCGTCACCGCGGTGCGCACCGGCGGGCCCGGGGCGGCCGGGGTGTCGCTGCTGGTGGTCGAGAAGGGCACGCCCGGGTTTGAGGTGAGCCGCAAGCTGGAGAAGATGGGCTGGCGCTCCTCGGACACCGCCGAACTGTCCTACGTCGACGCCCGGGTGCCGGTGGCCAACCTGGTCGGCGTCGAGAACACCGGCTTCGCCCAGATCGCGTCGGCCTTCGTCTCCGAGCGAGTCGGGCTGGCAGCGCAGGCCTATGCCAGCGCGCAGCGTTGCCTGGAGCTGACCCTGGCGTGGTGCCGGGATCGGGAGACCTTCGGCCGGCCGCTGATCTCCCGGCAGGCGGTGCAGAACACCCTGGCCGAGATGGCCCGCCGCATCGACGTGGCCCGGGTGTACACCCGCCACGTCGTCGAGCGGCAGCTAGCCGGAGCCGCGGAGGCGGCGACATCAGATACAGCCGAGGTCAACCTTTTCGCTTCGGTGTGTTTCGCCAAGAACACCGCGGTGGAGGCCGGCGAGTGGGTGGCCAACCAGGCGGTGCAGCTGTTCGGCGGCATGGGTTATATGGCCGAATCCGAGGTGGAGCGTCAGTATCGGGACATGCGCATCATCGGCATCGGCGGTGGAACCACCGAGATCCTGACCTCACTGGCCGCCAAGACGCTGGGATACCAATCGTGAGCACACTGCGATCCACTCTCGATCCGATGTCCCCCGCCTACACCGAGGCGGCGGAGGCGCTGAACGACAAACTCGCCGAGATCGACGCCGAGCACGCCAAAGCACTCGCCGGCGGCGGACCCAAGTACGTCGAGCGCCACCATTCCCGCGGCAAGCTCACCGCCCGGGAGCGCATCGAAGCTCTGATCGACGCCGACTCACCGTTCCTGGAGCTGTGCCCGCTGGCTGCCTGGGGCAGTGCCTTCCAGGTCGGGGCCAGCCTGGTCACCGGGATCGGCGCGGTCGAAGGCGTGGAGTGCATGATCGTCGCCAACGACCCGACGGTCAAGGGTGGCACGTCCAACCCGTGGACGCTGCGCAAGATCCTGCGGGCCAACAAGATCGCTCTGGAGAACCGGCTTCCGGTGATCTCCCTGGTGGAATCCGGCGGAGCGGACCTGCCCACCCAGAAGGAAGTCTTCATCCCGGGCGGTCAGATGTTCCGCGACCTGACGCGACTGTCGGCCGCCGGCATCCCGACCATCGCGCTGGTATTCGGCAACTCCACCGCCGGTGGGGCCTATGTGCCCGGCATGTCCGATCACGTGGTGATGATCAAGGAACGTTCCAAGGTATTCCTGGCCGGGCCTCCGCTGGTGAAGATGGCCACCGGCGAGGAGTCCGACGACGAGTCGCTCGGCGGTGCCGAGATGCACTCGCGCACTTCAGGACTGGGCGATTACCTCGCCAACGACGAGCTTGACGCGGTGCGGATCGGTCGACGGATCGTGGCCCGGCTGAACTGGGTCAAGCAGGGCCCGAAGCCGAAGCCGGTGACCGAGCCGCTGTTCGACTCCGAAGAACTGATCGGCATCGTGCCCGCGGACCTGCGCGTCCCGTTCGACCCGCGCGAGGTGATCGCCCGGATCGTCGACGGCTCCGACTTCGATGAGTTCAAACCGCTCTACGGGTCATCCTTGGTGACGGGTTGGGCACAGCTGCACGGATATCCGATCGGCATCCTGGCCAATGCGCGGGGCGTGCTGTTCAGCGAGGAATCCCAGAAGGCCACCCAGTTCATCCAGTTGGCCAACCGCTCCAACACCCCACTGTTGTTCCTGCACAACACCACCGGCTACATGGTGGGCAAGGACTACGAAGAGGGCGGGATGATCAAGCACGGCTCGATGATGATCAACGCCGTGTCCAACTCGACGGTGCCGCACATCTCGCTGCTGCTCGGCGCCTCCTATGGCGCCGGACACTACGGCATGTGCGGGCGCGCCTACGATCCCCGTTTTCTGTTTGCCTGGCCGTCGGCCAAGTCCTCGGTGATGGGCGGGGCACAGCTCGCCGGCGTGCTGTCGATCGTGAGCCGGGCAGCCACCGAGGCCCGCGGCCAACAGGTCGACGAGGCGGCCGATGCCGCCATGCGCGCCATGGTCGAAGGTCAGATCGAAGCCGAGTCGCTGCCACTCGTACTGTCGGGGATGCTCTACGACGACGGGGTGATCGACCCGCGCGACACCCGCACGGTATTGGGAATGTGTTTGTCCGCCATAGCCAGTGGCCCGGTCGAGGGGACGTCGAACTTCGGCGTCTTCCGGATGTGAGCGCGATGAGCGCTTGCGCGAAGAGCAGAAGGCGGAGTCAATGATCAGCACTGTTCTGGTGGCCAACCGCGGCGAGATCGCCCGACGGGTCTTCGCGACCTGCCGTCGACTGGGCCTGGGCACGGTCGCGGTCTACACCGACCCCGACGCGAACATGCCGCACGTCACCGAAGCCGACGCGAAGGTGCGCCTGCCGGAGACCACCAGCTACCTGTCTGCCGAGGCGATCATCGCCGCGGCGCAGGCCGCCGGCGCCGACGCCATCCATCCCGGCTACGGATTCCTTTCCGAGAACGCCGACTTCGCCGCGGCCGTGCAGGCCGCCGGTCTGACCTGGATCGGGCCGCCGGTGGCCGCGGTGACCTCGATGGGCTCCAAGATCGAGTCGAAGAAGATGATGGCCGCCGCGGGCGTGCCGGTTCTCGAAGAACTCGACCCGGCAACCGTCACCGCCGCTCAACTGCCGGTGCTGGTGAAAGCCTCCGCGGGCGGCGGTGGCCGCGGCATGCGGGTGGTCAGCGAATTATCTTCCCTGGCAGGCGAAGTCGAGGCCGCCCAGCGCGAGGCCGCTTCGGCGTTCGGCGACCCGACGGTGTTCTGCGAGCGCTACCTGCCAACCGGGCATCACATCGAAGTGCAGGTGATGGCCGATCAGCACGGCACGGTGTGGCCGGTCGGTGAGCGGGAATGCTCGATTCAGCGCCGCCACCAGAAGGTCATCGAAGAGGCGCCGTCACCGTTGGTGGAACGCACCCCCGGGATGCGCGACAAGCTGTTCGAGGCCGCCCGGCTGGCGGCCAGCGCGATCGGCTACACCGGTGCGGGCACCGTGGAGTTCTTGGCCGACTCCCGCGGCGAGTTCTACTTCCTGGAGATGAACACCCGGCTGCAGGTCGAGCACCCGGTCACCGAGGAGACCACCGGCTGCGATCTGGTCGAGCTGCAGTTGGCGGTGGCCGACGGCGCCCGGCTCGAGCCGCAACCGCCTGCATCGCACGGCCATTCGATCGAGGCGCGGTTGTACGCCGAGGACCCGGCCCGGGGCTGGCAGCCGCAGGCCGGGCCGGTGCACGCCATCGACATCCCCGGAGTGGCCGCACGATTCCACACGCTGTGCGGGCACACCGGGGTTCGGCTGGACTCCGGCATCGACGACGGGTCGACGGTGTCCATCCACTACGACCCGATGCTGGCCAAGGTGATCAGCTACGCGCCCACCCGCCGTCAGGCGGCGGCGGTACTGGCAGGCGCGTTGGCACGCGCCCGGCTGCACGGGCTGCGCACCAACCGCGACCTGCTGGTCAACGTGCTGCGGCACCCGGCGTTTCTCGAAGGCGCCACCGACACGGCGTTCTTCGACACCCACGGCCTGCCCGAGTTGTCCGCACCGCTGGCCGACGCCGGGACCGTCCGGACATCGGCGGTGGCGGCGGCACTGGCCGACGCCGCGCACAACCGGGCCACCGCAGAGGTATTCGGCTCGCTTCCCAGCGGCTGGCGCAACGTGGCGTCGGGGTTCCAGACCAAGACCTACGCCGATGACGACGGTGTCGAATATCGAATCGAATACCGTTTCACCCGAACCGGTTTGACCATCAACGACGAGATCAGCCTGGTCTCATCCAGTCCGGACGAGGTGGTGCTGGCCGACCCGGCCGGCGTCGCGCGCACGTTCAGCGTCGCCCGCTACGGCCCGGCTTTCCAGGACGTCTACGTCGACTCCCCGGCCGGCCCGGTGCACTTGGTGGCGTTACCGCGATTCCCCGACCCCGAATCCGCCGTCGAACAGGGGTCACTGCTGGCACCGATGCCGGGCAACGTGATCCGGTTGGGTGCCGAGCTCGGCGACCCGGTGACCGCCGGCCAACCGCTGATCTGGCTGGAGGCCATGAAGATGGAGCACACCATCAGCGCACCGGCCGACGGGGTACTCACCCACCTCAACGTCAAACCCGGCGATCAGGTAGAGGTCGGCGCCGTGCTGGCCCGTGTCGAAATGCCCGAAGCATCAGTAGAAGGAGATCCGCTGTGACCGATTCCACGAGCGACACCAGCTTCATCGAAAGCGACGAACGTCGGGCACTGCGCGAGGCGGTCGCCGCGATGGCAAAGAACTACGGCCAGGACTACTACCTGGAGAAGGCACGCTCGGGGCAGCACACCGACGAATTGTGGAACGAGGCCGGCAAGCTCGGCTTCATCGGCGTCAACCTGCCCGAGGAGTACGGCGGCGGCGGCGCCGGCATGTATGAGCTGTCGCTGGTCATGGAAGAGATGTCGGCGAACGGCTGCGCGCTGCTGATGATGGTCGTGTCGCCGGCCATCAACGGCACCATCATCTCCAAGTTCGGCACCGACGAGCAGAAGAAGCGGTGGATTCCCGGCATCGCCGACGGGTCGCTGACCATGGCGTTCGCCATCACCGAACCGGACGCCGGGTCGAACTCGCACAAGATCACCACCACCGCGCGCCGCGACGGGCCGGACTGGATCCTCAAGGGCCAGAAGACCTTCATCTCCGGAATCGACCAGGCGCAGGCGGTGCTGATGGTCGGCCGCAGCGAAGACGCCAAGACCGGCAACCTGCGCCCGGCCCTGTTCGTGATTCCCACGGACACCCCCGGGCTGAACTACACGCCGATCGAGATGGAGATTGTCAGCCCGGAACGCCAGTTCCAGGTGTTCCTCGACGACGTGCGACTGCCGGCTGATGCGTTGGTGGGTTCCGAGGACGCCGCCATCGCGCAATTGTTCGCCGGCCTCAACCCGGAGCGCATCATGGGCGCGGCCAGCGCCGTCGGCATGGGCCGCTTCGCGATCGGCAAGGCCGTCGACTACGTCACCACCCGGCAGGTGTGGAAGACCCCGATCGGAGCACACCAGGGCCTGTCACATCCGCTGGCCCAGAACCACATCGAGATCCAGTTGGCCAAACTGATGATGCAGAAGGCGGCGACGCTCTACGACGCCGGCGACGACTTCGGCGCCGCGGAGGCAGCCAACATGGCCAAGTACGCCGCCGGCGAGGCATCGACGCGGGCGGTCGACCAGGCAGTGCAGTCGCTCGGCGGCAACGGGCTGACCAAGGAGTACGGCATCGCCGCGGCGATCGCCGCGTCCCGGCTGGCCCGGATCGCGCCGGTGAGCCGGGAGATGATCCTCAACTTCGTCGCGCAGACGTCGTTGGGCCTGCCCCGGTCGTACTGATGGACACGCTGGTTTCCTACACCGGACCCGAGGACACCGGAGATGGCTCGGCCCGGCTGACCCTGGACTCGCCGCACAACCGCAACGCGCTGTCGTCCACCTTGGTCACCCAACTGCACGCCGGCCTGCGCGACGCAGCGGCCGACCCGAACGTGCGGGTGGTGGTGCTCGGCCACACCGGCAACACGTTCTGTGCCGGCGCGGACCTGAGCGAAGCCCGCGAGGGCGACCCGGGCGACCTGGCCGCCGACCGGGCCCGCGAAATGGCGGCCCTGCTGCGGGCGATCGTGGAGTCACCGCGGCCGGTGATCGCGGCGGTCGACGGTCACGTGCGCGCCGGCGGCATGGGGCTGGTCGGCGCGTGCGACATCGCGGTCGCCGGGCCTGCCAGCACCTTCGCCCTGACCGAGGCCCGGATCGGCGTGGCTCCGTCGATCATTTCGCTGACACTGCTGCCCAAGCTGTCCGCCCGGGCAGCCGCCCGCTACTACCTGACCGGCGAGAAGTTCGGCGCGGCCGAAGCCGCCGCGATCGGGCTGATCACCCTGGCTGTGGAGAAGGAGGGCGACCTGCAGGCCACCGTCGCCGGCCTGGTCGCCAACCTGCGGCTCGGATCCCCGCAGGGGTTGGCGGCCTCCAAGGCGCTGACCACCGCTGCGGTGCTCGCCGGGTTCGACCGCGACGCGGAGCGGCTCAGCGTGGCCTCGGCACGGATGTTCGTCTCCGACGAGGCCCGCGAAGGGATGCTGGCGTTCCTGCAGAAACGTCCGCCCAGCTGGACGAGCTAGCTACTTTGCCCAACCGTGCTTACGGCAAATCGGTTCGTCGTAGGCTGTCTAGCCAATGAGGAATTCAGCCCGACGAACCCACGACTCCCACGGCGCGCCCCCGCGCGCCGCGGATACCGACCGGATCCAGTTGGCGCAGCTGCTCGGTGACGCCGCTGCGCAGGGCCAACTGCCGATGCGTGAGTACGAGGACCGGCTGGCCAGGGCCTACGCGGCACAGACCTACGACGAGCTCGACGGGTTACGCGCCGACCTTCCCGGTTCCTCGGTCTGCCCGCACCGCGGCGGCGACTGCAAACCCGCGCCCTCCACGCTGCTGCTGGCGATCATGAGCTCTTTTGAGCGGCGCGGACGGTGGAACGTACCCAAGCGGCTGACCACGTTCTCGCTGTGGGGCGGCGGGGTCATCGATCTGCGCTACGCGGACTTCACCGCACCGGACGTCGAGATCAACGCCTACTCCATCATGGGCGGGCAGACCATTCTGCTGCCGCCGGAAGTCAACGTCGACATCCAGGGGCACGGAGTGATGGGCGGTTTCGACCAGCACGTCGAGGGCCAGGGCACCCCGGGCGCCCCAACGGTGCGGATCCGCGGCTTCTCGCTGTGGGGTGGGGTGGGCATCAAACGCAAGCCGCGCAAGCCGCGCGACTGAGCTGAATTGACGGCGTCGCGTCCACCGGTACGCTTTGAGCTCGGACAAAGCAGACCGGAAGGTAGCAAGCGATGCACGTCAACCCACATGCGTTACGCACCGGGGCCGACGTCTCCGATGACGCCGGTGGGCACGCCGATACCGGCTCCCAGCGACTCGGGCTGGCCGGTGTGAACGCCGGGATGTTCGGTGACTTCGAGGACGCACACAGCTTCCACACCGCGCTGGGCAGCGCAAAAGACGACCATCGCGACGCGCTGCAGGATCACCACCGCAACCTCGTCGGCATCGCCGAGAACGTGCGCACCGCCGCCACCACCTTCACTCGCATGGACAACCACAACGCAAAGCTGCTGCGAGACGTAGCCCCCGGCTCCGGGCAGTGAGCCGCCCGACTCTGCAACACCTGCAAGTCGCCGATCTCATCGCCGCCGGCGGCGGTGACCCCTGGGCGGTCGACGACAGCTTGCAGGCCGGCAGTCCGACCCAGATCAACTTCCTCGCCCAGGCGTTCCATCAGGCCGCCGGCTCGGCCACCGCCGCCGAGCAGACCTTCCAAACGGCCCAGCAGCACTTCCAGCAGTACAACCGAGAAAACGGTGAACAACCGATCAACAACGGCGCCGAGGTGCAACGCGTCAAAGACGGCCTGCACGCCACCAACGCGCAACTCGGCCAGATCGCCGCCGACCTGGAGACCATCGCCGGCGACCTGGCCCAGGCCCGCGCGGCCTCCCAGGCCAATACCACCGCACTCAACGCCAACCTGCTGGTCCTCGACGCCCGTATCGGTGTCTACCTCAGCCAAGCCAGCCAGGGACAGAACCACGACGCCGACATCCAGCAGGCTCGTCAGCTGGCCCACAACGACACCGCCACAGCACTGCACAACGCCACGTTCATTCGCGACACCTACTCCAAGACCCTGCAGCAGGCCCTGACCAACCTGCGCGTAAAAGACGGCTACAACCCCGATATTCGCAAGTACGACGCCGAGCAGGCGCCGGCCGGGGGTGCCGACGGCGGCGCGGGGGCCGCCGGTCACACCAACGGCACACCTGACGGCCGTCCCGGCACCGACGGCGGGGCCGGTGGGGCGAGCAACGGCCCGGGGGCGTCCGACGGCACGGGCGGTAACGGCGCCGCCGGGGTTATCGCGCCCTGGCTGGCGCCCGGCACACCGGTGATGACCCGACCCGGGGGGCCACTGGTACCGCCGCCCGGAGCGACGAAAATCGGTGGGAACTGGGGGAACGTCGGCGACGGCCTAGCGGCGGCAGGACGGCAAGGTAACCTGCCCTGGGTCCGGCCGGACCTGCCGGCATTCGTTCCGGGCGGATCACCGAGCACCGCGATCCCCGGCGGCGTCCCGACGTCGCAAGCCATGGAGAGCGTCGAGAAGTTCGGCAAACGCCTGGGTGTCGCGGGCAACGTCGTCAGTTTCGCGAATGGGTACTTCGAGATCACCAACGACGTGAACAACGGTGTCCCCTTAAGCACCGCCCTGGTCGACGTGGTGCCTAAAACCGCAGGCGACATTACCGGCGGATTGGTGGGTGCGGGCATGGGCGCGGAGACAGGCGCGACGGTGGGGGCTACCATCGGCACGTTTTTCGGCCCAGGGCCGGGAACCGCCGTCGGCGCAGTCTTGGGCGCCGGCGCCGGGGCGGTCGTCGGCGGCTGGCTCGGCAGCGAGTTCGGTAAGGACGTGGGCGAGGAAGTTTCGAGTGTTTGGCACGGATTGTTCGGCTGAGATGCACGGCAAAGGAGATTGATTACCATCGCTAACGCAAACGCCGCCATATTGATCGCCATGGTCGTCATGCTTCTTGTCGCCATCCCCGTGGATCCCCGCAAGAACGCGAAGTCAAAGTGGATCTTTTGGCTCATCGGACCGATGGTGTGCACCGCATCGGTTGCGACCGGGTTCTACGGCTCCATGAAAAGCCCCGAGACGTCAGACGTGATCGGCGCAATCATCGGAGGAGCGATGCTCACCTACATCGCTTTCGGCGGCATCTACCTCCGCAAGCGCTGGCCGGTCGGGCGATGGCCTGGCTCTCGTTCTTGACGCACCGAAAGGACCTGGCATGGAAGCCGCCGATCAGCCGCCCGGCGATGGACCGATCACCTTGGATCCCCGCGACACCGACGAACCGACGATCACCCTCCCGAAGCCGCCGGGCTGGCAGTTCATGCCCAGCAACGACTCCCCGCCGCTGCGCGGTGTGCTCTACAACCAGGAACTGCGCCGGCACGGCTTCACCCCCAACGCGGTGGTGACGTGCGAGGAACTCACCGGCCAGGTCGGACTTCCGTCGCAGGCCTTGGCCAAGGAGCGCGCAGCGATCACCGAACTCGTCGGTGAGCTCGACACCGACGTCCCAGGAACGGTGTCGGGGTTTGCGAGCAGAACGATCACCTACAACCTGCAGGGCCGGCCCGCGACCGGCCTGATCGTGGCCGTGCAGAACACCAAGAACCGGATCTGGGCGATCACCGTCACCGTCCAGACCACCGACGCCGACAACCCGCACTACATCGAGGCCAAGCAGACGATCCTCGATTCCCTGGAAGTCCGCCTGCCCAACCGGTGACGCGGTGTCCCTGCAACAATGCAGCCATGGTCGAGCAGAGCCTCTGGATGCAAAAAGTCGCCGCCGATCCCGGGCATTCGCAGTGGTACATCGAACGCTTCCGCGAGATGGCCCGCACCGGTAACGATTTGGGCGGCGAGGCCCGTTTCATCGACGCGATGGCGTCACGCGGCGCCCGCATCCTCGACGCCGGCTGCGGCCCGGGCCGGGTGGCCGGTCTGCTGGCCACAGCCGGTCACGACGTGGTCGGTGTCGACGTCGACCCGGAGCTCATCGAGGCGGCCGCGCAGGATCATCCCGGGCCGCGCTATCTCGTCGGCGACCTGGCCGAACTGGACCTCCCCGCCCGCGGCATCGCCGAGCCGTTCGACGTGATCGTGTCGGCGGGCAATGTCATGACGTTCGTCGCGCCGAGCACCCGCGTCGAAATCTTGCGCCGGTTGTGCGCCCACTGCGCCGACGACGGCCGGACGGTGATCGGCTTCGGCGCCGACCGAGACTACGAGTTCAAGCAGTTCTTCGACGACGCGGCCACCGCAGGGTTCGCGACCGATCTGCTGCTGGGCACCTGGGACCTGAGGCCCTTCACCGGCGATTCCGACTTCCTGGTCGCGGTGCTGCGCCCGGCTCAGCGCGAAGCCTGATCCTCTTCGTCGGTGAGTTCGACCAACTGGTCGACGGCCAGCATCTCGGTCACATCCTGCTCTTGGTAGGCCAGTCGGCCCACCCGGTGCGCAACCACCGGCGCGGTGATCAGGGTGAAGATGATGCTCACGGTCACCATCCCGGCGTCGTGGCTGCCGCGCAACCGGATCAACGCGGCGATCAGCACCAGCAACAGGCCCAACACCTGTGGTTTGGTGGCCGAGTGCATCCGGGCCAACGTGTCCGGGAAGCGCAGCACCCCGATCGCCGCCGTCAGCGCCAGCACCGCCCCGGCGAGCCCCAGCACACTGGCCACCACGTCGAGCACAATCATGGCTGCCTCCCCGAGTCCAACGGCGTGTCCGGCACCCGGAAGCGGGCCACGCTGACCGACCCGATGAAGCCGACCAGGGCCAGCGCCGCGAGGCTGTATGTCACGGTCGTGTCCCGGGTGACCGCAGCCCAAATACCGATGCCACACATCGTCATGGCAGCCAAGGTGTCCAGCGCCACCAGTCGGTCCAGCGTGCTGGGCCCGGCCAGCAGCCGATACATGGTGAGCACCGCGGCTATCCCCAACAGCACGCCGGCGGTGCCCCAGATCACGGTCATGCGCTTCCTCCAACCGGCTGCCACTCGGAGTCGCGTTCAAAGGCGGCGATCAACAATCGCTCCACTTGCGCGGCCTGGTGGTAGAAGTGCTCGACTGAACGAGCGTTTCCCACATCGATCACGTGGCAGTACAGGATGCGACGCACCTGGTCGATCTCCAGCACCATCGATCCGGGAATCAGTGTGGTGATGCCGGCCGCCAACACCAACACCAGATCGGATTTGATGTTCAGCGGCACCCGCAACACCCCGGTCTGCGGCGGGGGCCCGGGTTTGATCGCCAGCCACATCAACTGGACACTGGACGCCACCAGGTACCAAGCGAGCAGACCCAGCAGCTGCAGCACCGACCACGGATGCACCCGGCCCTGCACCGGCACCGGCGGCAATGGCAGCAGCACCATGATGACCACGGCGACCACCACCCCGACGACGAGGTTGGGGATCGTGAAACGGCCCCACAGCAACGTCCAGACGATGGCCAGGGCGCACACCGCAAAGATCCGTAGCGCTATCGGCCTCACGGCGCTTCCCCAGACAACACGACCGAGATGTATTCGCCGCGGTCGAGTATCTCGGCTGCGGCGCGCTCGGTGTAGCCGAAGATCGGGCCGGCAAACACCGTGAACGCCAGCCCCAGCACGATCAGCGCGATCGTCGGCACCACCATCCCGATGGGCATCCGGCCGACGTCAGCGCGGTCGTCGAAGGCGACCTCGCCGATGTCATCGAGCAGCACCGGCGGCGTGGCGCGCACCAGCTCTCCCTCGGGGGCGTCGCTGCGTAACCGCCAGAACGCCTTGGTCCACACCCGCGCCAGCACGAACAGGGTCAGCAGACTGGTCACCACCGCGCCGCCCACCAGACACCAGGCCAGCACCGAGCCGTCACTGACACCGGCCTGCAGCACCGCCGTCTTGCCGATGAAGCCCGAAAAGGGAGGAATACCGCCGAGATTGAACGCCGGGGCCAAGAACATGAACGCCAGCAGCGGGTTGGCCACCAAGCCGCCGAGCCGCTTCAGCGACGACGCACCGCTCTGACGTTCGATCAATCCGGCCGCCAAGAACAATGTCGTCATCACGATGATGTGGTGCATCACGTAGAAAATGGCGCCGGACATACCCATCTGGCTCGACAGCGCCACCCCGAACACCATGAAACCGATATGGCTGACCAACGTGAACGACAGGATCCGCTTGATGTCGCTCTGCGCGATGGCGCCGAAGATGCCCACCAACATGGTGAGCAGCGCCGCGACCAGCAGCACCGAGTCCAAACCACCGTCGGGAAACAGCAGCGAATGTGCCCGGATGATCGCGTAGACACCGACCTTGGTCAGGATGCCGGCGAACACGGCGGTGATCGGGGCGGGCGCCGTGGGATAGGAATCGGGCAACCAGGCCGACAGCGGGAAGACGGCGGCTTTGATGCCGAACCCCACCAGCAACACCGCGAACACCGCACTGCGGGTGCCGCCGGGCATGTCGTTGGTGCGGACAGCCAGCTCAGCCAGGTTCAGCGTGCCGGTCGATGCATAGACCAGAGCAATACCGAGCAGGAAGATCAACGACGACGTCATCGACACCATCACGTAGCCGATACCGGCCCGGATCCGTTCGGCGCTGGCACCGATGGTCAGCAACACGAAGCTCGCGGCCAACAGCATCTCGAACCCGACGAAGAGGTTGAACAGGTCACCAGCCAGAAACGCCAGAGAGACACCGGCCGACAGCGTCAGATACGTGGGCAGGAAGATGGACACCGGCTGACGGTCGTCACCGTCGCGGACCCCCTGGCCGATGGCGTAGACGATCACCGACAGCAGCACGACCGCCGACACGATCAGCATCAGCGCCGACAACCGGTCGACCACCAGGGTGATGCCGAGCGGCCCGCGTCCGCCCTCGGTCGGGCCCCAGCCGCCGGCGTGCAAAGCCAGGGTCCCCTCCCGGTCGGTGAGGAACAGCAACGCGGCGGACACCGCGACGTCCGCGGCCAGCACACCGATGGTGATCGGCTGCTGCAACCTGGGACGCCGGCCGACGATGAGGGTCAGCGCGGCACCCAGCGTGGGCAGTAGCACCGGAAGCGGGATCAGGGCAGCAGCGATACTCACCGTGACACCCCACTTTCGGCGACGGTGCTTTCCACGACGGCGTCCAATTCGCCGGGCGCCACCGGCCCACTGTGGTCTTCCTCGGCGGCGATGATCTCCTCGTCGGAGAGCTGGGACAGCCGGGTCGCCTCCTCGTCGTCACCGATGTCGTCGGCGGTGGTCAGGTGGTAGGAGCGGTACATCAACGCCAGCACGAACGCGGCGATGCCCATGGTGATGACGATGGCGGTCAGCACCATGGCCTGGGCCAGCGGGTCGGCGTCGTTCTCCATGCCCTCGGTGCTGTGGTAGATCGGCGGGCTGCCGCCCGGTCCGGAGACATCGATGATCAGCAGGTTGATGGCATTGCCGATCATCATCAGGCCCAGCAGCGCGCGGGTGAGGTTGCGCTCCAGCAGCATGTACACCCCGCAGGCGGTGAGTCCGGCGGCCATCAGCAACGGAACCAGATGTGCGGTCATGGTGCCTTCACCGCCGAGCGCTGCGCAGGTTGTTGCAGCTCCTGCACCTGATCCAGTCGGGCGCCGAGACTGCGCAGGACGTCGAGCACCATGCCGACCACGACCAGATACACCCCCACATCGAAGAACAACGAAGTCACCAGCTTCACCTGACCCAGTACCGGCAGGGTGAACGTGAACGCCGCAGACGACAGCACCGGCGCACCGACGAACAGCGACGCCAGAGCCGTGCCCCCGACCAGGCTCAGGCCGACGCCCAGGATCTTTCCGGAGTCCAGCGGCAGCGTCTCGCCGAGTTCGTATCGCCCGCCCGCCACATAGCGCAGCGCCAGTGCCAGTCCGGCGGCCAGCCCGCCGGCGAAACCGCCGCCCGGGTTGTTGTGGCCGGCGAACAGGAAATAGACCGAAACCATCATGATCAGCGGGAAGATGATCCGGCTCGCGACCTCCAACACCAGCGATCGCTGATTGGGATCGTGGTAGGCGCTGCCGCGCAGCCAGGTGGTGGACCCGATGGCCGGACTGTACGGGGTGGCGATACCCGGATCCTTGCGGTGTGCATCGGCATCCGCGGTCCGTGGCGCACGGCCGAATCGGCGGGTCCGGAACACCATCGAGGCCACCCCGGTCGCGGCCACCAGCAACACCGAGATCTCCCCGAGGGTGTCCCAGGCCCGGATGTCGACCAGGATGACGTTGACGGTGTTGGCGCCGTAGCCGCGGAGATACGCCGCGGCGGGCAACAGATCGGCGACCCCATCGCTGGTGCGGGCCGCCATCGCGAAAGCCCCCAACACAGCGACGCTGGCGCCGACCATGATGGCCAGCACCGCCCGCGGCAGGCGGTTCGTCGCCATCGTGGGACGTGTGGTCTCCGCCGGCAACGTCCGCAGCACCAGCACGAAGATCACCACGGTGACGGTCTCGACGAGCAACTGGGTCAACGCCAGGTCGGGTGCACCGTGGAACGCGAACGCCACCGCGCAGCCGTAGCCGGTCACCCCGACCATCAGCACCGCAGAAAGTCGGTTGCGCGCCACCGTGGCGCCGATCCCGCCGGCGACGACCAACACCGCGAGGGTGAGCTGCAACGGGGTGTCCCAGAGCTGCAGATCGATCCGGTCACGCGCACCCAGCATCAGGGCGGTCAGCGGCAGCACCACCAGCGTCGCGAAGATCACCGCCTGGTTGATCGGCAGCGAACCGCGCTGGGTGATCGCGGTCAGCCGCACCGCCGCAACATCGAGCAGCCGGATGAAGTCGTCATACATCTGGTCGGCCTTGCCCAGCGGCAGCCGGCGCAACCGGGACAGTTGCAGTGGGCCGCGCAAGAGGAAGATGCCGGCGCCGACCACCAGCACCGTCGCCGACAGGAATACCGGCAGCCCCGGACCGTGCCACAGCGCCAGGTGGTAGTCCGCGCCGTCGGGCACCGTGTCGGAGTACTTGTGCAGCACGGAGTCGAGCCCGAGCGGCCACAGCCCCAAAACCAGGCTCGCGACGGCCAATCCCGCCGGCACCGCCATGAAAGCGACGGTGGGGCGGTGCATTTCGACGACATGGGTGCTGGGCTCGGACCGGCCCTTGCCGGCGAAGCCACCCCACACGAACCGCGCGCTGTAGATCACGGTGAACATCGACGCCAGCACAGCTGCACCCAGCACGTACGGAATGGAGGCCCCCAGGGTCGGCGCCTGCGCCTCGGTCCCGAAGATGGTCTCCTTGGCGATGAACCCCACGAAGGGCGGCACCCCGGCCATGCTGGCGGCGGCCGCGGCGGCGATCAAAAACAGCCCCGGGCTGCGGCGCCCCAACCCGGCCAACTCGCGTAGATCACGGGTGCCGGTGGCGTGGTCGATGATCCCCACCACCATGAACAGGGCCGCCTTTGCGGCCGCATGCGCACACATCGCGGTCAGGCCGGCCAGCATCAGATCGTTTCCGCCGGCGCCGACCAACACGATCATCAGCCCCAGCTGGCTGACCGTGCTGTAGGCCAGCACCAGCTTCAAGTCGTACTCGCGGACCGCGCGCCAGCCCGCCAGCAGGGCGGTGGCCAGGCCCAGCACCACCACCGTCGGCCGCCATCCCGGTGAGTCGGAGAACGCCGGGGTCAACCGCGCAACCAGGTAGACCCCGGCCTTGACCATCGCCGCGGCGTGCAGATAGGCGCTGACCGGAGTCGGCGCGGCCATCGCGCCCGGTAGCCAGAAATGCATCGGTACGATCGCCGACTTGCTGAGCGCTCCGACCAAGACCAACAGCACGCCGACGGTGACAACCGTTCCGGACGGTGGGCGCGCCACCAGATCCGACAGCAGGTAGCTACCGGCTGCGTTGCCCAGCATGATGATGCCGACCAGCATGGCCAGCCCACCGGCGGCGGTCACCACCAATGCCTGGATGGCGGCACGGCGGTTGACGGCACGTTCGGCGTAGTGCCCGATCAGGAGGAACGACAACACCGTGGTCAGTTCCCAGAACACGTACAGCACCAGCATGTTGTCTGCGACCATCAGCCCGAACATGGTTCCCGCGAACGCGACCATCTTCGCGGCGAAGCCCGGCAGCCGCGGATCGGTGTCGGTGTGCGGAGCGACCGGCCGGAAATACTCGGCGCAATAGAACAGCACCAGGGCGCCGATCCCCAACACCAGCGCACACATGATCGCCGCCAGCGCATCGAAGCGCAGCGCGATGTCCATCGACAGCCCGGGCACCCAGGACACCGTCGTTCGGCGATCGTCGGCCGGGCCGATGGGCCAGTTCACCACCACCCACACCAGCGATACCAACGGGATCATCCCCAGCGGATAGAACGCCGCCCGCCCCCACCTGCGCACCAATACCGGCGCCGCAGCCGCTCCGACGGTATGGGCAAGCAGTATCGCTAGCATCAGTCTCCACAGTACAATTTGATTCCGGAAACGGAATCAGTTCTGGCACAACACATCTGGACAAGCGGGCGACATCAGGCAGCACCGCAACCGGTCGCGACAACGACGGGCACATCGAGTCAAGCTCAAACGTGCACCCAATCTCCCACCGCAACCAAAACCAGTTTCTGCGGTAAAACAGTCGAGCGCCATGGCATACGACCCCCATTCGCCGGGGGTCGCGACCCCCACTGGACTATTGGCGGCGTCCCGCTACGCCTCGATCAGGCCGGCCCGGATCGCGTAACGGGTGAGCGCCAATCGGTCGCGCAGGCCCAGCTTCTGCAGGGTATTCGTCCGGTGACGGTCGACCGTCTTGGCGCTGATACCGAGTGTTTTCGCGATCTCACGCGCCGACAAGCCCTCGGCGATCAGCTTCAGCACCTCCTCCTCGCGCGGTGTGAGAATGTTATCCGGCAGGTCATCGCCGTGGCGTGTCCTGTGCAGATAATCCCGGATCAGTGCGGTCACCGCACCGGCGTACAGAAACGGCTCGCCGCGCATCGTCGCCCGGCATGCCTCGAGCAGGTCGCGGTCGGCGACGGATTTCAGCACGTAGCCGGATGCGCCGGCCTTGAGGGCTTCGAAGAAGTACTGCTCGTTGTCGTGCATCGACAGCATCAGCACCCGCACGTGGGGATGGCTGCGGTTGATCTCGCGCGCGGCCTGCAGTCCGGTCATCCGGGGCATCGCGATGTCAAGGATGGCAAGGTCGACCGGAGTGTTCTGCAGAGCCGCCAGCGCCTCGGATCCGTCAGCCGCCTCGGCCACCACGCACAGGTCGGGTTCGGCATCCAGGATCATCCGCAGACCGCTGCGCACCAGGGCGTGGTCGTCGGCGAGCATGATGCGGGCCGGCTGTATCGCCATTACCGACCTCCCGCGCCCGGTCGGGCCGGCACCGCCAGCCTGACTTCGGTTCCCTCGTTGCTCGGGGATGTGATCGTCAGTGTGGCCTGCACCAGCATGGCGCGTTCCCGCATTCCGGTGATTCCAGCGCCTTGGCTGCTCACGCCGCCCTTGCCGTTGTCGGCGATCCGCAGCGTGGCCTCTGCTGCGGGGTTGATGTGCAGGTCCAGCCATACCTTCTGAGCTTCGGAATGGCGGGCGATGTTGGTCAGGCTCTCCTGGGCGATGCGATAGCAGACCAGGCTGACGTCGGGACTCAGCTGGTCGGCTTGTGCGGTGATCTGTTTGACGACGTCGATGCCGGTCGCCTGGGTGAACTGATTGCACAGCGCCTGCAGTGCACTGCGCAGGCCGAGGTCTTCCAGCGCATCCGGGCGCAGTCGGCGAGCGATGCTGCGCACCTCGTCAAGACTGGCCCGAACGATTTCCTGGGTGTCCGCGAGGTCACCGCGTATCTCCGCGGGAGCGGCGTCCACCGCCCGCTTGAGAGTGAGCAGAGCAACGGTGAGGGTTTGGCCGATCTGGTCGTGCAACTCCCTGGCGATCCGCTGCCGCTCGTTCTCCTGCACGGTCAGCACCGATGCGTTCGACGAGGCCCGCTCCGTTTCCAGTCGGTCCAGCATGCCGTTGAAGGATTCGATGAGGTGATGCAGGTCGCCGGCGCCCGGGTCGTGCACGCGGTCACTGGGACGGGGCGGATCGACTCGCCGCATCGAAGCGGCGAGCCGATCCAGCGGGGCAAGACTCGATCTCAACAACAGTGCGTTGGCGCCCACCACGACGGCCAGCCCGACTAGAAGTACCGGGATCTCGGTCAAGCGGACGGGCCCCGATACGGTTGCCGGGGACATGGCGAGCGCCAGCGTGCCCAGCGTGAAGACCAGACCGTTGATCAGCACGACCCGGCGAAACAGCCCACGCGCAGGGGGGTGCGCTCGCCGCCGAAACCTGTCGACGACCGCTCTCCAACGGTGCATGCCACCACCATCGTCTCCACAGCACCCGCTTGTCCATACGGGTTGCAGCGCGCCGCGAATGGGTGTCAAACACCATGGCGACCGGCGGGTTCCGGCTCGGAGAATGGAGGCACGTCCAGAACAGCGCGACAATCGACAGCACGTAGCCACCCCGGAGTGTCGAGCGCACTGGTGAGCCCTGGGCGAGTTAGATCGAGAGATCAGACCGACCGTAACCCACATCACCCCAGATGGCTCAGCAACCGGAGGGATGCAACTGCAATGAATCGCATTACCGGCGCGCACCCGAAGGCCACCGGTAACAGCGTGGTCCGGTCGTCGCGACCTGCCCGGGGCTGAGAAATGGATTTCGCGGCGCTACCCCCGGAAGTCAACTCCGGTCTGATGTATGCGGGCGCGGGCCCGGGGTCGATGCTCAGTGCTGCCACGGCCTGGGACGGGCTGGCCACCGAGCTTCATCTGGCCGCCACGGCCTACGAGTCCGTGGTTTCCGACCTGACGAGCGGGCCTTGGCTGGGGCCCTCGTCAACAGCGATGGCGGCCTCGATCACCCCGTTCGTGTCGTGGTTGAACATGACGTCCATCCAAGCCGAGAAGACCGGCATCCAGACCAAGGCCGCAGTGGCCGCCTACGAGGCCACCTTCGCCATGATGGTGCCCCCACCGGCGATCGCGGCCAACCGTGCTGCGTTGATGACGCTGCTGGCCACCAACATTCTGGGCCAGAACGCAGCGGCCATCGCGGCCAACGAAGCCGAATACGCCGCGATGTGGGCCCAGGACGCCACCGCCATGTACAGCTACGCGTCGCTGTCGACGACCGCCACCGAGATGGAGCCGTTCCAACCGCCGCCGCACACCGCCAATCCGGCCGGGCCGCTCGGCAACGGTGCGTCGCAGGCAGCCGGCGCCAACTCGGCGGGCAATACGGCACAGACGCTGCCGTCGCAGCTGACCTCGGCGCTTCAGGGCTCGTCCGAAGCCAGCTCGCCGTTTTCGGCCATGCCGGCACCCGCCGACCCGCCCATGGGGATCTTCGACTGGCTGGGCATCATCTCCGACGAGACCGCTCTCGGCATCGCCCTGCCGCTGTCGATTCTCGGTGTCTGGCTGGCGGGCGCCGCGATGTACTTCGCGGAGATGGACTCCCGCGAGATCTTCGATACCCAGGATGTGCTCCGCGGCGGCCAGCAGAGCATCTTGGACTCCCTGGGACAATTGGGGGTCACCGGCGAGCTGCCGTCGACCGAGAATCTTCGAGTGCCCCACGCCTCGGTGGTGGCGGCATTGGGTGAGGGCTACCCGCTCGGAGTGCTCTCGACGCCGATCAGTTGGGCCGAGCTGGCACCGGAGATCCGTCATGCCAGTTTCTCGACGCCGCTCGCCTCGTCACCGGCGGCCTCGCCGGGCGGGCTGGGCACGGCGTTCGGTCAGATGGCGCTGGCAGGTATGGGGGGCAGTGCGTTGGCCGGCGCCGTCAATCAGAATCGCGGAGACCGCAGCAAGACGCCTGCCGCTGCCGAGTCCACGTCGGCGCCGCCGGCGTCACCGGATCCGGCATCACAACCACCGGTGCCGGCGGCGAAATCTCCGGCGAGCTCGGTCATCGAGCTGGCAGCCGGGATCCGCGAACTGGGCCAACTCCACGACGCCGGATACCTGACCGAAGCGGAGTTCACCGAACAGAAGCAGCGGCTGCTGAGCCGGTGAGGATCAGCGGCGCCGTGACCGCAGGTAGTCACCGACCACGGCCGCGCCCAGCCCGTCGAGTTCGGGCACCACGACCCTGCCCTCAACCCGCCGCGCCACCTGGTCGATGAACCGGGCCAGCCCGGGGTCATCACCGAGCCGGAAGATCGTCACCTGCGCACCGAGACGGGCGACGTCATCGAAGCCCTTGACGGTGTGAGCGATGGTCCGAGGGTGCGGCGGGTAATCAAAAAACACCGCAGAACCCGCCCCTGCGCCGCCGTAATCCTCAAGGTGCGCAGTGGGTTCCCCGTCGGTGACCACCAGCACCACCGGTTGGGCGTTGGGGTGCCGGCGCAGGTGTCGCCCGGCCAGTGCCAGTGCGTGATGCAGATTGGTGCCCTGCTCGTAGACGCCCTCCAGCCCGGTCAGCTCAGCGGCGCTCACGGTGCGGGCGTAACGCCCGAAAGCGATGATCTCCAACGCATCCGAGCGAAAGCGGGTGCTGATCAGGTGGTGCAGCGCCAGGGCGGTGCGCTTCATCGGCAGCCAACGGTTGTCCATCACCATCGAGAACGACGTGTCCACCAACAGCGCGACAGCGGACTGGGTGCGGGTCTCGGTCTCGGACACCTCGACGTCGTCGACGCTGATGGACAATCGGCCGCGGGCCGCGCTGACACCCGGTTCATGCGGCTGGGAACCGCCGGGTCCATGCGGCGGTCCCAGCTTCGCCTCTCCTCCGTCGAGCCTCGCTGAACCGCCGGGTCCATGCGGCGGTCCCAGCTTCGCCTCTCCTCCGTCGAGCCTCGCTGAACCGCCGGCAACCTGCCGCAGTACCGAGTTGGTCAGGGTACGGGTGACGTTCCACGGTTCGGTGTCGCCGAACTGCCAGGGCCGGGTCGCCCCGGTCAGTTCGCCGGCCGCCCCGGCCCGGCGGTGGTCACGTTCGCCGCGGCGCCCCGAGAGTTGGCGTGCCACATCGCGTAACGCGGTTTCACCGAGCCGCCGCATCGCCTTGGGCGACAGGCGCCACTGTCCGTCGGAACTGCGGTCCAGGAATCCCTGGTTGAGCAGTGCGCGTTCCAGCTCGGCCAGCGTCCGTGCGTCCACTGCAGCCTGGTCGCCGAGCTGGCGTGCCAGCGCATCCAGGTCGACGTCGTCCATGCTGGCACCCGGATAGGCCTGCGACAGTTGTTCGGCCAGCTGCTCGAGTTCGGCGATGTCCGAGAGAGCCTGGGCGCCTTCACCCATTCCGAGCGGGTTGTCGCCGGAGAACTCCGACGAGCCACTCCAATCCTCCCCCGGCCGGGCCGCTTGCAGGTGCGCATCGAGGCGGCCCAGCGCCTGCTGCAACGACGACGATCCGAATGCCTGCTCCGCCAGCGCATCCAGCTCGGCGCGCTGCTCGGCGGACAGGCTGTTGCGGAAGCGCTGCGCAGCGGCGGCCCGCTTGGCCAGCGAGTCGAGTAACTCCTCGACGTTGCGTGGGTTCTCCGGGAAGAACTCGCCGTGCTTGTCCATGAAGTCCTGGAAATCCTGGGCGGAGTCTTGTCCTCTTGAGTGCTTGTCCAGCAGATCGTTGAGGTCATCGAGCATGTCGCTGACCCGTTGCCGGTCTTCGTCGGTGGCGCCTTCCAGCGCCTGCTTCATGCCGGCGAAACGCTGGTCGAGCATCTCGCGGCCGAGCAGGTCCTTGATCTTCTCGTAGGACTCCCGGGCCTGCGGGCTGCGCCAGTCGTAATCGGCCAGTTCCTGCACCGCCTTGGCCGGCGACGGCGACAGCCCCTCGATCTGCATCTCGGAGAACCGGGCGTCGTCGTCGAGTGCGCGGGCAAGCTCCTTGCGTTCGGCCAGTACCGCCTCGTCGAGCAGTTTCTTGACTTCCGCCAAGGTTCCGTCCAAATTGTTGCGGCGCAACAGTTCCCGACGCCGCCGCTGCGCCTCGGCGGCCAGCCGGTCGGCTCCGGTCATGGTCTTGGTCCCACGGCGCAGCAGCTCCTGAAGCGCCCGCCGCGGCGACGTCCCCTCCATCACGTCGCGGCCGATCTCCTCCAGCGCCTCGGCCAAGTCGACCGGCGGCGCCAACGGGTCCGGCCCACCGGTGTAGGCCGAATACCGTGACGCTCGGGAGGGATGGCCTTTAGCCATAGACGGTTTCGCCCTCGTCGGAGGTCTTGTCGATCCGCTTGGCCAAATACAGGGCTTCCAAAGCCAATTCGAGTGCCGCGGCGCGTTCGCCGTCGGACTCGGCCCCCAGCCGCTGGGCGACGGCGTCGATCACCGGCAGATCCGGCAGCGACGCCAGCACCGCTTTGGCCGACACCCGCTCCCCCGTCGTCACCGCCGCGTTCTCGACCGCCGACACCAGCGGCCCGACATCGATCCCGCCCAGCGCGCGCGATGCGGTGTCCGCGGTGGCCCGGCGCAGCAGGTGTTCCAGCACCGCCTGCTCGCGGCCCTCCTCACCGGATTCGAATTCCAGCTTGCCGCGCAGCACATCGACGATGGTGCCCAGATCGACCACCCGGGCCACCGGATCGGTTTCGCCCAGCACCGCGCCGCGGTGCCGCGCCGAGGCCGCCACCGTCTCCGCGGCTGCGATCGCGAACCGCGCCGACACCCCGGACCGCTGATCCACCGACCGCGACTCACGCAGGTAGCGCGCGAACCGGGCGAGCACCGCCAGCAGGTAGTCGGGCACCTGCGCACTCAGGTGGGCCTCCTGGCCGATCACGCCGACCTCCGCATCGAGCTCCAGCGGGTAGTGGGTGCGGATCTCCGCGCCGAAACGGTCCTTGAGCGGAGTGATGATCCGGCCGCGGTTGGTGTAGTCCTCCGGGTTGGCGCTGGCCACCACCAGCACGTCCAGCGGCAGCCGCAGCGTGTAGCCGCGCACCTGGATGTCGCGCTCCTCCATCACGTTGAGCATCGCCACCTGGATGCGCTCGGCGAGGTCGGGCAGTTCGTTGACGGCGACGACGCCGCGGTGCGCACGCGGAATCAGGCCGTAGGCGATGGTCTCGGGATCGCCCAGGCTGCGCCCCTCGGCGACCTTGATCGGGTCGATGTCGCCGACCAGGTCGGCCACCGAGGTATCGGGGGTGGCGAGCTTCTCGGTGTAGCGCTCGCTGCGGTGCCGCCACGCCACCGGCAGATCGTCGCCGAGCTCGGCGGCCCGCTTGATCGATTCAGGTGTGATCGGCGAGTACGGGTGCTCGCCGAGTTCGGCGCCCGCGATCACCGGCGTCCACTCGTCGAGTAGCCCGGTCAGCGCCCGCAGCAGCCGGGTCTTGCCCTGGCCGCGCTCGCCGAGCAGCACGATGTCGTGGCCGGCGATCAGCGCCCGCTCCAGCTGCGGTAGCACCGTGTCGTCGAAGCCGAAGATGCCGGGCCACAGGGTTGCGGGATCGTCGCCGTCGGCGAGGCGGGCCAACAGGTTCTCGGCGATCTCCTGCTTGACCCCCCTTTCGCGGTGGCCGGCGGCACGCAGCTCGCCGAGGGTTGAGGGCAGATCGTGCGGGGTATTCAGCGCGGTCACCACTCCAAGCTACGGCGGGCAGGGTAGTCCGTCACGACGTCCTGCTTCATTCGGCCCGCAGATACCCAGTACCCTGGGTACCGTGCTCTCACCCGAATGGCGTGATCGACCTGCTCAGACGTATTTCGGTCCGGCCTCCTGGCAGGCCCGACTGCTGGCCGTCATGGCGGCGATCTTCCTGCGCACATCGATCGCCGCGCTGACGGTCGTCGGCATGATCGTCAACCGGGTTTGGCCCGCTGGATTGCAGCGTGCGCGCCTCGACCTCATCGACCTACCGATGCGCTACATCCGGGCGCTGCCGGGCACCGAGGTGACACGGGAGCGCCTGACCGACTGTCCGGCGGAGTGGGTGGTGGCCCCCGGCGCTCGCGACTCGGACCGGGTGATCGTCTACTTCCACGGTTCAGCACTGGTGACGCTGGGCCTCAATTCGCACCGCCGATTCGCCAGCAAGCTTTCCGAGGTCACCGGCGCGAAGGTTTTCAATGTCGGTTACCGGTTGGCGCCGCGGGCCGGCTTCGAGGAGGCGATCGCCGACGGACTGTGCGCCTACCACCATGTGCTGGACGCCGGGTTCACCGCGGATCGCATTGTGCTGGCCGGCGATTCGGCCGGCGGGCTGATGGCAGTCAACACCGCGATCACGGCGCGCGACGCTGGGCTGCCGGCGCCCGCCGGTCAGGTGTTGATGTCGGCGCTGACGTCGTCGGACATGGAGATCAAACGGCAGGCCGCGCGTGCCCATCGCGACCCGTTCTTCCCGTTCATGGCTTTCATTTTCCTCTACCGGGTATTCGCCACCGTGAACGGCACCCGCGAGCTGCCGGTGATGCCCCCGGAAGCAGAGCTGCGCGGCCTGGGGCCGTTCCTGCTGCAGGTCGGCAACAACGAGATGCTCCGCAACGACACCTTCGTGCTGGCCGACAAACTCACCGCCGCCGGGGTGCCCAACTGGGTTCAGGTCTGGGACCGCGCATTACACATGTTCCAGCTCAGCTTCGACGTCAACCCCGACGCGCGCCGTGCGGTCGGTGAGATCGCCGACTTCGTCGGCTACGCGATGGCCGGCGGCGATGAAATCGCGGAACAGCACCCGACACTGGGCGCCTAGATCTGCCCATCCAATAACGTCAGCAGCAGCGGAATGCGGTTCGCCTCGATGTCCGGCTGCGGGAGCACGGCGCGCACGATCGCCGCACCGTCGAAGGTATTGGTCAGCAGCGCCACCAAGTTCGGAAAGAGTTCCGGCGGAAACGTGTCCGCGCCGGGCAGCACTCGGGCGGCCTCGCAGATCTTGGCACTGTATTCGGTGAGCACGTCGCCCAAGACCGCGCGCAGCTTGTCGTCGGTGCGCGCGGCGATCAGCAGCTCGTAGACCACCGCGTTGGTGGAGTTGGCGGTCAGGTCACGCAGCACCGTCAACACCGCCTCGAGCGCCGGCACCTCGGCCGGGATCTCGGCGACCTGCTTGCCGAACTGCTCCAGCTGACGGCGCAGCACCTCATGCGCGGTGGCGGCCATGAAGTCGCCCATGGTCTCGAAGTGCCGGAACAGGGCGCCGTCTGAGACCTTCGCACGCCGGGCAATGGTCTTGGCCGACGCGCGCGCGTAGCCGATCTCGGCGATGGTGGCGATGCTGGCGTCGAGTAATCCCGCGACAGTGGCCTCACGGCGTTCCTGCTGGGTGCGAGCCATGGTCAGGCCGGTTGCAGCTCACGGGATCCGGCGGGCAGGAAGCGGCCGGATCGCACCGTCGTGCCGTAGCCGTCGCGGAACTGCCCGTTGCGGAACACCACCGTGCCGCCCACCCCGGTCGCCACCACGGCATCGTCGTTGCGGTTGACCATGCGGCTCAGGTCGCCGTAGAACGGGACCTTCTCCTCGTGGTAGCTGTCCACCGAGTCGTCCAGGCCGGCCGGGTCGATCACCACGAAGTCCGCGCGGTCGCCGCGGCGCAGCGTGCCGGCGTCGATGCCGAACCAGTCGGCAACTTCGGCGGTCAGGCGATAGATGGCCCGCTGGGTGGTCAGGAACGGCTGACCCGCCATCTCGGCGTCGCGTACCCGTTTGAGCAGCCGCAGCGAGAAGTTGTAGAACGCCATGTTGCGCAGGTGCGCACCGGCGTCGGAGAACCCCATATGGATGGTGGGCTCGTCGGCCAGCTTGTCGAGGTACTTGGGCCGGTGGTTGCCAACGATGGTGGTCCAGCGGACATTACGTTCACCGTTGTCCACCAGGACGTCGAGGAACGCGTCCAGCGGGTGCAGCTTGCGTTCGTCGGCGATCTGCCCGAAACTCTTGCCGATCAGGCTCGCATCCGGGCATTCGACGATCACCGCGTCGTGAAAGTCGCGGTGCCACAAGGTGGGGCCCAACTTCTTGCGGTCGAAGGACTTCCGGAACCGGCGGCGGTACTCGGTGTCAGCCAGCAAGGTGTTGCGCTCCAACTGATCCCGCAGATGCAGCGCAGCGGTTCCGGCGCCGAACTCCTCGAATACCGGCAGATCGATTCCGTCGGAATACAGTTCGAACGGCACCGGCAGATGCTGGAACCGGACGCTAGCGCCGAACACGGCGTTGAGCAGCCGGGTGCCGGGACCCATGACCCGCACCGCACCGGGCGACGACTTGCCGTCGGCGGAGACCAGCAGGCTCATCCGAACCCCGCGCCGGCGACCGAACATCCCGCTGCTGGCCAGGAAGAAGTTCAACGCCGTCCACGGCTTAGCGACGTTGGGGGCGCTCTGCAGTATCCGGCCGCGCTTGCGCAGCACCTTGATCAGCCGGCGACGCTCCCGCCAGGTGGCGAACGTCGACGGCAGCGCCCGCGACCGGAACCGATCACCGTCGAGCTTGTCGATGGCCGCGTCCATCCCCGACATGCCCAGCAGCCCGGCCTCGAGGGCTTCGTCGAGCAGCGCGGCCATCTTCTCCAGCTCGGCGTCGGTCGGGACGACTCCATCGGTGGTGGCGCGATCCAGCCCGAGCACCGCGGTTCGCAGATCCGAATGTCCCAGCATGGAGCCGATGTTGGGCCCGAGCGGCAGCTCGTCGATGGCCCGCACGTACTCGGCCGGGGTCGACCAGGTCTTGCGGGACTGCAACGCATCCAGCACGAACTTGCGCGGCACCGCCTCCACCCGGCTGAACAGGTCGGCGGCGTCCTCGGTGTCGGCGTACACCGTCGACAGCGAACAGTTGCCCAGCAGCAGCGTGGTGACACCGTGGCGCACCGACTCTCGCAGACCCGGATCCAGCAGGATTTCGGCGTCGTAGTGGGTGTGCACGTCGATGAAGCCGGGCGCCACCCACTTGCCGGCCGCGTCGATCACGTCCGGACAGCCGGCCTCATCCAGGTCCCCCGACACGATGTCGGCGACGACGCCGTCGCGGATGCCCAGGGTACGGATCTGTGGCTTATTGCCCAGGCCGTCGAACCACAGGCCGTTGCGGATGATCAGGTCGTAGGTCACGACGTCTCCTAACTCCGGGAATGAGTTAGATAGTGAGCGCCTACAATCTTTTTGTCAAGACCTAGTGCGCGAAGTGCCGCGCCCCGGTCAGATACAGCGTGACCCCGGCCTCGGCGGCCGCCGCGGTCACCTCGTCGTCGCGCACCGAGCCGCCCGGGTGCACGATCGCCTTCACCCCGGCCGCGGTCAGCGTCTGCAGTCCGTCGGGAAAGGGGAAGAACGCGTCGGAGGCGGCCACCGCGCCGGCCACCCGCTCACCGCCGCGTTCCACCGCCAACCGGGCCGCGTCGACCCGGTTGACCTGGCCCATCCCGACGCCGATGGTGGCACCGTTCGCTGCGACCACGATCGCATTCGACTTGACCGCGCGGCAGGACCGCCAGGCGAAGACCAGATCGGCCAGCGTGGCGGGATCGGCCGCCGACCCGGTGGCCAGCGTCCAGTTCGCCGGGTTGTCACCCGGGGCGTCGAGGCCGTCGCGACCTTGCATCAGCAGTCCGCCGCTGACCTGACGCCACTCGACTCCACCCCGTATCGGTTCGGAGGCCATCAGCACTCGGATGTTCTTCTTGCGCGCCAGGATCTCGACGGCACCCGGCTCATAGGCCGGAGCGACGATAACCTCGGTGAAGATGGTGCTGACGAACTCCGCCATCTCCACACTGACTTCGGTATTGGCCGCGATCACTCCGCCGAACGCGCTCAACGGATCGCATTCGTGCGCCTTGCGGTGGGCATCTGCCACCGAAGTCGACGAGACCGCGATCCCGCACGGGTTGGCGTGCTTGATAATCGCCACGCAGGTCTGTTCGTGGTCGAAAGCCGCCCGCCAGGCAGCGTCCGCGTCGGTGAAGTTGTTGTAGGACATCTCTTTTCCGTGCAGCTGGTCGGCCTGAGCCAAGCCCGGCCACGCGCCGCCGTCGCAGTAGAGGGCGGCCTGCTGATGCGGGTTCTCGCCGTATCGCAGCTGCGCCGCCCGGCGATAGGTGCGCCCGAACCACTCCGGCATCGCCGGCCGCGGCTCTTCGGGAGCGCATGTCGACGACATCCAGCCGGCGACTGCGACGTCGTATTCGGCCGTCTGCCGGAATGCCAGTGACGCCAGGCGTTTCCGCTCGGGCAAGGTGAACCCGCCGGCGTTGACCGCGGCCAGCACACCGTCGTAGCCGAGCGGGTCGACCACCACCGCGACGCTGGGATAGTTCTTGGCGGCCGCCCGGATCATCGACGGTCCACCGATGTCTATCTGCTCGACGCATTCGTCGATGCCGGCGCCGGAGTCGACGGTCTCGCTGAACGGGTACAGGTTGACCACCACCAGCTCGAACGGAGCAATGTCCAGTTCGTCCAGCGCAGCAGCATGTTCGGGCTTGCGCAGGTCGGCCAGCAACCCGGCGTGCACCCGCGGGTGCAAGGTCTTGACCCGGCCGTCGAGCACCTCCGGGAAACCGGTCAGCTGCTCCACCGGGGTAACCGGAATCCCCTTGGCGGCAATCGTTTTCGCGGTGGATCCGGTGGAGACGATATCCACACCGGCGGCATGTAAGCCGGCGGCCAGATCGACCAGGCCGGTTTTGTCGTAGACGCTGATCAGCGCCCGACGAATCGGTCGCTTGCCGTCGGTCATCCTATGGTTGCCTTTCGTCCGGTCCAGGTCACGCCGCCGGTCGCCAGCGCGGCCAGCACGTCCACCAGGAGCCTGCGCTCCACTGTCTTGATGCGTTCATGCAGGGTGTCTTCGTTGTCGTCGTCGAGCACCGCGACCGGCTCCTGGGCCAGCACCGGGCCGGTATCGGTGCCGGCATCCACCAGATGCACGGTGCAGCCGGTGACTTTCACCCCGTAGGCCAGCGCCTCGGGCACCGCGTGTGCGCCCGGGAAGGCGGGTAACAACGCCGGGTGGGTGTTGACGGTGCGCCCCAGAAACCGGGTGAGAAAATGCGACCCCAGGATTTTCATGAATCCGGCCGAGACCACCAGATCCGGCGCGTGCACCTCGGTGGCCTCCGCCAGGGCGAGATCCCAGGCCGCCCGGTCGGGATAGTCGGCCATCCGCACGGTGAACACCGGCAGTCCGGCCTCCTTGGCGATCTGCACGGCCCGGCAGTCCCGGTCGGTACCGACGGCCACCACCCGCGCGGGATAGTCGTCCACCGCCGCGCCCAGCAGCGACTCGAGCAACGATCCGGTCCCCGACGCCAGCACCACCAGCCTGGCCGTCGCGCTGGCGGGTACGCGGATCGGCTGCACGAAGCAAGAGCCTACCGCGCTGAGCAGCGCGACAATCAGGCCTGCCGCTGCCCTTCGTCGCGGGCGATCCTGAGCGCGGCAGCCACACCGTCCGTCCATATCTCGACCTTGTCCCAGGTCACGTCGGGATGGCCGATCGGATGGATGCCCTTGCTGATCTTGTCGACCCGACGGGACGCTACGTCCTGGAAATCCCGATCGTCCAGTTCCGGGAATTCCTCGTACTCGCTGCAGAGCTCGGCGCCTTTCAGCCGTTCGTACAGCGCTTCCGCCAGGGGGGTGAACAGCCCGATCGACGTTGCCTCGTCGACCATCTGGAACCCGACCTCGACGCCGTCCACCCAGATCATCGCCATGATGTCCAGGATCGGCTCATGGCCGGGCGGCAGCACCAGCTGCGTCAGCTTCTCAACGCGCATGGTTGCCAGCCTGTGCAGATTCCGAACCCTGACGTTTTCACTGGCGAGGTCGGTGTCCACAGTCATGTCACTATGCGACCAGGACGGCGACGTGGATATAAGGGACCGAAGTCCTCAATTTCTCCGCGAGCGTGCAGCCCCTCGGGACAGTGGCCGTCAACCCCGGTCGATAGAGCCAGGCCGGTCGGACTCGTCGTCGTCGGTGAACATCAGGTCTTCGGGGTCTTCCCACGGTCCGGGGGGTTCGGTCGGTGGGTGCGGATCGCAGGGTCCCGGCTGCTCGGGTTCGGGCGTCCAGCTCAGCTCGCCGGCCCCCGTGACCTCGTCGGGTTCGAACAGCTCGTCGGGCTCGAAGAGCTCCGCGGGTTCTTGCGCGTCGACCACCTCGACGTGTGCCGGGACCGGTTCGGGCTCCGCGGACGGGGCGGGCGGCGTCATCGGGCGCGTCCCGACCGCACCCCGCGCGACCCCGCCGATCATCACGACCGTCAGCGCACCGATTGCGGCGAACCAGCAGAACACCGCGGGGCCGAAGGTGAGCTGATCCACCCCGACCTCGCCGAAATTGCCCAGCCGCCCGCCGCCGGCGAAGCCGAGCAGCGCCATCGCCAGTGCCGCGATGAAGGCGGCGGTCGCCACCTTGGCCAGCGCGGGGAGCAGGGGCAGCGGCCGGCGCGCGCACTGCTGTCCGACGGCAACCCCTGACGCTGCGCCAATGATCAGCAGCGCCACCCAGGCCGGGCCCAGCGGCGGAGTGGGCGCTGCGGCCAGGATCGGCAGCGCCGGGATGTCGCCGCCGAGCACGGTGAACGCGCTGAACAGCGCCGGGCCGATGTGCGCGCTCGAGCCGACCGTCACCGCTGTCGCGCCGACGAGGACGTTGGGTACGTACAGCACCGACAGCAGGGTGAGGCTGAGCTGGCCGAACAACGAATCGGTGATCGCGTACAGCTCGTGCATGGTCCCCCAGTGCAGGACCAGGGAGGCGACCGTCAGCGCGCCGGCCAGCCCGAACAGGGCCAGCATGCCGGTGATCGCGGCCCGCAGTGAGTCGCCGAGCCAATCCGGCAGCGGCGTCTCGGCCAGCACCCGCCGGCCCATCCGCAACCCCACTCCGATCGCCGCGCCGAGCGCATGGACCACGAACACGTGCGCGAAGGCGCTCAGGGCGTGCGGGGTCTGCAGTTCGGTGATGACCGACGCCGCGTCGTGGATGACCGCCAACGAGATCGCCGCGATCAACAGCGGGCCGCCCAGTGCCGATGCCACGATCCAGCGGACGACGAACCAGGATGCGGTCCCGGAAGTGGCCTGCGCGGTGGTCCGTGCGGTTCCGGCCACCATCAGCAGCACCGGCAGCAGCGGCAGCACGCCCAGCTCCCGGCCGTCGATCGAGATCGGCACCTGATGCACGCCCAGCCACATGCTGGCGATGGCACCGGATGCCCCGGTCATGTCGCTGTTGGCGATCAGCAACTGCAGCAGCGTCACCGCTGCGATGACCGTCAACGCCACGACGGACGGGCCGAACGCGACCCGCACCAGGTCGCGAGTCGGGTTCGAGCCTGGTTTACCGCCGACCACCGGTGTCACGCTGCGGGCACGTTCAACTCGGCGCGCGGGTGCGAGTTAGGGCTGCGCCGGCCCCGACGGGGCGGAGCCGCCCTGCGACTGCTGGTCGCCGGTCGAGCTCTGGCCCTGACCGGATCCGCCCTGGCCACTCGTCGAGGAATTGCCCGAACCGCCGGCCGGCGGGGGGCTGAAGCTGGGGAATCCGGTCGGCGGCGTGGGCGGGCCCTGCGGCGCCGACTGCGCTTGCTGCTGTGGACCGGTGTTGAACCCGCCCGCCGAAGAGGAGGACGGGGCCGACTGGGCGCCGAAGCCTCCGCTGGACGGCGCGGACGGGTAGCCGCCGTAGGACGGGTATCCGGACTGCTGCGGACCCTGGTGTCCGTAACCCTGCTGACCCTGCTGACCCGGCTGACCGTAGTAGTTGCCACCAGGCGGCAGCCCGTACTGCGCGTAGGGGTCGTACTTGGGACGCGGAGTCGGGGCGGTGACGACTCCGGACTCCAGCAGCAGCGCCCCGACCGCGGCGGCGGCCTGCAGGATGCTGAAGGTCAACACCAGCCACAAGCCCCAGCCGATCGTGTAGCTGTCGCCGGAATCGGCGATGGTCGAAATCGCCAGCAGTGCCCCCAGCGAGGAGACTACGGCGACCACGGCGGTGTAGAGCTTCGCCTTGGGCAGCAGGCCCACCGCGGCCAGCAGTGCTGCCAGCAACGCCAGCGGAACCGTGTGGCCGGCATCGCCGAGGATCAGCGGGTACTCGCCGTCGGTGACGGTCACGATCGGACCGAAGTTCGCCAGATAAACACCGAAGCCCAGCACCACCACCGCGATCTGCAGGTACAGCGGCAACTTGCTCTCGACATCTGCCGACTTCGCGAACGACGGCGTCGAGGAAGTCGGGGGTCCGTAGGAGCCTGGCGGTTGGGCAGGTTGGTAGCCGGGGTTCCCGGACGAGTAGGTCATGACCTCTCCTGTGCTTGTGAGCCGGTGGGCGGTGCGGCGCGGGTTCGATCATCCACGCTAGCGCACTTGCGGCTGCACCCGGTGGGTCAACACCGCGCCGTAGGGGGACCCCCGTTTGCCCGCCGAACAGGAACACGTTCTAATCACGGATATGGATTACGGGCTTGTGTTGTTCACCAGTGACCGTGGTATCGACCCGGCAGCAGCGGCCAGACTCGCCGATGAGCACGGCTTCACCACGTTCTATGTGCCCGAGCACACCCATATTCCGGTCAAGCGCCAAGCCGCGCATCCGACCACCGGGGATGAGTCACTGCCCGACGACCGGTATATGCGCACGCTCGACCCCTGGGTGAGCCTGGGGGCGGCATGTGCGGTGACCTCACGGGTCCGCCTGTCGACGGCGGTGGCGCTGCCGGTCGAGCATGATCCGATCACGCTGGCGAAATCGATCGCCACGCTCGATCACCTCTCCGGTGGGCGGGTCAGCCTGGGGGTCGGCTTCGGCTGGAACACCGACGAGCTGGCCGATCACGGTGTGCCGCCGGGGCGGCGGCGCACGATGCTGCGGGAGTATCTGGAGGCGATGCGCGCGTTGTGGACCCAGGAGGAAGCATCCTTCGAGGGGGAGTTCGTCAACTTCGGTCCCAGTTGGGCCTGGCCCAAGCCGGTGCAGTCGCACATTCCGGTGCTGGTGGGTGCGGCCGGCACCGAGAAGAACTTCAAGTGGATCGCCCGCAGCGCTGATGGCTGGATCACCACGCCGCGCGACTTCGACATCGAGGAACCGGTGAAGCTGCTGCAAGACACCTGGGCGAGCGCCGGACGCGACGGGGCGCCGCAGATCGTAGCGCTGGATTTCAAGCCGGTGCCCGAGAAGCTGGCGCGCTGGGCCGAGATCGGTGTCACCGAGACGTTGTTCGGGTTGCCCGACAAGCCCGAAGCCGAAGTCGCCGCCTACGTGGAACGGCTGGCCGGCAAACTGGGGCTCAGCGCGTAGCGGGCACGCTCGCGGGGGTTCTTACGACAGCGAGCAGCGGTTGCCGTAGTCCAGGGCACGCACCGTGATGGGCGTTCCCAGCGGCTCGCCGTCGGACAGCAGCGCCACCAGATCCTCGTCCTCGCTGGTGGCCAGGAACCGGCTGCCGTCGGCGTCGAGCCGGCCGATGATGATCCCGGTCCGGGTCTCCCAGTCGTAGCGGACGCTGTAGGTCTCGATCGTGGCGGGGCCCTCGGCGCTCTCGATGACGACAACGCTTGCGCCGCCGTCGATCTCAGCCTGGCCTTCGGCGCTGCGATCCGGTGTCCACGGCGCCGGGACAGCCGAATACACCCCGGCCGAATACTTGCTCATCATGCCGCCGTTGGCGCCGACGAACGCGAATTGCCCTGGGGCACTTCGGGCCGCCGCGACGGCCTCGGCGATGGCGTGCATCGAGTAGTTGTTGCCGGCGCCTCCGAAGAACGGCAGTCCGCCGGTCAGGGTCAGGCCGCGCGGGTCGTCGGCGGCCAGGCCGAAGGCGTCGCAGATGTTGAACACCGGCACCGGGAAGCAGCTGTAGAGATCCATGGCCGCGACGTCGTCGAAGCCGATCCCGGCCATCGCGAGCGCGGTGGTGGTGGCCGCCACGGCAGCCGGATAGGCGCCCAGGTCGGGGCGCTCCAGCAGGCGCGGCGAGCGCATGTCGGCGTGCCCGTGCAGATACACCCAGCGGTCTTCCGGGACACCCAGGCGCCGGGCGGCCTCCACCGACATCAGCAGTGCCGCGGCCCCCTGATTGACCTGGTCGCGCGCCACCAGTAGCCGCGGGTAGGGGTCGGAGATCATCCGGTTGGTGGTGCTGATGGTGGTCAGCTCATCGACCGACCGTTCCACCGGCGAAGCCGAGAACGGGTTCTTCGCGGCGATCTTGGACATCGGGGCGAACAGCTCCCCCATGGCCTGCAGGTAGTCAGCCGGGCTCAGGCCCAGCCGGGCGCGGCGGGCATTCTCCAGCAGGCCGTACTGCACCGGCGCACCGGTGAGCCCGTGGATGACGGTGTAGTGCTCGACGAACTCCTCGAGACCGAAACCCCGGTCTTCGAGTTGGCCGTCGATGGTCTCGCTGAAATCCGGCTTGTCGTCAGCCTTGGCGAAATGGCGCAGTGTCGAGGTCGCATCCGATCCGCACAACAGCACCACGTCGGCGGTGCCGGCCACGATCTCGCCGGCGAACTCGCTGAGCAGCTTCTGCGGCCCTTGACCGCCCACCTTGTCCAGCACTGCCCGAGCCGGGTCCGCGCTGATCAGACGTGCCACTGAGCGCGGGAAGTTGTTCGATTTACCGAGTGGCGCAGGTGCTTTCGGAATTGAATTCTCGAACGCCCGGGTGGCCACCACCGCGTCGATGGCTTGCGCGACCTGGATGGGGTCGGCACCCGAATCGACCAGTGCGGCCTGCGCGGCGGCGGCGGCCAACTCCACCGGCGACATGGCGCGGTAGTCGGTGTCGTCGATGCGTTCGGCGGCCTGCCCGACGCCGACGACGACGGGTGTGCGCGGATCGATGCTCATGTGCTCACCTTCCTAGCGCGAGCAGACGCAGAATCGCAGTCCTGGAATTGTCCGGGTGCGATTCTGCGTCTGCTCGGCAGTGAACTGCTACAGGCTTTCGAGGATCTGCCGAGCCAGCGCCGCGGTTGCCGACGGGGTCTTGCCGACCTTCACGCCGGCGGCCTCCAAGGCCTCCTGCTTGGCGGCCGCGGTACCCGAGGAACCGGACACGATCGCGCCGGCGTGACCCATGGTCTTGCCCTCCGGAGCGGTGAACCCGGCCACGTAGCCGACGACCGGCTTGGTGACGTTGGCCTTGATGTAGTCGGCGGCCCGCTCCTCGGCGTCGCCGCCGATCTCACCGATCATCACGATGACCTTGGTGTCGGGGTCCTTCTCGAACGCCTCGATGGCGTCGATATGGGTGGTGCCGATCACCGGGTCGCCGCCGATACCGATCGCGGAGGAGAAGCCGAAGTCCCGCAGCTCGAACATCATCTGGTAGGTCAGCGTGCCGGACTTCGACACCAGGCCGATCGGGCCGGCGCCGCTGATGTTGGCCGGGGTGATCCCGACCAGGCACTCGCCGGGAGTGATGATGCCGGGGCAGTTCGGCCCGATGATCCGGGTCTTGTTGCCCTTATCGGAGTTGTAGGCCCACGCGTAGGCGCTGTCCTGCACCGGGATCCCCTCGGTGATGACCACCAGCAGCGGGATCTCGGCGTCGATGGCCTCGATCATCGCGTCCTTGGAGAACTTCGGCGGGACGAACGCGATGGACACGTCGGCGCCGGTCTTCTCCATGGCCTCGGCCACGCCACCGAACACCGGCAGCTTGACCATCTGGCCGCCCTTGTTCTCGTGCGTGACCGTGGTGCCGGCCTTGCGGGCGTTCACCCCGCCGACGATCTGGGTGCCGGCCCGCAGCATCCGGGCGGTGTGGATGGTGGCCTCGCTACCCGTGATGCCCTGGACGATGACCTTGCTGTCCTTGTTGACGAAGATCGACATGCTTAAGCGTCCTTTCCGGCGTGGGCGAGCTCGGCGGCCTTGTCGGCGGCCTCGTCCATGGTTCCGACGACGGTTACCAGCGGGTGGTTGGCATCGGCCAGGATCTGCCGGCCCTCTTCGACGTTGTTGCCGTCGAGCCGGACCACCAGTGGCTTGGTCGCGGCGTCGCCGAGGATCTTCAGCGCCGACACAATGCCGTTGGCCACCGCGTCGCAGGAGGTGATGCCGCCGAACACGTTGACGAAGACGCTCTTGACCTGCTTGTCGCCCAGGATGACGTCCAAACCGGCGGCCATCACCTCTGCGGAGGCGCCGCCGCCGATGTCGAGGAAGTTGGCCGGCTTCACGCCGCCGTGCTTCTCACCGGCGTAGGCGGTGACGTCCAGCGTCGACATGACCAGGCCGGCGCCGTTGCCGATGATGCCGACCTCGCCGTCGAGCTTGACGTAGTTGAGGTCGTGCTGCTTGGCCTTGAGCTCCAGCGGATCGGTGGCGTCGATGTCGGCGAACTCGGCGTGACCGGGCTGACGGAACTCGGCGTTGCCGTCGAGGGTGACCTTGCCGTCGAGTGCCAGGATCTGGTCGTCGGGGGTGCGCACCAATGGGTTGACCTCGACCAGGGTCGCATCCTCGGCGACGAAGACCTCCCACAGCTTCTGGATGGTCACGGCGGCAGCGTCGAGCACCTCGGCGGGCAAGTGGCCCTGTTCGGCGATGGAACGGGCGAACGCCAGGTCGACACCCTTGACCGCGTCGACGGGCACTTTGGCCAGCCGCTCCGGCTTGGTGGCGGCGACCTCTTCGATCTCCATGCCGCCCTCGACCGAGCACATGGCCAGGTAGGTGCGGTTGGACCGGTCGAGCAGGAAGGAGATGTAGTACTCCTCGGCGATGTCGCTCGCCTCGGCCACCAGCAGCTTCTTGACGACGTGGCCCTTGATGTCCAGGCCGAGAATGTCCTGCGCGTGGGTGAAGGCGTCTTCCGGGGTGGCGGCGTACTTCACGCCACCGGCCTTGCCGCGGCCACCCACCTTGACCTGGGCCTTGACCATGACCGGCCGACCGATTTCGGTGGCGATGGCTTTGGCGTCCTCGGCGGAGGTGGTTACTCGGCCGGGCGTGGTGGGCACGCTGTGCTTGGCGAACAGTTCCTTCGCCTGATACTCGAATAGATCCATGGGCTCACTGTCTTATATGGGTGCCGGCGCGCCGGCGGTGTCGGATTGCGGAGTTTTCACCCCGGAGGCACTGTATCGACCCCGCGGCGACGTTCCGAACCCCGCTACCATCGCTGTGGCAGATCTCACCGCCGGAATTAACGTGATTCGTTTCACATTCACGGCAAGATTCGACCGATAGCTTGCCTAGTCGGCGCGGAACTGGTTACCGTCTCCAGGTCTAGGTCTTTATAACGTTCTGATTACGACCAGAGGATCTTCCAGGCTGATGCAGCACGGTTCACGCATGCGTCCGGTTCCCGGCGGGGCCGTCCCCCGCCATCGCGACGGCACTGCGACCCGGTCTTCGGTTCCCGGCCCCGCCGAGGTCACCGACATCATCCCGTTCAATGAGTTCGGACGACTCGATGACGCCGCATTCCGCGAGAACGCCTTCGACGACGTCTCCGAGGTGCTGCTGGCCCCCGAGTTGGACGACCTGACCGACACCGACAACATGCCGGTCCTGCGACTGGTCTTCCCCCGCGGCGGCTACCCGGACGAACGCGCCTATCACCCGCACCATGCAGTCGACCTGCCCGCGTTGCCCGCCCGGCGCGGAAAACACCGCAGCCAACCGGCCAGCGCCGTCAAGAGCCGCGTGATGATCGCCGCTATGGCCGCCGGAGCGGCCGCGGCCGCGGCACACGCCGCCACCCACCCGTCCGACGACACCGTCGCCCGGCCCGCCGTGCTGGCCGCCAGCAAGACGATGCTCAACGACGGCACCACCACCACTTCCAGCCACGGCATGCAGATGATCACGGTCAAAGCCGCCGCCAACGTCGTCGTGCACAACGAGGAGCTGGCCAAGGGTGTCGCGTACGCCCAGGAGCGCGCCGAGCGCGAGGCCCGGCTGCAGCGTCCACTGTTCGTCGCGCCCACCCAGGGCGCATTCACGTCGAACTTCGGCTACCGCTGGGGTGTGCTGCACGCCGGCATCGACATCGCCAATGCCATCGGCACCCCGATCATGGCGGCCTCCGACGGCGTCGTCATCGAGTCCGGGGCCAGCGCCGGCTACGGCATGCTGGTCAAGCTGCGCCACTCCGACGGCACCGTGACGCTCTACGGCCACATCAATCGGTCGCTGGTCAGTGTCGGCGAGCGCGTGATGGCCGGCGACCAGATCGCCGAGATGGGCAATCGCGGTTACTCCACCGGCCCGCACCTGCACTTCGAGGTGCTCCAGAACGGCACCAGCCGGATCGACCCGAGTGCCTGGCTCGCCAAGCGCGGGATCAATTTCGCCTAATACGACGGCGTCGACCTGCAGCGCCCGGCTTCGCCGCGCTTGCAATCGCCGCTAGCCTGGTTTGGTGACCGACCGCCACCATCCGCCCACCGGTGCTACTCCTTCCGGTCCCTCCGGAAACGATCCGGCCAGCGCCCCCAGCCGTATCATCCGCCGGGCCCCTACCGGCGCCATCCCGATCGCCACCGGCGCTGGGCCGATACCGCCGGCGATGCGCCCATACGACGCACTTCCCCCGGCCCGGTCCCAGATGCCGTCGGCGGTTTTTCCGATCAGCGCCTGCGTGTTCGCCATCATCGGCTGCTGGGCCACCTCGGTGGTGTCCACCGACCTGATCGCCAGCTGGTGGCACACCGACCGGCTGTTCTGCGTCGCGGTCGGATTCTTGAGTCTGGTGTTCGCGGTGACGTCAATATCCGGCGTGATCATGCTGCTGCTGCGCCGCCCGCTCGGCCAGTACCTGATCCCGATCGGGGCGGTGGTCGCGCTACTGACCTTCGGCAGCCTGTTCCTCGCGGGTGCGCGGGTGCCGTGGATCGTGCACGCCATCCCGTTCCTCCAGGCCGCCACCATCGTGTTCGCACTGCACCCGGCCACCAAGCGCTGGCTGGGCGTCGCTTAAAGCGGGCTCGCGCTTGGCGGCGACCTGGGGGCACCTCCCGCTTGCGGGGGACAGCACCCGGCTTCGCCGCGCTCGCGATCGCCGCTAAAGCTTGGAGACGGGCGCGTGGTTGTGCATCAGCTTGACCCGCCCGGAACTGCCGAAGTCGATCAGCGACATCGCCGACTCTCCCGCTCCGGAGACTTCCTCCACCCGGCCCAGGCCGTACTTGTCGTGGGTTACCCGGTCTCCGGCCGCCAGGACCAGCAGTGGCCGATTGCCGGAGCGGCTCGGCGCCGGTCGCGGCGTGCCGAAGCGGCCGGCGCCACTGACCGGAGCGCTCGGTGATGCGGTGGCGTCGGTACGCCGCCAGTCGATGAGCTGCTGCGGGATCTCGCGCAGGAAGCGCGATTCCGGGTTCAGCATGGGCTGGCCCCACGACGAGCGCACCTTGGCCCGGCTCAGATAGAGCCGCTGCCGTGCCCGGGTGAGGCCGACGTAGGCCAACCGGCGTTCCTCGGACAGCTCGCGGGGGTCGCCGAGCGACCGCATGTGCGGGAACATGCCGTCCTCCCAACCGGTGACGAACACCACCGGGAACTCCAGCCCCTTGGCGGTGTGCAGGGTCATCAGCGTGACCATGCCCGAACCGTGTTCGGGGATCTCGTCGGCATCGGCGACCAGCGAGACCCGCTCCAGGAAGGCCGCCAGCGTGCCGACATCTGGCATGTCCTCGTCGTCACCGGCCGAGTCGTCCTGCTCGGCGAGCGCATTGGCCCGGTCGATGCTGAATTCGTGTGCGACGCTGACGAGTTCGTTGATGTTGTCCAGCCGAGCCAGGTCCTGCGGGTCGGTGGAGGATTCGACTTCGATGCGGTAGCCGGTGCGGTCCAGCACCATCTCGACCAGGCCGCCGAGGTCCTCGTCGCAGGAATGCAGGTGCGTCCGCAGTTCGTCGAGCATCGCGACGAATCCGGCGATCGCGTTCTGCGCACGGGTGTTGAGCATCGGCACGCCGCCCCCTGCGGCGGCCCTCAACGCCGCGGCGAAACCGGTGCCCGTGTTCTCGGCGTGCACCGACACGCACGCCTCGGCACGATCCCCGATACCGCGGCGCGGGGTGTTGAGAATGCGCCGCAGGCTGACCGTGTCACCGGGGTTGTCCAGCACCCGCAGGTAGGCCATGATGTCGCGGATCTCTTTGCGTTCGTAAAAACGCACGCCGCCAACGACTTTGTACGGGATGCCGGCGCGGATGAACACCTCTTCGAGCGACCGCGATGCGTTGTTGGTGCGGTAGAACACCGCGATGTCGCCGTAGTTGGCGGTGCCCGCGTCGGACAGGGCGTCGATTTCCTGCGCGACGAACCGCGCCTCGTCGTGTTCGTTGTCGGCCACATAGCCGACGATCAGCTCGCCGTCACCGGAGTCGGTCCACAGCCGCTTCTCCCGGCGCCCGGAATTGCAGGCGATCACCGCGTTGGCGGCCGACAGGATGTTCTGCGTCGAGCGGTAGTTCTGCTCCAGCAGCATCGTCGCCGCGTCGGGATAGTCGCGTTCGAAGTCCTCGATGTTGCGTATGGTCGCCCCGCGGAACGCGTAGATCGACTGGTCGGCGTCACCGACCACGCACAGCTCCGCGGGCGGCACGTCATCGGACTGCTCGCCGTGCTCATTCGGTTGTCCGAGCCTCGCTGAACCGCCGTGCCCCGCCAGCTCGCGCACCAGCATGTACTGCGCATGGTTGGTGTCCTGATACTCATCGACGAGGATGTGCCGGAACCGGCGCCGGTAATGCTGGGCGATCTGCGGGAACGCCTGCAGGATGCCCACCGTCTCGCCGATCAGATCGTCGAAGTCCAGGGCATTGGCCGAGCGCAGCCGGCGCTGGTATTCGGCATACACGGCCGCCACCACCCGGCTCAGGTCGTCGGAGTCCTCGGTCAGCTCGGCCAGCGCCCGGTCGGGGTCGATCAGTTCGTTCTTCAGATTGGAGATGGCGTTGGCCAGCAGCCGCGGCGAATGCCGTTTGACGTCGAGGCCCATATCGCGGCCGATCATCAACAGCAACCGCCGCGAGTCGTCGGCGTCGTAAATGGAGAAGTTGGAGTTCAGCCCCGGAACCACCGAGGCCTGGTTGCGCAGGATCCGCACACAGGTCGAGTGGAACGTCGACACCCACATCGCGCCGGCCCGCGGGCCGATGAGCCCCACCACCCGCTCTCGCATCTCGGCGGCGGCCTTGTTGGTGAACGTGATCGCCAGCACCTGCCCCACCCCGACGTCGCGAGCTGCCAGCAGGTAGGCGATGCGCCGGGTGAGCACGGCGGTCTTGCCCGAGCCCGCCCCCGCGACGATCAGCAGCGGCGACCCTTCGTGCAGTACAGCCCGGCGCTGCTGCGGGTTGAGCCCGTCGAGCAGGTGATCGGTTTGCGAAGTCGCGTGCACACTCATAACGCAACCCAACGTACCGCCGCGCACGGACACTCTTTGCGCTGGCACGGCCCTTAGTGGCAGACTCGTTTTGTGCTCGACATGCAGCGTCGATTTTTCTACGGGTACCGATCAGCGGTGCCCGTGGTCTAGCTGCAACGCCTGGCCCCGCGGTCCGCTTCGCCGACCCGGGGCTCGTCTGTTGTGTGAGGCCGGATCGCCGATGGGACCAGAAAACACCAACAGCGAGAATCTGGAGTCCGAACCCATGACTGCCCAACCCCAACAGCTGCCCGACATCGACGACCTGCGCCACGAGATCGACCGGCTCGACGCCGAGATCCTGGCTGCGGTCCAGCGCCGCACCGAAGTCGCGCAGGAGATCGGCAAGGCCCGGATGGCCTCCGGCGGCACCCGACTGGTGCACAGCCGCGAGATGAAGGTGCTCGAGCGTTACAGCGAGCTCGGCCAGGACGGCAAAGACCTGGCGATGCTGCTGCTGCGACTGGGCCGCGGCCGGCTCGGTCACTAAAGGCCCGTTCGCCGCTACTGTCGGGGAATGAGCTCCGTTCAACAGATCCCCGACATCTCCGCCACGCCGGCCTGGGACGCGTTGCGCAAGCATCACCAGCGGATCGGCGACACCCACCTGCGACAGTTCTTCGCCGACGATCCCGACCGGGGCGAGAAGTTCACCGTCATCGTCGGTGACCTCTATATCGACTACAGCAAGCACCGCATCACCGCAGAGACGGTGAGCCTGCTGGTCGACCTGGCCCGGGCGGCCGGCTTGGAGGAACGCCGCGACGCGATGTTCGCCGGGGTGCATATCAACACCTCGGAGGATCGGGCAGTGCTGCACACCGCATTGCGGTTGCCGCGCAACGCCGATCTGCACGTCGACGGCCAGGATGTCGTCGCCGACGTGCACGCGGTGCTCGACGCGATGGGCGATTTCACCGACCGGGTGCGCAGCGGAGGTTGGACCGGAGCCACCGGAAAGCGCATCGAGACCGTCGTCAACATCGGCATCGGCGGCTCGGACCTGGGCCCGGTCATGGTCGACCGGGCATTGCGCCATTACGCCGATGCCGGCATCTCGGCACGGTTCGTCTCCAACGTCGATCCGGCTGACTTGACTGCGAAGCTGGCCGGCTTGGATCCAGCCACAACGCTTTTCATCGTGGCCTCGAAGACGTTCTCGACGCTGGAGACACTGACCAACGCCACCGCGGCACGGCGCTGGCTGACCGAGGCGTTGGGCGACGCCGCGGTGGCGCAGCATTTCGTGGCGGTCTCCACCAACGCCGAGCGAGTCGACGAGTTCGGTATCGACACCGCGAACATGTTCGGCTTCTGGGACTGGGTCGGCGGACGCTACTCGGTGGATTCGGCGATCGGCCTGTCGGTGATGGCGGTGATCGGCCGAGAGCGCTTCGCCGAATTCCTGTCCGGCTTCCACACTGTCGACGAACATTTCCGCACCGCACCACTGGAATCCAACGCGCCGGCGCTGCTCGGCCTGATCGGGTTGTGGTACTCCGACTTCTTCGGCGCCCAGTCTCGCGCGGTGCTGCCCTACTCCAACGACCTGGACCGCTTCGCGGCCTATCTGCAACAGCTCACGATGGAATCCAACGGCAAGTCGACTCGCGCCGACGGCACCCCGGTCGTCACCGACACCGGTGAAATCTTTTGGGGCGAACCGGGAACCAACGGCCAGCACGCGTTTTACCAGCTGCTGCACCAGGGCACCCGGCTGGTGCCGGCCGACTTCATCGGCTTCTCCCAACCCGTCGACGACCTGGCCACCGCCGACGGCACCGGCAGCATGCACGACCTGCTGATGAGCAACTTCTTCGCCCAGACCCAGGTGCTGGCGTTCGGAAAGACCGCCGATGAGATCGCCGCCGAAGACACCCCGGCAAATGTCGTGCCGCACAAGGTGATGCCCGGCAACCGCCCGACCACCTCGATTCTGGCTCCCCGGCTCACGCCCTCGGTACTGGGCCAATTGATCGCGCTCTACGAGCATCAGGTCTTCACCGAGGGCGTGGTGTGGGGCATCGACTCTTTCGACCAATGGGGTGTGGAGTTGGGCAAGACGCAGGCCAAGGCGCTGCTGCCGGTGCTGACCGATGACGACTCCCCGCAGCCGCAGACCGACAGTTCCACCGACGCGCTGGTGCGTCGCTACCGGGTTGAGCGGGGCAGGGCGAAGTAGCCGACCGGTCCTGAATCCCCCGGGCCTCAGGCCTCAGGCGAAGGGTTTGGTGAGCCGCGGCGGCAGTAGGCGCATCACCCACACCAGCGGCGTCCACGGCCAGGGCGGCACCACCGCGCGGCCGGTTTCGCGTTCGATCGCACTCACCATGGCTTTGACGCCGGATTCGTTGTCCACCATCAACATGGTCGACCCCGACTTGGCCGTCATCTCCGACTCGATGTAGCCCGGCTCCAGCACCGTGACCTTGATAGGGCCGCGCGAGTACTCGGCACGCAGCGACTCGCCCAGCGATGACATCCCGGCTTTGCTGGCGGCGTAGGCGGCCTTGACGCCGGGAACACCCTTGTTGCCCAACACCGACGAGATCAACACCAGATGCCCGCTGCCGGCGGCTTTGAACATCTCCAGCGCGGTCTCGATCTGCACCAGCGCGGCGACCAGGTTGGTTTCGACGGTGGCCTTGTTGGCCCACAACTTGCCCGTCCCCAGCGGAGCACCCTTGCCGATCCCGGCATTGACGACAACTCGATCGATTCCGCCGAGCTCCGCGGCGAACTTCGTGAACACCCGGGGCACCTCGTCGTGGTCGTTGACATCGAGGGCAGCCACCGCGACCTTGATGCCGGGATATTGTTGTATCAGCTCGTCTTTCAGTTCCTCGAGGCGATCGGTCCGACGGGCGCACAGCGCCAGGTCACGTCCACGTGCGGCGAATGCGCGGGCCATACCCGCGCCCAGTCCGGAGCTGGCACCGGTGATCAGGATTTTCTGACGTGTCACCCGGGCAGCCTAGCCCGGATCGACGAACCCTAAACAATCACGAGGTCGGGTTATTTGAGCAGCCGCGACATCCGCCGGTCGGCGAGCACCTTGCCACCGGTCTGACAGGTCGGACAGTATTGAAAAGACTTATCGGCGAACGATATTTCCCGGACGGTATCCCCACAGACGGGGCAGGGCAGCCCGGCCCGGGCGTGCACCCGCATCCCGGAGCGCTTCTCCCCCTTGAGCGTGGCGGCCTCCTGACCGACCGAGCGGGTCACCGCATCGGTGAGGACAACGCACATCGCCTCGTGCAGCGCGACGAGCTGCTCACCGGAGAGCTTGGCCGCGGTGGCGAACGGTGAAATGCGTGCGGCGTGCAGTATCTCGTCGCTGTAGGCGTTGCCGATGCCGGCGATCACCTTCTGATCGGTGATGACGGTCTTGATACGCCCGGTGTTGCCGGCCAGCAGCCCGGCCAGCTCGTCGGCTGTCACCTCCAACGCGTCAGGACCGAGCCCGGCGATGCCGGGCACCTTGGCCGGGTCGTCGACCAGCCAGACCGCGAGCCGCTTCTGGGTGCCGGCCTCGGTGAGGTCGAACCCGGGTGCGTTCCCCGGGGTGCCTAGATGCACCCGCAGCGCGATCGGGCCTTTGCCGGGCCGCAGCGGCGCGGGAGCCAGCTTGTCCGACCAGCGCAGCCAGCCGGCCCGGGACAGGTGCGTGATCAACAACAGTTCGCCGGCCTGCAACCCGAGATACTTGCCCCAGCGGTGTGCGCCCGTCACGGTCTGGCCGTGCAATGCCGTCGGTGGCGGGTCGAAGGTCTTGAGCACCGAGAACGCCGCCACGTCGACGCGGCCGATGTCGCAGCCGACGGCGTGCCGGCGCAGGTGGTCGGCGAGTGCTTCAACCTCGGGCAGCTCCGGCATCAGTCCAGTGTGCCCGGCGGCGAGCGCCACCGTCGGTACGTCGCCGCACTCATCAGCCCCGGGTGGCGCGACCCGCCACCAGCGACAGCACCCAGCTCACCACCGACAACACGATCGCCGCCCAGATCGCCGTCCACCAGAAGTGGTCGATGTGGAGGCCCCAATGGGTGGTGTTGTCGGTGATCCAGGCGGTGATCCACAGCATGAATGCGTTGATCACGACGTGGAACAGCCCCAGGGTGAGGATGTAGAGCGGGATCGACAGCAGCTGCACCACCGGTTTGATGAACGCATTGACCAGCCCGAAGATCACCGCGACGACAAAGATGATGCCGATCCGCTGAGCCGTGGTGTCACCGCCGACGAAGCCGATACCGTCGACCATCAGGGTGACGATCCATAACGCGATTCCGGTCAACCCGGCACGGATCAAGAACGATGCCATGCCGCCGATCCTGCCATGGCATCCGCGGAAGCGGCCGCTTTACGGGTGGTCAGGCCCGACTTGACATCGCAGCGGTACCGACAAGGCGAACCACGGGTATCCGGTACCGTAGGTATTGACATCTTCGGTGGGGCCTCCTACTTTTTGGGGACTGGATCGAGAGGGGATTCCCGATGACCACTGTCGTGCGACCGAGCGGACCGTCCCGGGAGGAATTCGCCGAACGCCTGCTGAAGGGCTCGGTGAAGAAGTCCTACGCCCCCGTCGTCGACATCGACTGGGATGCCCCCGTCGACCCGGACAAGTTCTTCCTGCCGCCGCAGATGTGCACCCTTTACGGCACCGACCTGTGGGAGGCGATGACCCGCGAGCAGCAGATCGAGATGTCACGCCAGGAGCTGGTCAATGTGCTGTCGGCGGGCGTCTGGTTCGAGAACATCCTCAACCAGGCGCTGCTGCGCGACATGATGCACAAGAACCCCACCGCGCGCACCACCCACTACTCGCTGACCGAGTTGGGCGACGAGACCCGGCACATGCTGATGTTCGGCAAGACCATCGACCGGATCGGCGGCGTGCCGGTGCGCCCGAAGCGCTACCAGCGCATGGTCATCAACTCGCTTCCGTTCCTGTTCCGCGGCAGCATCCTGTGGGGTGCGGCGCTGGTCGGCGAGGAGATCTTCGACTCGCTGCAACGCCAGATTCTCGACGACCCGGATCTGCAACCGATCGTCCGGCGGGTGATGCGCATCCACGTCACCGAGGAAGCCCGCCACATCCAATACGCCCGCGACGGCTTGCGGCGCAGCGTTCCGGCGATGCCGCGCTACCGCCGTGCCCTGCTGGCGAACCTCCAGGGTGTCGGCGGACCGTTCTACCGCCACCTGTTCACCCTGCCGATCGTCTACAACCGGGTCGGGCTGAACGGCCGCGAAGCTCGCCGAGTGGCGCGGGCCAACCCGCACTTTCACGCGGCCTCCCGCTCCTCGTTCGCCCCGCTGGCCGCATTCTTCGAAGAGGTCGGATTGATGGGCCGGCTGGCCCGGCGGATGTGGCGGCGGGCCGGATTCCTATGAGCCGCAACGGCATCCTCGACGTGGTGGTGCTGGGCGACCCGGCGCCCCTGCACGGGTTGCTCGACGGCGCCCGCGTCGTCGATGCCGCCGCGACCACCCGATTCAACAATGCCGACGACACCTGGACGGTGGCCACCTCCGACGGGGAGACGCTGACCGCCCGGGTGATCATCGACGCCACCGCCTCTCCGGACGATGTCGTCGCCGCGCACGGCACACCCAATCGGTTCCGGGTCCCCGGCCCGCACACCCGCCGACAGGCCCGGTATGTGGCCCGACTCGTTGAAGGCCTGCGGCGCAGCGGTGCCAGCCGCATCGAGGCTCGCCCGGCCCGGGTGCGGGTGCACCCGCTGCTGCCGACCCGCGGACTTGCCCTGTTCTACCTCACCGGCGCGGAAGGCGTCTGCGACGAGACCTACGACGGGCCGGCTTTGCTCACCCACCAAGGCGAGGACTACCCGACCCGCGTGCGGCTGGCCGGGCACTTCGACCCGATCGATGGTCGATACCATTGGCAGGGCATGTTTTTCACCGATCTTCCGGGTGCAAATGTGGCCGGCTCCAAGGTCAGCATCCGGATCGGCGAGCACACCGCAGACGGGCGCGTCACCGAGCGGACCCCGTGGGGCACGCTGACCGTGAGCGGCGCCGCCGGATACCCCCCGTTTCCGCTGGAGGACGTCGAAATCGCGTTGCCGCCGCGGATGTAGTCGCGATCCCGCCCGGCCGGATCGGTCAGGCTGCTAAGTCCGGTTGCCGCCGAGTGTCATTCGACGCAGCATGCCATCGCGCAGTGTCAGTGCGTGAAACAGCACCGCCGATACGTGTGCAGCGATTACTACGACCAAGCCGTAGGCAACGACTGAGTGGCCATTGCGAAGAATCCCAAACAGCTCAGCATCGACAGGGGCGATCATCGGTAGTCGAAGCACACCTGCCAACACAACTGGGATCCCGCTTGCCGACAGCATCGCCCACCCCAACAGAGGCTGCGCCAGCAGCAACACGTACATGCCGCACTCGGAGCCGATGACCGCGACGCGCTCGGCCCGTCCGACGGTGGCAGGCAGGGCTGGCCCGCGGTCGGTGAGCCGGTTGACCACACGGACCACGAACACCACGAACACCAGTGCGCCCAGCGCCTTATGCACACTCAGGAGCACTACGTAGTTTCCAAGCGAGTTGGCTGAAACAAACCCGACGAGCAGCGTGCTGAACACAAGCACTGCAGCCAACCAATGCAGCACGCGAGTGCCGCGGGCGTACCGATCCTGGGAGCCTCCCCCGGACGCGATCACTGCGCCACCTCATTGACCTGCACCGCTGGGGCGGCTCCGAGGACCCCGGCTCGGCGGCGAAACGATGCCGCATACACAGCGGAACGGGCCGACAGCAGGGGATCCTCCGAGGGTTCGATCCCGTCGGGCAATACCAAGGGGTCGAAATTGACGTCGCGGGCGTTCCCCGCAGACTCGGTCGCTATTGAGTCGAGCACTACTGTCCCGGTGTCGATGGTGCGGCGATCGGCCGGCCATGCGACGGTGGCATCGCGCACCTCGTCCTGGGGTTCACCGATCGTCACGATCAGCCGCCAACGCAAGGGACCGTAGCGGATATCACGAATAACCCTGTCGAACAGCCAGTTCGGGCTGGCGACCGATGCGGTTGGTGGTTCTACCTCACGCAGGGGGACAAGTGACCATCGCACCGGTGCACGGTCATCCGCTGCGTTGACAAAGTAGAAGGCGTTGAGCCCCCGGAAGGCGCTGTCGGCGAAACCGGAGGTGAGTGGTTGACGCTTGATCACCGACATCGCTCTAGCGGTTTCGGGATGGGCGGTCAGAAAATGCGCCATGGCTGCCGGATCCGGTTTACCGGTACCAGGCATCGGTTTAGAAGCCAGCAGACGGTCGTAGAATCCCTGCACCGAATTATCCTGGAACACAGGCAGGTTCAGCATTGCGGTGCGCCACTGCTCGCCGCCGGGATAGCCGATGGCCAGACCCAGACCGCGTGGGGTGGCAAGAGCATCGGACACCTCGGGATTACCGCCGGGAACCGAGAACCGTCCGACCAACGGGGTTCTGCCGGCACGGAAGACAGCGGCTCTCGTCAGTTCAGCGCCGGCACCGTTGCTCTCGAAGTATCCACCGAGTGCAACCCCTTTGGCATGGTTGAGCCGGTAGCCGGGATGGGTCCCCGCTACTCGATGAAACGCGTCGATGAACTTCTGCGGGATCAACCGTCCGTGTGATCCAACCGGACCACGCCCGTACAGGACCGCACCCAGGTCGGCAGCCAGGAAGCCACCGATAGCCGCGACGCCGGCCAGGACGCTGCGCCGACTGACCGAAGCGCTGCGCCACGATGAGGGAATGACCGATCTCCGGTCCATAAATGACCTACCTATGCGTGTCGGGGCCAGTACCTTTGCAAACACGCACACTGAGCGCCGGAGGTTCACCCGGACCCGAAGGTTCACCTGGACGACGTCACCTGGACGACATCAAGATCGCGGTGCCGCCACGGCTGTAGCCAGGATCCCGCCCGGCCGGATCGGTCAGTCTGCTATGCAGAGAGCAACCCACACCACCCGAGACCGAGGAGACCACGTGCGGTTCACCTACGCCGAGGCGATGACCGATCCGAGCTATTACATCCCGCTCGCCAAAGCCGCCGAGGCAGCCGGCTATCACAGCATGTCGATCCCGGACAGCATCGCCTACCCGTTCGAGTCGGACTCGAAGTATCCCTACACCCCCGACGGCAACCGCGAGTTCCTGGACGGCAAGGCATTTATCGAGACATTCGTGTTGATCGCGGCGCTGGGCGCGGTCACGACCACGTTGCAGTTCACCCCGTTCGTGGTCAAGCTGCCGATCCGGCCGCCGGCCTTGGTGGCCAAGCAGGCCGGTTCACTGGCCGCGATGATCGGCGACCGGCTGAGCCTGGGGGTGGGCACCAGCCCCTGGCCGGAGGACTACGAGCTGATGGGGGTGCCGTTCGCCCGCCGCGGCAAGCGGATGGACGAGTGCATCGAGATCATCCGGGGACTCACCACCGGCGACTACTTCGAGTTCCACGGCGAGTTCTACGACATCCCCAAAACCAAGATGAGCCCGGCGCCGGCGCGGCCCATCCCGATCCTGATCGGTGGGCACGCCGACGCCGCGCTGCGTCGCGCCGCGCGCAACGACGGCTGGATGCACGGCGGTGGCGACCCGGCTGAGCTCGACAGCCTGATCGCCCGGCTCAAGCAGCTGCGCGACGAGGAAGGTCGGTCGGGGCCGTTTGAGATCCACGTGATCTCTATCGACGGATTCACCCTCGACGGCATCAAACGCCTGGAGGACAAGGGGGTCACCGACGTCATCGTCGGCTTCCGGGTGCCCTACATCGTCGGATCCGATACCGAGCCCCTCGATGACAAGATCCGCAACCTGGAGCGTTTCGCCGAGCACGTGATCGCCAAGGCGGGGTGACGCCGGTCACACCGTGACGCATGGCGTGGGCAGTTTCACTGTGTCGGTGGGATAAGTTTCGGCGCCGGCGGCGTTACATGGGTGTACGCACTGACCGCCGACGGTGGTCGAGTACTGCAGCTCTCGTTGCGTGACCTGCAGGAGGCAGTGATGACGACACCGACTTGCTTGCATGGCCAGCCACTGGGCGGCCGTGGCGACTACCAACGGGCCGTTCACCTGTTGCGGGTCGCCGCCGCCTCATCGGATGCCGGTCAAAGCGATGCCCGGCGACAGTGGATCCGCGCCGCCACCCAATGCTGATCGGCGAAACCCGACGCCATTTACGGCGAACCCTTCCGTACTGTAAGTAACTCGTCTACCCTTCTCAGACGCACCTCAGAAACTGAGTGCGTCCTGGGAAAGGGTTTGCCGAGATGGCTCGTCGCCGCAGCAAAGTCGTCGGTCGCAAAGTTTTGGCGGCACTCGCGTTCCTGGCGGTGACCTCTACGGTCGCGCCGCTGGCCCCGCCGGCGCAGGCGGACATCGACGACATGATGGATGTGCTGGCTGCGCCGTTTATGACCGCCGCGGGCGCTCTTGACGGTGACGCGCTGTTCGACACGACTTCGTGGGACTCGTTCCTGTCCTCCGACCACTGGGACGCCGCACTGGCCGCTCTCGCCGATCCGGGGCCTGCCGTGGGATTCGACTTCTACACCGGGCTGCATGAGGCCGCCGAGAAGTGGATCGACAGCGACCTGGGTAGCCAGGTCAACGGCTTCATCAACCAGCTGTTCGGGTCGACGATCATCGGCGACGGCGCAGCCGGCACCGAAGCCCATCCCGACGGTGGGTCCGGGGGCTGGTTGTTCGGCGACGGCGGAGCGGGCTGGGACAGCGCCACCGCTGGTGTCGCGGGGGGCCATGGCGGTGCCGCCGGGCTCTTCGGCGACGGCGGGGAAGGCGGTGACGGCGGCGCCGGAGCCGCCGGCGGTGACGGCGGCGCCGGTGGTTGGCTGATGGGCAACGGTGGCCACGGCGGCGACGCCGGCGACGGCGACACCCTGAGCGGCCTGCCCGCCCTCGGCGGCGCCGGCGGCAACCCCGGGCTGTGGTCCGGTGTCCACGGCGCGGTAGGGCAATTCGGCACACTGCCGGGTGGTATCACCGGAACGACGGCGCCTCCGGTGGAGGTGTCCAACGGTTGGCTCACCAACAGCGACGGACAGGTCGTCATGCTGCACGGGATCAACCAGGTCTACAAGATCCCGCCCTACGAGCCGTCTGCCGACGGCTTCAGCCAGGACGACGCCGCGTTCCTGGCCGCCAACGGCTTCAATGCGGTGCGCCTGGGCATCATCTGGTCCGGGGTGGAGCCGCAGCCCGGCGTCATCGACTACGACTACCTGGCATCGATCCAGCAGACGGTGCAGATTCTGGCCCAGTACAAGATCGTCGCAATCCTCGACATGCACCAGGACCTCTACAACGAGGAATTCGGCGGCGAAGGTGCACCCGACTGGGCGACGGACGGCGGCGGCCTGGCCAACCCCGATGCGGGCTTCCCGGCCAACTACTTCCTCAACCCAGCGCAGAACCACGCCTGGGATGCCTTCTGGGGCAACTCCAGAGCATCCGACGGGGTTGGGCTGCTGAACCACTACGCGCAGACGTGGCAGGCCGTCGCCAACTACTTCAAGGGCGACGCCAACGTGGCCGGGTACGAACTCATGAACGAGCCGTGGCCGGGGACAACGTGGTTGGGCAGCTTGTTCGGCAACCCGTACTTCGAAGGCCAGCAGCTGACCCCGTTCTACAACCAGCTAGACGCGGCGATCAGGTCCGTCGACCCGAACAAGACGGTGTTCTTCGAACCGACCACGCTCGTCGGCAGCCTGCCGGTGCAGACAAACCTGGGCGCGGTGGACGACCCGAACAGCGTCTACGCGTTCCACAACTACTGCATTCCGACCTCGCTTTTCCCCGACGTCAGCTTCGGCTGCGATCTCAACGCGGACATCGTCCTGGGCTTCGCCTCGGATTACGCCCAGGCCCACAACATCCCGGCGTTGATGACCGAGTTCGGCGCCACCAACACCATTCCGACCATCACCGCCGGCATGGACTCCGCCAACAAGCATCTGATCGGCTGGACCGAGTGGGCATACAGCGGCAACGACATCACCAGTGCGTCACCGGACGGGCAGGCGCTGGTATTGGACCCGAGCAAGCCACCGGTCGGTGACAACGTCAACTTCGACAAGCTCGACGCGTTGGCCCAGCCCTACCCGCAACTGATTTCGGGCACTCCGATGTCCTGGTCGTTCGCCAACGGCGTCTTGTCGTTCAGCTACTCCACCGACCACGCCGACGGCTCAGGCAGCTTCGGAGCCGGAGCCCAGACCACTATCTCGGTGCCGCCCGGGCAGTACCCGAACGGCTATGCGGTGAGCGTGACCGGCGGACATGTCACCTCGGCCCCAGGCGCCCCGGTGCTGATCATCAGCTCCGACTCCGGCGCCTCCACGGTCAACGTGAGCGTCAGCGCCAAGCCCTAGCTATCCGAGCGGGCGGGGGCGCTCCGCCAGCGGCACTGGCGGAGCGCTGGCGCGCACGGTCTGGCGTACCTCACCGAGGCCTTGGACCTGCAGCGTCACCACGTCGCCGTCGCGCAGCCAGCCCGGAAACGGTTGCGCCGCTGCGGGATCGAGATGCTCGACCAGCGTGCAGGTGGGTACGGTGCCGGAGCCGAAGACATCACCGGGTGTCAGCGGCACTCCGCGTGAGGCATAGCTGATGATCTCACCGAAGCTCCAGTCCATCGCGCCCGTCGACCCCATGCCGAGGATCACGTCGTTGACGATCGCGGTGGCGTGCAGGCTCAACCTGCCGTCGCGCCGGTAGGGCTCCAGCTCGTCGGGAGTGACCAGATACGGCCCCAGGGTGACACCGCTGTCCTTACCCTTGCCCTGCCCGATCGCCAGCACGCCCTCGTGAGCTTGCAGATCCCGTGCCGACCAATCGTTGAAGATGGTGTAGCCGATGATGGCCCGCTCGGCTTCGGCCACCGCCAAGTCGACCCCCGGCGTTCCGATGACTGCGGCGACCTCCAGCTCGAAGTCCTGGCAGACACTGCCGGGCGCGGTCGGCGCATCGTCGTAGGGACCCAGAACCGTTGCCGGACAGGCGAAGTAAAAGGCCGGTATCTGATACCAGGCGTCGTCGAGCACTGGGCTGCGACCGGTCGCGGACAGGCAGTTGCGCATGTGGTCCAAGAAGCACAAGCTGTCGCGGATCGACGGCGGGCGCGGGATCGGCGCCATCAGTGTCACCTGGTCGATCCGCGCCGTCGCCGACGGTGCGTTCAGCGCGCGCTCACCGGCGTCGCGCAGCCCGTCCGGGCCGAGCCGGATCAGCTCCAGCAGCGTCGCTCCGGGCGCCGCGGCGTGGATCACCTCGCCCTGCAGCACCCCGGTACGTTCGCCGTCCTCACTTCGATAGGTCACCCACCGCACCGGTCAATCCTCACCTACCACCTCGTCGGGCGTCTTGTCGGGCCGCAAGCCGCGCCAGCTCGGTTGGCGCAGCCGGCCGTCGGCCGTCCGCTCGCTGTAGCGCACCTCCCCGACAAGCGTCGGTCGCACGAACGTGACCGCGGCGGCGTCGGGACCGCTCAGTGGCGCGTCGAAGGGTGATTCGTCGGTGGGTGTCAGCTTCTTTTTCAGCGCGGCCAGCTGGCGCTCGGTGAACCCGGTACCGACCCGGCCGACGAACGTGAGCTTGTCCCCGGCCGGAATGCCCATCAGCAGCGACCCGATCCCCCCGCCGCGGGCTCCCTCGCCAGTCCGCCAGCCGCCGATCACCACCTCTTGGGTTCGCCAGTGCTTGGTCTTGATCCAGGACTTCGAGCGGCGGCCGGGCTGGTAGGTCGAGTCCCACTTCTTGGCCACCACGCCCTCCCAGCCGAGCTCGCGGGACTGTTCGAGCGCTTGCGCGCCGTCGGGGGTCAACAGGTCTTTGACCACCAAGCCGGTCCCCTGGGCGAGGGTTTCCAGCAGGCGGCGACGGTCGCGGTAGGCCGCGCGCAGCAGCGGACGACCGTCGAGGTAGAGCAGGTCGAAGGCCCAGAATTCCACCCGGGCCGAGCGGGCGCTGTTCTGCATCGCGGCGAAGCTGGGCACGCCGGCGCCATCAAGCGCGACGATTTCGCCGTCCAGCACGACGTGATGCTCGGCGAGGTCGGCGGCCGGCGACCGCAGCTGCGGGTATTCGCCGGTGACGTCGCGGCCGCTGCGTGCGCGCAACCGCACCCGGCCGTGATCGGCCTCCACCAGCAGCCGGTAGCCGTCCCACTTGCCCTCGAAGGCCCAGCTGCCCGGATCCAGCCCGCTCACCGCACCATGGGTGGCCAGCATCGGAGCCAGATCATTGAACGCGAACGCCTGCTGGTCCTTCATCCGGTGCGCCAGCCACTGATCGCCGCCGGTGCGGATCAGCGCGTACCGGCCAGAGATCCGGCTGCCGGCCAGCACGACGATCACCTCCCCCTTCTCGGCGGAGTCCTCGAACTTCTCGGTCAGGTAGCTACCCGAATCCCAGATGCGCACCGTGCCGGCGCCGTACTCGCCCTTGGGGATGGTGCCCTCGAAGCCGCCGTAGGCGAGCGGATGGTCCTCGGTGCGCACCGCGAGATGGTTGACCGAGGGCGTGTCCGGCAAGTTCTTGGGCACCGCCCAGCTCACCAGCACGCCGTCGCGCTCCAGCCGGAAGTCGTAGTGCAACCGGCGGGCGTGGTGCTCGTGGATGACAAAACTATTGCCGCCTGCCGGGGCCGGGGCGCCGGCCGGCACCGGCTCGGGGGTCTTGGCCGCGTCGCGTTTGGCCCGGTATGCGGTGAGCCGGTCCGGCTGGCGCAGCGGCGCGTCCAGCCCGGCCAACAGGTCGCCGTCGCGGCCGACGCGAGCCAGCACCTCGTCGTAGCGCAGGTGCCGCAGGTCCGGATCGTCCAGCTCCGCCCAGGTGCGTGGCGCGGCTACCGTCGGATGATCGCGGCCCCGCAGCGAATACGGCGCGATGGTGGTCTTCGACGAGTTGTTCTGGCTCCAGTCGACGAAGACCTTTCCGGCCCGCAGATTCTTGGCCATGGTCGCAGTCACCAGCTTCGGCATGGCGCTTTCGAGTTGCTGCGCAACACGTTTTGCCACTGCGACCGCACCGGCGCTGGCCACCGGGCGGTCCAGAGTGGTGTACAGGTGCAGTCCTTTGCTGCCGCTGGTGAGCGGGAAGGTGTCCAGCCCCAGATCGGCCATCAATTCGCGGATGGCTCGCGCCACCTCGGCCAGTTGGCTCATCGTCACGCCCTCACCGGGGTCCAGGTCGAACACCAGCCGTGTTGCCGGGCCGGGCTTGAGCACCTCGCCCCCACCCGTCCATTCGGCTTCGAAACGCCACTGCGGCACGTGGACTTCCAGTGCCGCCTGCTGGGCGATCCAGGCCAGGCCATCGAGGTCACCGATGATCGGATAGGCGGTGGCGCGGGAGCGATGCTGCACCTGGGCGCGGGGCAACCAAGCCGGCGCCGAGGTGGCGAGCTGCTTCTCGAAGAAGGAGTCCTGCTCGACGCCGTTGGGCCAGCGTTTGCGGGTCACCGGGCGTCCGGCGATGTGCGGCAGCATCGCCTCGGCAATGCGGGTGTAGTAGTCGTAGACGTCGGCTTTGGTGGTGCCCGTGGCGGGGTAGAGCACCTTGTCGGCATTGGTGAGCTTCACCCGGGTCTTGAACGGCTCGGAGGCCATGCTGCCAACCTACGTCGCGCTAAAGCGGGTTATGGGCACATCGGGGTGGGCATACTGGCCTCATGCGTTCCATCTGGAAGGGTTCGATCGCATTCGGTCTGGTCAACGTCCCGGTGAAGGTCTACAGCGCCACCGAGGACCACGACATCAAGTTCCGTCAGGTGCATGCCAAGGACAACGGCCGGATCCGCTACCGGCGGGTGTGCGAGGAGTGCGGCGAAGTCGTCGACTACGGCGACATCGCGCGGGCGTACGAGTCCGACGACGGCCGAATGGTCGTGATCACCGACGACGACATCGCGAACCTGCCTGAGGAACGCGACCATGAGATCGCGGTGCTCGAGTTCGTCCCGGCCGGTGATCTGGACCCGATGCTCTATGACCGCAGCTATTTTCTAGAGCCGGCCTCAAAGTCGATCAAATCCTATGTGCTGCTGGCTAAGACGCTGGCCGAAACCGACCGGGTGGCGATCGTGCACTTCGCGCTGCGCAACAAGACCCGGCTGGCGGCGCTGCGGGTCAAGGACTTCTCGAAGCGCGACGTGATGATGGTGCACACCCTGCTGTGGCCGGACGAGATCCGTGACCCCGATTTTCCGGCGCTCGACTCGAAGGTGGAGATCAAGCCGGCCGAGCTGAAGATGGCCGGGCAGGTGGTCGACTCGATGGCCGACGATTTCGACCCCGACCGCTACCACGACACCTACCAGGAGCAGTTGCACGAGTTGATTGCGGCCAAGCTCGAAGGCGACGAGGCCTTCACCCCCGAGGAGCGGCCCGCTGAACTGGACGCCACCGAAGACGTCTCGGATCTGTTGGCCAAGCTGGAGGCCAGCGTGCAGAAGCGCTCGGCCGCCAAGGACAGCACAGAAGCGCCGGCGAAAAAGGCCCCGGCCAAGAAGGCACCGGCGAAGAAAGCACCAGCCAAGAAAGCACCGGCCAAGAAGTCTTAGCCGCTTGCGGTCACCGCGGGCCGCTCGCGCACCCGTTGCGGCCACCAGAACCAGCGCCCGAGCAGTGCGGCGATGGTCGGCGTCATGAACGACCGCACGATCAACGTGTCGAACAGCAGGCCGAGCGCGATGGTGGTCCCGATCTGGCCCAGAATCCGCAGGTCGCTGAAGATGAACGACGCCATGGTGGCGGCGAACACCAACCCGGCGGCGGTCACCACCGAGCCGGTCCCGGCCATCGCCCGGATGATGCCGGTGTTCAAACCGGCGCCGATCTCCTCCTTGAACCGTGAGATCAGCAGGAGGTTGTAGTCCGATCCCACCGCCAGCAGCAGGATGACGGCCAGGGCCAACACGATCCAGTACAGGTGAATGCCGAACAGGTACTGCCACACCAGCACCGACAGTCCGAATGAGGCGCCCAGCGAGAGGGCGACGGTGCCGACGATGACGATCGCGGCGACCAGGCTTCGGGTGATGATCATCATGATCAGCAGGATCAGGCTCAGCGCGGCGATCCCGGCGATCAGCAGGTCGTACTTCGCGGCATCGGCGATGTCCTTGTAGGTCGAGGCGGTGCCGGCGAGGTAGATGTGGGAGCCCTGCAGCGGGGTGCCTTTGACGGCTTCCTTCGCCGCGTCGCGGATCGAGTCGATGTGCGAGATGCCTTCGGGGGTCGCCGGGTCACCCTCGTGGGTGATGATCAGCTGCGCGGCTTTGCCGTCCGGCGAGAGGAACAGCTTCATCCCGCGTTTGAATTCGGCGTTGTCGAACGCTTCGGGCGGCAGGTAGAAGGAGTCGTCGTTCTTGGCTTCGTCGAAGGCCTGGCCCATGGCGGCGGGATTGTCGTTCGCGGCGGCGGACTGGTCACTGATCCCGGAGTTGGTGGCGTAGTTGTTCAGCGCCAGGTCGCGGTTGACCCGCTGGCTTTCGATCTGGGAGGGGATCAGCTCCACCAATTGCGGTTGCAGGGCGTCCAACTTGTCCAAGGTCGTCGTGAGTTGTTCGAGCTTCTCGCTGAGCTTGTCGATGCCGTCCTGCAGGTCGAACACGTTGCGCAGCGCCGCGCACGCCGGGATATCGAAGCAGTGCGGTTCCCAGTAGAAGTAGCTGCGGATCGGGCGGAAGAAGTCGTCGAAGTTCGCGATCTGGTCACGCAGATCGTTGGTGAGGGCGACGGTGTCGTGAAAGCTCTGGGTTTCGTCGTGGGTGGCGTCGGCGAGTTGCTGCTGCAGCGCATATTGCTGTTCCAGCGTGTGGATCGACTTGTCTGCTTCGGCCGCCTGCGTCAGCAGGTCGGCCGCCCGGTCCATCTGGTACTTCAGGTTCTGGGTCTGGGCGACGTTTCCCTGGCCGACCGAAAACGGTATCGACGTGTGCTTCAGCGGTGTGCCCAACGGTCGTGTTATCGATTGCACTTTGGCGATACCCGGCGTGTGGAACACGGCCTTGGCGACCCGCTCCAAGACCAGGAAGGATGCCGGGTTGCGCAGATCGTGGTCGGATTCGATCATCAACAGTTCCGGGTTCAGTCGGGCTTGTGAGAAGTGGCGCTCCGCGGCCGCGTAGCCGACATTGGCCGGGGCGCGGTCGGGCATGTAGACGCGGGCGTCATAGCTGGTCTTGTAGCCCGGCAGGGCGAGCAGGCCGATCAAGGCCACCCCGCACGCCACCACCAGGATGGGTCCGGGCCAGCGGACGATGGCGGTACCGATCCGTCGCCAGCCGCGGGTCCGCATCGCCCGGGTGGGTTCGAAACAGCCGAACCGACTGCCCAATGTCAGCACGGCCGATGTCAGCGTGAGCGCGGCGATCAGCGCCACGAAGATGCCGATGGCGGCGGGCAGACCCAGGGTGTGAAAGTAGGGCAAGCGGGTGAAGGTCAGGCAGTAGACGGCGCCGGAAATGGTCAGGCCCGAGCCGATTACGACGTGCGCGGTGCCGCGGTACATGGTGTAGAACGCCGTCTCCGGGTCTTCGCCGGCCGCGCGTGCCTCCTGGTAGCGGCTGATGATGAAGATCGCGTAGTCGGTTCCCGCGGCGATCGCCAGCAAAGTCAGCAGATTCGTTGAGTACGTTGATAGTCCGATGATCTCGTGGTATCCGAGAAACGCGACGAATCCACGGGCGGCGGCCATTTCGATGGCCACGGTGAGCAGCGCGAGCGCGGTGGTTCCGACCGAGCGGTAGACGGCGAACAGCATGAGCGCGATCACCAGAAAGGTGATCGCGGTGACCTTGTTGGTGCCCTCACTGCCGACCGAGAACTGGTCGGCGACCAGCGGCGCCGCACCAGTCACATAGGCATGGACGCCCGGCGGCGCCGGGGTGTCCTCGACGATGCCCCGGACGGCTGTGACGGACTCGTTGGCCAGCGTCTCGCCCTGGCTTCCGGCCAGGAACACTTGCGCCAGTGCCGCTTTGCCGTCGTTGCTCTGCGAACCGGCGGCGGTCAGTGGGTCGCCCCAGAAGTTCTGGATGTGCTGGACGTGTTGAGTGTCGCGTTCCAGCTTGTCGACCAGGGTGTCGTAGAACCGGTGCGCGTCGGCGCCGAGCGGCTGATCGCCTTCGATGACGATCATCGCCGCGCTGTCGGTGTCGTACTGCTGGAACACTTTTCCGATGCGCTTCGCCGCCTGGTATGAGGGCGCGTCATGCGAGCTCATCCCCACGTTGTGGGCTTCGGCCACCACCTCAAGCTGCGGAACAAGACTGTTCGTCACCGCAGCAAGCGCCACCCAGAACAGCACGATCGGCAGCGCCAGGCGGCGGATGGTGCGCGGCCAGAAGGGCCGGGGCTCGCGCTGCTCGCTCATCCGGACTTGTCCAAGCAGAACGTGTAGGCGCTCACCGCGTCGACGATCCTTTCGTCTTTGAGCTCGCCATCGATGACGATTCGGCAGCCCAAGGTGTCGCCGTTACCCTGCGCACGCAGATCGGCGATGACCGCCGGCTCGGTCGTAGTCGCCCGGTATTGCCAGGGCAGCGGGGCGTCGATGACCTGCTGAGGGGCGGCGTTGACGTCGAGGTAATTGATGGTGGCTGTGGCCCCCGGGGCACCCGGAGCGCCGAAGACCTCGTAGATGACGTCCTTGGGGTTGAACGGGACGATTTCCTCGCCGGAGTCGCTGCTGGTCGACGTGGTGTCGCCGGAGCCGAAGATGCCGTGCAGCCGATAGACGCCGAACGCCGCGACGGCGACGACCACCACGGCGACGATGACCATCCACCCACGCCGGACCAGGGGAAAAAACGACGGTCTCTTCACCGGAAGCCTCTCGGTATCCGTGGGCAGGTCGAACGAAAACTAAGCGTACGGTACGGAACCGTACGGCTCAATAGCGCGGCGCCGGTGATTTCGTGACGGCAGGCGTCAGCGCGCGCCGCGGGTGAGGCCCGGCAGGATCACGTTGTCGACAACGTTCGCCACGGTGCGCGCCGTTGGCGCCCGGCCCGAGACCAGCGACCGGAAGATGAGGTATCCGGGCAACACGTCCCACAGATCGTCGTCGATGGCGGCGGCATCGATCTCCCCCCGGTCGACCGCTTGCCGCAGGATGTGGAGCATCAGCGCCTTGCGCTGGTCGACGAACTGGTGCTGCATCACCTCGTTCAGCGCGGGATTGCGCGAGATCTCCACCAGCACTGCGCGCAGTGTGCCGGCGTGCTGCGCGGTCTGTCCGCAGACCAACTCACCCAGTCGCACCAGATCGCCGCGCAGCGTGCCGGTATCGGGCGGGACGGCGACCTGGCGGATGCCCTCGGTGAACGCGGCCAACACCAATTCGGCCTTCGACGGCCAACGTCGGTACACGGTGGCCTTACTCGCGCGCGCGGTGGCCGCGACCGCATCAACCGTCAATCGGTCGTAGCCGTTCTCCTGCAGCAGCTGCAAGGTGACTTCCAACAGCTCGACTTCGCGCGGCGACCAGGTCGAGGCGCCGGCAACGTCGACGTTCTGGCTCACAGCATCAACCATAGAATGCCGTCGGCAAAGTCCGCGGGTTGACGCCGAACTAGAAGGGTGGTGGATCGTTGCAGGCTGCGAGCGCGCGTCGTTTCGCGGCTTCGGCGGCTTCGGCGGCCTCGGTGGCGATACGGGCTTCGTTGTGGTTGCGTTCCAGCCAGATCCGGTAGGCCCGATCCTGCGTCCTGGTGCGCCTGCGGGTCGGCATCATCAGCCCGCGGTTTCCGACCGGTGACCATTGCGGCAGGTCCAGCTCGCCAGTGGGGGCGGCCAACTGGGGGAAGTACAGGGCGCCACCGGGTTTGGTGACGTAGGTGTGGCCAGTCGGAGCAGTCCAGATGACGGTTCCGTCGGGCTCCTGCCGGTCACGCCAGCCGTTCTCGCCGGTCCAGAACGTCTTCAGAAGGTGGTGCAGGCGGCACAGCAGCTTGAGGTTCGACGGGTGCGTCGGCCCGAGCGGATAGGGAACCGTGTGGTCGATGTCGGCGCCTTCGGCCGGGCGCCCACAGCCGGGGAACCGACACGTCAGATCGCGGCAGCGCACGAAGTCGGCCAGCGCCGTCGACGGCCGATAACCCGGCTCCGGCGGCGCATCCTCAGGGTGGCGAACCGTCCGCAACTTGGCCGACTTGGCGACCTGACGCACCGCCTCCGCCGAGAGACCACCGAACCCGGGCACGTATCCCGGCGCATCGCAGCGGCCGTCGATAGTGGCCTGCTCGGCCATCACATGGATCATCACCGCCCCCACCGGGGCGTCGCCGGTGGCGGCGGGGCACTGCGGCGAGCCGCATTCACACGCCATGGTGACCGCGCCGGCGGTCAGCGCCCGCAACGCGTCGGCGCGCCGCTGATCTTTGGTGCGCGGATCGCACGTGCAGACGGTGGCGGCCAGTTCGCTGAGCCGCTGATCGAAGGCCAACGCATCGGGGGTGCGGACATCGCCGAAGATCTCGGCCAGGCCCGAATGTTGCGGCACCACAGTGATGTGACGGGACTCGTCGAAGGTGCGGGCTTCGCGTACCGCGGCCGGCTCGAGAACCTGCACCCAGTAGTCGACGGCTTCGACGATGCGGTTGCGCGACCAGTTGCCCCACCGCACGGCATTGCGCTCCAACCACCGATCCATCCGCGGAATCGCGTCCGGGTCGAGCATCAACTCGGTCCGATGCACCACCGCCGCTACCACCTGGTAGTCCACCACGCCCGCAGCGAACAGCGCCGCCAGCTTGGGCAGCCGCTCCGCCAGCGCCAGACCGATCCGCAACTGGCCGGCCGCACGCCCACGACTGATGCCCTGAGCAGCCGCGATCTCGGCAGCCACCGCTTCCCAACCGTCAATGGCCCAAATATCGCGGCGGGCTACCTCCTGCTCAGCCTCCCGACGGTGATACAACTCCGCGCCCGCGGCGAACACCCGCGCCAGCGACGCCGCCTGCAACCGCGCCGCGTGCTGCATGACCTCCACCAGGCCCGCGCTGCCCAGACCGCCGATAGCGGTCAGCGTGTCATCTCCCAGGACATCGGTGACAGTTCTGCATCAGGACATCGGTGACAGTTCCGGTGGTCTTGGTGGTGACAC